>BBFS01000096.1 GCA_001313365.1 Paenarthrobacter nitroguajacolicus JCM 14115
CGGCCGACGTCGGAAGGGCCTTCATGGCCCCCCCCTACCGCGGAGCCGGACGCCGGGCAGGGGTGGGGAATTTTGTTGCGGATATCCCCCCCGCGGATGCGGACCATCCCAGCTTCCCTGCGCTGACCCGTGTAGCGGAAGGCCTGCGCGGGCTGAAGGCGCCGGTCCTGATGCTCTGGCCCCAAGGATCCGATATTTTCCGATCGGTACCTCAAAGATCTCATCGGCCGGCTTCCGCACGCAGACGTCCATCGCTTCGAAGGAGCAGGACACCTCTTGCCGGAGGACCGGGACATTGCCACGCCTGTCTTTGACTGGCTTGCTGTACATGGTGCCGTCATCAGTGGCGACGATTCCCACGTGGCCGTTGCTACTGTCGGCGGAGAGCCGGTCAAGGATGTGTCCGGAGAGAAGGATGCAGCGTTCCGTCCACTGTGGGACTCGCTGCGCGAGCTGGCTGCTGGTCCGGGAAAGCACGACATCGCTGTGGCCGAGATGTCGCCCGACGGTAGCGTGAGTCGGGCGCTCAGTTGGCAACAGCTGGACCGGAACATCCGCGATTTGGCCGATGGCCTGCGGGAAATCGGTGTAGGGAGCGGTAGCCGTGTGAGCCTGATGGTCCGCCCGGCACTGAGCTCACCGTGGCACTCTACGCCTGCCTGAAATTGGGTGCGGTAGTAGTGGTGGCCGACGCCGGACTGGGAACCAAAGGCATGAGCCGCGCCGTGAAGGGTGCCACTGCCGACTTCCTCGTTGGCATCGACAAGGCACTTGCCGCAGCCTCGGTGCTCGGCTGGCCGGGGGCGGCGCATCAGCGTGCAGGACCTCCCCCCCGCCACCCGCCGTCGAATCCTGGGGGTTGAGACTTCGCTCGCGGCCTTGGGGCGGCGTGGAGCAACAGGCGACGCCGGGCGCGGCGGTGAGGTGCCAAGGACGAGTGTGGACCCGGCTGCCCCCCCCGCCGCTGTCCTGTTCACCTCCGGCTCCACTGGCCCCCCCGCTAAGGGCGTGCTGTACACCCACGGGCAGCTGGCCGCGATGCGGGATACGGTTGCCGCGACTTTTGGAATCCGTGCCGGTGCCCGCCTTGTAGCGGCTTCGCCCCCCCTTTGCTTTACTGGGTCCGGCGCTCGGAGCAGTTTCGGTGACCCCGGCCATGGACGTTACTGCGCCCCGCACCTTGACTGCCCGGGCACTGGCAGACGCTGTCGCCGCCATTGACGCTACCGTGGTCTTCGCCTCGCCCGCAGCGTTGCGTAATGTCATTACTACCCGGGATGACCTGAGCGGGACAGGGCGCATGGCTCTTCAAAACATTGAGCTGCTCCTGTCCGCAGGCGCGCCCGTCCCTGAGCGGCTCCTGGCACAGGTGCAGCAGTTGATGCCCCCCCAAGCGTCCCTGCATACTCCCTACGGGATGACGGAGGCGCTTCCGGTCACGGACATCAGCCTGGAAGAAATTCAAGCGGCGGAAGCGACGCGGCTGCCGGGACCGTGATCGGAGCCGGGAACGGGGGTTTGCGTGGGGAAGCCGGTACACGGAGCCGATCTGGCCGTTGTTCCGTTGGCGGCGGATGGAACCGCAACCGGATCGAACCTTGTGACAGAGGCGGGGGGTCACCGGCGAAATCCTGGTCAGCGCGCCGCACGTCAAGGAGGCCTATGACAGGCTCTGGCTGACCCAACGGGAGAGCGCCGGCGTTACCGGATGGCACCGCACGGGCGACGCGGGACACTTCGACGCCGCTGGCCGACTTTGGGTGGAGGGACGCCTTGCCCATGTTGTGACGGCACCAGGGACTGTGGTGACGCCAGTCGGGGCAGAACAATCCATCGAACGCCTGGACGGCGTACGGGTGGCTGCCATCGCCGGGGGGGTTGGACCGTCGGGAACCCAAGCGGTGGTTGTGGTGGTGGAGACCGCGCCTCCCGTTCCCAAAGCCGGCCCCCCCGCCGGGCCGCAACTCGCGGGGGGCGTGTCCGACGCGCGGCCTCCGAAGCCGGGGGGTCGATGTCAGTGCCGTGCTGGTGGTCCCCCCCGCGCAGCCCACCGACATCCGGCACAATGCCAAGATCGACAGGACGCCTGGCCCGCTGGGCTTCACGAGTGCTGGCTGGCGGACGTCCGGGGAAGCCATGAGGGTTCTGGTCACCGGTTCCAGCGGGCTCCTGGGAGGGGAGGTTGCACGGCAATTGCTTCGCCAAGGCCATGCCGTCGCAACCTTTCAGCGCCGCCCGTCGGGCGTGGACGGCGCGGAGGACTTCTGCGGTTCCATTGACGATGTTGCGGCTCTCCGCAACGCAGTCGCCGGGGCGGAAGGAATCATCCACCTCGCCGCCAAAGTGTCCATCACAGGGCGCCCGGCCGAGTTTGAGGCAGTGAATGTGGAGGGAACCCGCCGGTTGCTCCATGAGGCCCGGACGGCGGGGGGTGCGGGACGTCGTGTATGTTTCGTCTCCGTCGGTGGCCCACTCCGGCGCGGCCATCGTGGGATTGGGGGGCGGAGCAGGCTGACCCACATCATGCGCGGGCGACTATGCCCGCACCAAGGCCGCGGCAGAATTGCTGGCCCTCGCGGCGGATCGACCGGAGTTCCGGGTGGCAGCAGTGCGGCCCCACATTGTGTGGCCCCGGCGACACCCAGTTGGTGGAACGCGTCCTGGCTCGCGCCAGTCACAGTCGTCTGCCATTGCTCGACGCCGGCGCTGCCTGATCGATACGACTTACGTGGACAACGCCGCGTCCGCCATCGTTGCTGCGCTGCACCGGATGGAGCACGTCCACGGCAAGGCCGTGGTGGTGAGCAATGGTGAGCCCCCGGCCCATCGGCGAGCTGCTGGCCGGCATCTGCTCAGCGGGTCGGGTGGCCCCCGCCGTCGTGGTCTGTGCCGGGCGGTGCGGCACGGGCAGTCGGAGCAGTAGTGGAAAAACTCTGGACCTGGGCGGGGCGCAAAGAGGAACCGCCGATGACCAGGTTCCTCGCCGAACAGCTCTCCACCGCGCATTGGTTCGACCAGCGAGTGACCCGTGACCTCCTCGACTGGGCACCTGCTGTCTCAATTGATGAAGGACTGGCCAGGCTGGCCGAGTACTACGGTTCGAGTATCCGGCCATAGGGAAACAGGCCGGGATCGGAAGAGCGGTTCTGCCTTTTCACCGGATCAGTGTTGCCAAACCCTAACCGCAGGATCAAAGTGAGATAAATCAGATCACTTACATGGTCCGGGGGGGGACCGTGTACGGGCCGGGGGGGGTGGACCATGAGCACCACGTCAGACAACGCCTTGGAAGCAACGCCTGCAGGTGAGGAACCAGAGCTAAAACGCGTGCTGGGCCCCAAACTTCTCCTGCTCTTTATTGTCGGCGACATTCTTGGGGGGGCCGGGGTCTATGCGGTTACCGGGACCATGGCAGGGACCGTTGGTGGCATCGTCTGGTTGCCCTTCCTTCTCGCCTTTGTCGTCGCCACCCTCACCGCGTTTTCCTACCTTGAGCTAGTGACGCAATACCCTCAGGCAGCAGGCGCCGCGCTTTATACGCATAAGGCCTTCGGGATCCATTTCGTCACGTTCCTCGTGGCGTTCGCTGTTGTTTGCTCCGGCATCACCAGCGCGTCGACATCCGCCAATGTCCTTGCCCAGAACTTTTTTGGCGGCTTGGAGGTCAACGGCTGGATGGATGTGCCGGACCGTGGTGTGATCACGGCCGTGGCATTGGGCTTCATGCTCCTGCTTGCGGTGATCAACCTGCGCGGCGTGGGGGGGGAAAGCGTTAAGTTCAACGTCATACTCACCGCCGTTGAGGTGCTTGCACTGTGCGTGGTGATCGGGGGGGTTGGCTTCTTCGTGATGGCCCAGGGAACCGGCAATGTCCAGGAGATCTTCGTTTTTACCGACTATCAGGACAAGGGGGGGCTGTTCCTGGCGGTCACTGCAGCTACGTCCATTGCATTCTTTGCCATGGTGGGCTTCGAGGACTCCGTGAACATGGTTGAGGAAACCAGGAATCCGGAGCGGATTTTCCCCCGCACCATGTTGACTGGCCTCGGCATCGCAGTGATCCTCTACATGCTGGTGGCTGTGTCCGTGGTGAGTGTGCTGACCCCGGCAGAGCTGGGGGGGAGATCAGGGAAGCTGAAGGTGCGGCGCTCCTGGAAGTGGTCCACAAGGGATCACCGGATTTCCCCATCGACAAGATCTTTCCCTTCCTCGCCGTGTTCGCAGTGGCCAACACTGCGTTGATAAACATGTTGATGGCCAGCCGACTGATTTATGGCATGGCACGCCAGCACGTTTTGCCCCGCTCCTTGGGAAGAGTATTGCCGGGTCGTCGTTCGCCATGGGCTGGCATCGCGTTCTCTACCGTCCTTGCCATGGGGCTGATTTGGTACGTCAGCATCGACCCCTCAAGCAACATCGTGGCCAATCTTTCCGGGACCACGGCGTTCCTGCTGCTGTGCGTGTTCACGCTGGTAAACGTCGCCTGCGTCGTTCTCCGTCGAAAGCGGGACCCCCCACCGGAAGGTGTTCTTCACTTCCCCGGGACAACTGCCGTTGGTGGCAGCCGTACTGTGTGCCTTCCTCGCTGGTCCATGGGTGGGCAGGAACCCCGTCCAGTACCAAGTGGCTGGCGGCCTCATGGCCATCGGCGTGGTGCTGTGGTTCATCACCTGGCTGATCACCAGGAAGACCAACACCAGAGGGGGAGAACCAGCCCGAGCACAGGCGGATACGGAAAGCCGGGGGGGACGACAGCAGCCACCGGAGGAATAACCCGAAATCAGGTCAGGTGGTCGAAGTCTCCCCCCCGCGTCCATGCTGCGTGCCGTTGGGCCGAGTCGTGCAGTACGCCTTTCGCTCCGGAATCGATGACGTTGTTGAAGTTGCCGTAGATCCGGTCGAACGTCAGCATTTCCAGTTGAGCTGCAATACGTAATGCCACTGCGCCGGAGAGAGGTAAGCGATTGGGATAACTGCGCATGAAGGCGACCGTGCGACGATCGGGATTGGGAAACACGGTGTCGCCGGTCAGCAGTACCCCCCCTTTGCCGCCGGCTCCTGCTGCCCAGTGCGCCACCGCACTGCCTGGGAAATGCCCACCCGTCTGATGCAGGGCCAATCCATCGGCGATTGTTGTGCTTCCAGACCAGTAGGTAACGCCTGGGTCGCTGCGACCGAGCCATTCGCGGTCGGCCTCCGCGATCAGGACCGGGACGTTGCCAAGACGGCGCGACCATTCCACCTGAACGCCGAACATGTGCGGGTGGCTGGCGGCGATAGCTGCAACGGGGCCGTGTTCGAGGACCGCTGCCACAGCGTTGTCATCGACGTAACCCACGGGATCCCACAGCAGCGAGCCCTTGGGCGTCACCACGAGCTGGGCAGTCTGCCCGATACCGGTTTTGGGCTCGGTGCTGACTGCTATGAGGCCGGGTTCATTTTGCTCCAGCACGATCTTCCGCCCGGCACCAGCCTGTTCGTCCAGGGTGAGCCACTGCTGTCCGTCCTCGGGCACGTATTGCCGTTCGTCGGCGCAGATGGGACAAACGTCCGGCGTAGGCTCGTCGCGTTCCACGGCGCAGGTTGCGCAGATCAGCATCAGGAATCCTTTCCTCGGCACTTTGTATCCGGCCGCCCCCGCCGGGTATCGCCAAATGATCATCATGCTTACTATTGTGGGGGGGCAGTCGAAGTCGGAGAGGGACACCACACTAGGAGCGGACATGGCACTGAGCAAGGGAACACACGTGGAGTGGAACACCCCCCCGCAGGGCAAGACGCACGGAAAGATCGTGGAAAAGAAAACCAGTGACTTTGTACTGGATGGCAACAAACATGTGGCCAGCGAGGACGAGCCGCAGTACGTAGTGGAGTCAGGGAAGACCGGTGCCAGGGCAGCGCACAAGGGCTCCGCACTGACTGAAAAGAGCTAGTGGCATGGCACCGCAACACGAGGTAGTCATCATCGGCGGCGGTAATGCAGGTGTGTCACTGGCTGCCCGCTTGAAGCGATATGGCGTCAAGGACATCGCCCTCATCGAGCCCAAGGAGCATCATCTGTACCAGCTTGTTCTCGCATATCGCCGGTGGCCGGGCCCAGGTCAAAGAAGCAGTCCGAAGCCAGGAGTCCCGTGACGCCCAAGGGCGTCGCGTGGATCAAGGACAGGGCCGTCAATGTGGATGCAGGTGCCAACTCAGTGACGCTGGCGTCCGGTTCCACAGTGAGCTACGGACACCTTGTTGTGTGCCCGGGGCTGCAGTACGACTGGGATGCCGTACCGGGGCTGTCTGAAGCGGTGCAATCGCCGTACGGTTCCTCTCATTACGAGTTCGAGCTTGCGCCGAAACTCTGGACCTCTTGAGCACTATGAAGTCGGGCACCGTCATCTTCACCATGCCTTCGGGACCTGTGAAATGCGGCGGGGGCCAGCCAGAAACCGATGTACTTGGCCTGTGACTACTGGAGGGAACAAGGCGTGCTGGAGAACATCCGGGTTGTCATGGTCCAGCCTTACCCCCACAGTTTTCGGAATTCCCGAGGTAGACCGGGAGCTTGACCGCAAGATTGCCGAGTACGGAATCGAACTGAGGACAAACAGCGAATTGGTGGCGGTGAATGCCGCTGGACGCACGGCCACTATCCGAAACAATGCGGACCACACGTCGGAGGACCTGCCTACGATGTCCTCAACGCCGTCCCTCCCCCAGTCTGCACCGGATTGGCTCAAAACCACGGACTTGCCAGCAGTAGGGGACCAATACGGTTTTGTGGAGGTGGACACGCAGACGCTGCGCCACCCCAGATACCCCAATGTCTGGTCACTGGGCGACGCTGCCGGAACCACCAACTCCAAAGCCGGCGGGGGCGCTGCGCAAGCAGACCAAGGTTCTGGCAAAAAATCTGGTCTCGGCCCGCAAAGGCGAACCGCTCAGCCAAAAGTACAACGGATACTCCGTATGTCCGTTCACCGTTTCGCGGAGCACCGTGGTATTCGCCGAGTTCGACCCCCAATACCGGCCCATGCCAACCATCCCAAAGGTTCCCACCTGGAAGGAAAGCAGGCTCTCCTGGTGGGTGGACCGCGATATGTTCCCGCAGGTCTACTGGCACCTGATCCTCAAAGGCCGCGCGTAGGACGCCACGAGACCGGTCCGGCCAATAGGCCGGACCGGTCTCTGTTAGTGAATCTGGTGTTGTGAACCTAGGCGGGCTGGATGTTCTCCGCCTGTGGACCTTTGGGACCCTGCGTGATGTCGAATTGGACCTTCTGGTTCTCCTCCAGCGAGCGGTATCCGCTCGACGTAATCGCTGAGTAGTGAGCAAACACGTCGGGGGGGCCTCCATCGTCCGGGGGGGCGATGAATCCGAAACCCTTTTCAGCGTTAAACCATTTAACTGTTCCTGTTGCCATGCCTTTATTTCCTTCACCCGGTCGCTGGTCGGTCCCGCTGGTCGGTTTGCCGTCCCTGCCACTCACGATACGAGCCTATGGGCCGGTCCCGCTTGGGGGGCAACACATTTACGGAGACGCGTAGGCATCGGTGGGAAGAACGTCCGACGGCGGGAGGGCGCCGTCGTTTGCTTGTTGCTTTGCCGGGGGGGCTGCTTCAGGCAGCCGGGTTGGGTCACGCTTTCGGTGGGAGCAGCGTACGGTCTGCTGTTTCTGTGCGGCCTAGTGCGCGAAGTGCCAGCAGCGGAAACAGGAGTACTGAGAGCATCCCTGCGCCTACGAGTGCCGAGGAAATTCCACTGCTGATGAACCCATGCTCCCGGCCAATGGTTGTCACGGCAACGATGATTGGCAAAGCTGTGGCCCCCCCGAACAGCATGAGGGCCCGTTTGTCCGCTCGGGTGGAGCCGGGAGGCGAGGCGAGCAATGACGGGAGGCCTCGGATGATCAGCAATAGGGCAAGGAACAGCGGGACCATGGCCAGGGTCACGGGACTGGAGGTCAAGGCGCCCAGATCGAAATCAATGCCGGTATCGATGAAGAAGATGGGCACCAGGAAGCCAAAGGCGACGGCGTCGATCTTCGTCTCAATGACCTTCCGGTCTACTTCAGGAGCGCGCGCGATGGTGACTTTCCAGAGGACCCCCGGCGGCGAAGGCACCGAGCAGCATGTCGAGTCCCAGGACCATGCTGAGCACTACCAGCCCGCTAAGAATCAACAGGATGGAACGCATGGCGAATTGGCTGCTGGTATGCAGTGTGGCTGTGACTTGGGCATGGAACAGCGTGTGCCGCGCCTGGGAAGCAAGATAGATTGCCACACCAGTCAGGAGAACGAAGCCGAGAAGGACACCTGATGCCACGCCCAGTTGTTTGCCACTGAAGAACAGCGAGATAGCAATCAACGGTCCAAACTCGCCGGCCGCGCCCAAGGCGGTTACTGCCACACCGATCGGCGACTTGGAAGCGCCGGCGTCCCGGAGGATAGGCAGCAAAGCGCCTAAAGCCGTGGAGCACAAGGCAACTCCGATAATCACGGCGGCCTCCGGAGAGGGGACCAAGACGAAACCGGCCCCCCCAATGCCTGCGGCCAGGGAAATGACCCAGCCTGCGGAAGCGCGGTAAATGGGACGGCCGCGGATTGCCGTGAAATCGATCTCGTTGCCCGCTACGAAAAACAACATGGCCAGCCCGAAGTCAGCCAGAGTATCCGTGAAGGCGGTGGATTGCACCCATCCCAGGAGCTGGGACCGAACAGGATGCCAAGAACAATTTCAAAGACAACGATCGGCACTTTGACCCAACGGTCAAGGAGCCGGGTGGCAATCGGTGCTACCACAGCCAGGACGGCGATGAGGACCAGTGACGTGGACAAGCCTTGCATCGGCAGTGCCTCCGGTACCTCGGCTGCTTCAAGGAAAAGTACTCCAAAGCTACCGCCAGCTCTCTCCGTGCGCCAGAAGTCCTTCGCCGAAAGTCCTGGCCCTGAGCCACCGGATCCGGGTTCCGCAGGGAGCGGTGAAGCAGCATACTGATTCGAGGAAGACGCCACAGCACCGCGGCATCCGGCCGGGGGGGCCAGAAGAAGGAGTGCACCGTGGGAATCCTCACCGCTAACCTGTTCGTTACGCTTGACGGCGTCTACCAGGCACCCGGCGGCCTGAAGAAGACAGGGGGGGCGGTGGCTTCGAATTCGGAGGCTGGCAGGCAGCATATTTTGACGACGAGACAGGCGAAGCATCGGGGGGGCGGGGGGGATTGACCGCATGGACGCCTTGTTGCTTGGACGAAAAACCTACGACATCTTTGCGGGGGGGTTCTGGCCGCATCAGGAAGACCACATCGGTGAGACGTTCAACGCCTTACCCAAGTTTGTCGTCTCACAAACACTGACCCGCCCGGAATGGGAAGGCACCACTGCACTTGCGGAAGTCTCGGAGCTGTCTGAAGTGAAGGAGCGGTTCATGGATATCCATATGTTCGGCAGCGGACACCTTATTCGCTCGCTCCTGGAGGCTGACCTTCTCGACCGACTCAACCTTTTCCTTTACCCGCTCACCTTCGGCTCGGGAAAGCGGTTGTTTGCCGACGGCTCGGGAGTCCCGGCGGCATTCCGTTTTGCGCAACCACCGCGGGCGTTCCCGAAAGGAGCGGTACTGCTCTCCTACGAGCGTGCCGGTGCGCCGATTACGGGCATCACCATCGGTCAGGACTAGCCGCGCGTCTTCAGGTTTTGGGCAGCGTCAGGAAGCTGGCCGGCCGGGCCATTCCTTGCCCGCCCATGGGTCATAATCTGCGATGAGTTTCTCTTGGGGGGGCGGGCGCCTGTCTTCAGGGATGTGCTGAAGGTTTACCCGCACCCGATACCAAAGGGAACTCGATCCCCGCATCCCGTCGACAAGGACGTCGGCAGGGTGCAGCAGGGAAACAACGTCAGCGTACCGGGCCTTCCACTCATCGAGTGCTGCCTCGGCCTCGGGCTTGGTCTTGGTGCGGGCCACCTCGATCAGCGGCATCGTTGACATCCGGCGACCCGAGCCGTCGCCGCTCCTGGGCGCCTTCTCGGCCGGGCCCAGCTCGGCAGCCAGCGAAAGAAGCCCATCCAGCGAGCCGGCCGCGTCGTCGATTCCCGCGTGGGGGTCGCCAAGATCCGAGAAACGCTCGGGTACTGAGTGGACGGTGAACTGTTCCGGGCGGGCGGAGCGCACGTCATTCCACGTGAGAGGGGTAGAGACGCGGGCGTCGGGACGGGAACGGACAGAATAAGCCGAAGCTACGGTGCGGTCCTTGGCGTTCTGGTTGAAGTCAACGAATACGCTCTCCCCACGCTCTTCCTTCCACCATTTGGCGGTTGCCAGCCCGGGAGCACGGTTTTCCACTTCACGGGCAAGGGTCTCGGCGGCGAGCCGCACATCGCGATAAGACCACTGCGGTGCTATTCGGACCAGGATATGGAGCCCCCCCCGGGAGCCGCTTGTCTTTGGCCACCCCACCAACCCGACATCATCCAGGACATCCTGTGCAACGTAGGCGGTGTCCACAATCCGGGACCAGTCGACGCCGGGCATAGGGTCCAAATCCACCCGCAGTTCGTCCGGATGGTCAAGATCCTCCGCACGTACAGGGTGCGGGTTGAGGTCCAAGCATCCGAGATTCACCACCCACGCCAAGCCTGCGGCATCGCGGATGACCGTCTCCTCGGCGGAGGTGCCGGACGAGTAGTGGAGAGTTGCTGTGTCAATGAAGCCAGGATGGTTTTCAGGGACGCGCTTCTGGAAGAACGGTTCTGCGTCGATGCCTTGGGAAAGCGCTTGAGCACCATCGGACGGCCGCCGGCACCGCGTAGGGCCCCCCCTCTGCCACTGCGAGGTAGTAGTTCACCAGATCGAGCTTCGTCAGCCCGGGCCCGGGAAACACCACCTTGTCCGGATTGGAGATGCGGACCTCGCTGCCGGCAATGTCGAGGATCTCTGCCGGGGGGGACTTCGACGGGTTCATGCGGCCACGCTAGCAACCAATGGCCCTCCCAGCCAGAGCCACGTTCAACGGAAAGGCATAAAAGGACTCCAACCTGGAGGCACAAATTCTGCAACTGGCTTTAAAAATATAAGTAGGTATGGTGTTGTCATATCGAAAATATAGAGGAGTGGAAAATGTCCGGTAAATCACCCAGCGGCGCCAAGTCGAAGAAGACAGGGAAGACTATTCTGGAAAAGCGGGCCGAAAAGAGGGCAAAAGCTGAGGGCAGCGAAAACCTCTTGTCCAAACCGAGGAAAAACCAGCGGTAGGGCGGCCACCAGCAGCAGAACGGAAATTTAAAACATGCGGCAATTAGTCTCTGCGCTCATTATTCCTGCCCGCCTCAATGAGCAAATTCGAGTGGAACGCATTGAGGCCGCCATGGCAATACAACAGTCACTCGTGGAGGGAAACGTTGAAGCAATTTCCGGCCGTGGCTGGCACGTTCTCCTGAACGACCAGGCAGTTCACATTCCTTTGCCTCTGAACCCGCGTGCCGAGGTCTTGATACGGGAAGCGGGCACTCCCATGGACGACACCGTCAGTGGCACTGCCGTTTTCCTCGGTCACGGCAGCAGCGGGACCGCCGCGGACGTGCCGAGTCATCTGTTGAGTCTGGCGGAGCGCCTGTTCGAGACCCGGCTGGCAGCTTAAGCAGAGGGCCTTCACAGGTGGGGGGGACGGGACGGGCCGACTATATTGGCCCTGTCAGCCCAACACCACCATTGAGGGAGCCTGCACACTATGGCCAAGGAACTTGCCACCCAACTCATCGAACAACTCCAGGCTGCCGGCGTGCAGCGGATCTACGGAATCGTCGGCGACAGCTTGAATCCAATTGTGGACGCCGTCCGGCAAACTGGAGGCTCCAAGAAGGGCGGCATCGACTGGATCCATGTGCGCCATGAGGAGGCGGCCGCATTTGCTGCCGCTGCAGAGGCTCAGTTGACGGGAAAATTGGCGGTCTGCGCGGGCTCATGCGGACCCGGAAATCTGCACCTGATCAATGGGCTGTACGACGCCAACCGCACTGGAGCCCCCGGTGCTTGCCATCGCTTCGCACATCCCCCAGCAAGCAGATTGGCAGCGGATTCTTCCAGGAAACTCATCCGGACCGGCTCTTCAACGAGTGCTCCGTGTATTCGGAGATGATTAGTACGGCCGAGCAAGCACCGCGGGTCATGCACAGCGCCATCCAGAACGCTGTAGGCCTCGGGGGAGTCGCAGTTGTCACTCTTCCCGGCGACATCGCCGGGCTTGAAGCTACGGCACCGACCCCCCATTGCCGGCCGCCTTCCGTCCGGCGGCCTGGTGCCTGATCCAGCCAGCGTCAGGGAACTCGCTGACGCCATTAACGACGCCGGCAAGGTGGCTATTTTCGCCGGTGCCGGCGTCGAAGGCTCGCATGACGAACTGATCGCCCTGGCAGAATTGATAAACGCACCAATAGGCCACTCCCTGAGGGGCAAGGACTTCGTCCAGTACGACAACCCTTTTGACATCGGAATGACCGGGCTGCTCGGTTATGGAGCTGCGGCCGAGGGTATTGAAGACGCGGATCTGCTGATCCTGCTCGGCACTGACTTTCCCTACGACCAGTTCCTGCCGGACACCCGCACGGCTCAGGTTGACAGGGCCGCACAGCGGCTGGGGGGGAGGCGGACCGACGTCGACATAGCAGTCCATGGCGACGTACGCCCCACCTTGACGGCTTTGCTGCCTTTGGTGAAGCCGAAGAAGAGCCGACGTTTCCTTGACCAGATGCTGAAGAAGCATGACCGCCTGATGAACAAAGCCGTGGGAGCTTACACCCGCAAAGTGGAGAAGAAGCAGCCAATCCACCCCCCCGAATACGCGGCGTCGCTGCTGGACCAGGTTGCGGCGGAGGACGCCATCTTCACGGCTGATACCGGCATGTGCAACGTCTGGACTGCGCGTTACATCAACCCGCTGGGCACCCGTCGCTGATCGGCTCGTTCCTCCACGGATCCATGGCGAACGCCCTTCCGCACGCCATTGGTGCGCAGGTGGCCTACCCCCCCGGGCGACAGGTGGTTTCCGTGTCAGGCGACGGCGGCTATCCATGTTGATGGGTGAACTCATTACAGTTGCCGCACACAAGCTACCCGTGAATGTGGTGGTGTTCAACAACTCCACGCTCGGCATGGTCAAGCTTGAAATGTTGGTTGACGGGCTGCCCGACTTCGGAGTGGACGTTCCGGACGCCAACTACGCAGAGGTGGCCAAAGCCTGGGGTTCCATGCCGTGCGCGTCACGGATCCGGCGGACATCGAGGCAGCGTACCGGGCGGCTTTTGCGCACCCCCCCGGCCCGTCCTTGGTGGAGCTCATCACCGACCCAATGCCCTGTCCATCCCGCCGAAAATTTCGGGGGTCGCAGGTTATTGGATTCGCTACAGCCATGTCCAAGGTGGTTCTTAACCGCGGTGCCGGGGGGGAGGCTGTCAGCATGGCGCGAAGCAACCTGCGGAACATTCCTCGGCGGTAGTTACCTCCGCCGGGTAACAGCAGCGAGGTAGGGCGCTGTCCGGCTTGTTCGGGAACGCGCGACGACGGCTGGCGGGCCTGCGACCATGATCTCGCCGCCGGCGTCGCCACCGCCGGGACCCAAATCGATCACCCAGTCGGCGCCTGCTACGACGTCCATCTCGTGTTCCACCACGATGACCGTGTTTCCGGCGTCCACCAGCTTGTGCAACTGGGCCATCAGGAGTTGGACGTCGGCCGGGTGTAATCCAGTAGTGGGCTCATCCAGCAGATAAAGGGTGTGGCCACGCTGGATGCGCTGCAGCTCGGTGGCGAGTTTGATGCGCTGGGCCTCGCCGCCGGAAAGCTCGGTGGCCGGCTGGCCCAGGCGGAGGTATCCCAAGCCCACCTCGCGAAGGGTTTGGAGACTGCGGGCAACGCCGGGAAGATCAGCCAGGAATTCGGAAGCCGCGTTCACTGTCATGCCCAGGACGTCGGCAATATTGTGTCCACGATAGGTTACTTCCAGGGTTTCGGGATTGAACCGCGAACCGTGGCATTCGGGGCAGGGACCGTAACTCCCGGGGGAGGAACAGTAGTTCCACTGCCACGAACCCTTCTCCGAGGCAGGTCTCGCAACGGCCGCCGGCCACATTGAAGGAGAACCGGCCAGCCCCCCCGAAGCCACGGGCACGGGCTTCCTCAGTGGCTGCGAACTCCTTCCGACTCCGTCAAAGAGCCCGGTGTAGGTGGCCAGGTTGGAGCGAGGGGTCCGCCCGATGGGCTTCTGGTCCACCTTGACGAGCCGGTCGAGCTGGTGGAGCCCGGATACCAGGCCCACAGTGTTCGCCTCGTGCGCATCGTCTCCTTCGGGGGTGCAGCTCGGCCCCCCCGACAACCTCGGCGAGAACGTGGCTGACCAGGGAAGACTTACCCGAGCCGGACACGCCAGTCACCGCCGTGAGCACGCCTAACGGGAACTCAGCCTCCAAGTCCCGAAGGTTGTGACGGTTAATGTTCTGAAGCTTGAGCCACTCGTTCGGCTGGCGGGGTTCTTTTGATGGACGGGTCTCTTTGGGTGGATTCGGGTTGTGGCTGTCAGGGAACAGGAACGGCCGCGTGATGGAATCCTGTACGTCAGCAAGTCCTGCCACGGGACCGCTGTACAGGACCTGCCCTCCGCCATCGCCCGCGTGGGGTCCGACATCGACAAGCCAATCGGCTGCCTTAACGAAGTCCATGTTGTGCTCCACCACGAACACAGAGTTGCCTGAGCTCTTGAGCTGGTCCAGCACAGCGAGGAGCGGCTCGGCATCGGCCGGGTGCAGTCCTGCAGATGGTTCATCAAGCACGTATATGACGCCGAAAAGCCCGGAACGCAGCTGGGTGGCGATCCTGAGGCGTTGCATCTCGCCGGGAGAGAGGGTTGGTGTTGGACGACCCAGCGCGAGGTAACCCAGGCCCAGATCCAAAAGCACCGTGACCCGGTTTAGTAAGTCGCGGGTAATGGCGACGGCCACCTCGTTGGTTTCACCGGAGGTCCCGGTCCGTGATGCTGTGCCGGCGGCCGTCAATTCCGTGGTGGGGCGGATGATGTTGGCCAGGTCGGTCATCGGCAGCGCGTTGAGCTCAGCGATGGTCTTGCCGGCGAAGGTCACAGCCAGTGCTTCCGGCCGGAGCCCGCTGCCGCCACATTGCGGGCAGCGCCCGCTTTCCATGAAGCGCAGCACCCTGTCACGCATCGTCGTGCTTTTCGAGTCTGCAAGGGTGTGGAGCACATAGCTTTTGGCGCTCCAGAACCGGCCCTTGTAGGGCTTGGCGACGCGGTCCCGTTGCGGCGTTACTTCCACTACGGGCTGTTCTTCGGTGAAGAGGATCCAGTCGCGGTCCTTCCTGGGGAGCTTCCTCCATGGCGTGTCGACGTCGTAACCAAGATGCGTGAGGATGTCGCGGAGATTCTTGCCTTGCCAAGCCCCGGGCCACGCGGCGATGGCACCCTCACGGATGCTGAGGGACGGGTCGGGAACCAAGGACTCTTCCGTGACCGTGTGGGCGACTCCCAGTCCGTGGCACTCGGGGCAAGCACCGGCGGAAGTGTTGGGGGGGAGAAGGCGTCGGAGTCCAATGGCCGCGCCCCCCCTTCCGGATAGCTCCCGGCTCGTGAGAAGAGCATTCGCAGGGAATTGGACAGCGTAGTCAGAGTGCCAACGCTGGAACGGGCGGTGGCCGTTCCCCCCCGGCGCTGTTGGAGGGCGACGGCGGGTGGCAGCCCTGTGATCGCTTCCACCTTGGGATTGTGGCCCTGTTGGATGAGGCGCCGCGCGTACGGGGGGGCCACGGACTCGAAGTAGCGGCGCTGGGCTTCGGCAAAGATCGTGCCGAACGCCAGGGACGATTTCCCGGATCCTGAAACTCCTGTGAAGGCGACAATTGCATCACGGGGCACGTCCACGTCCACGTTACGGAGGTTGTTCTCGCGGGCTCCTCGGACCCTGACGAACCCATCCTCAGTGTCGGCAGACTGTGCTGACCCTTGGGTGGAAGCTTGGTGCCGGGCAATTGTCAGTTTGCTGTCCATTGGAACGACTCTATCCGGCGCCAGTAACCAACGCGATTCGCTGTGGCCATGTGGGGAACTTGCCAGGCGGTCCCATAACCTTTTGTCCGGGGGCGTTCGCGCTGCCTTGAAAGTTTCATTGTGAATCTTTCGCTTGATTGTCTCGTTGGGGGGAAGACTCGTGATCAGAAAAATAGTGTCCGCCTGGTTCCTCGCCGCAACTCTGGCGGCATCGTCGCTGGTGTTCGCGGTTCCAGCAGAGGCGGGCCCGCAGGTGTACAACCCCCTGTCAGCGGCTCAGTGCCGGGCAGGTGAAGTTCCCGTCATACGCGGCCAATCGTGTCACGTTCGCCACTGCGACAGACCGCTCACAGTCGGCTGTTGTCATCACGGGTTGTGTACGGGCGGGGGGGAGCGGGTACGCACAGGAGTGGCAAACCACCGGGTTCGCCGGTTCCAAGGGGGTTCTCGGCGCAGAACCTGGCGTGGGAAGACACTTGGAAGTCTCCCACCGGAAGCTTCAGTTTCACGGAGGCCTTGGGCCGGTCCAATCCGGGGGGGACCGCGTTGAAGTACTACACAGTGAATCCCAATTCCCGCTGGGGAGGTGAACATGGACCCACCTATAACCAGTATTTCGAGGGGGGGCTGGGCGGCGAATCCGACGAGAACCTTTGGACATACATGAATCAAGGGTTCTACGAGCATGCCGCGGTGATCAACTGGAACCGGTACCCGGACATGCCTACTGTCCAGGGGGGGGCGTCCTATGCCATCTTCTTCCACGCCGGCAACGTCCCGAGCGCTGGCTGCATTTCAACGCACTTGGGGACCGTAACCCAACTCCTGAAGACGAACCGGCCCGGTGACCGCATCATCATGGGCGCCGTGGACGACGTCTTTACTCCCTACAGCAGCTCACCGTTCGGGGGGGCAATCACCAACAAGTACGCCGCAATCGGTGGGCCCGCCTACGCCGGTGATCCCATCAGCAACGAGATGTATGGCCTCAAAAATGGTGGAGCCGGCCAAGCTTTCCAATATGGCTCCATCTATCACTCGCCGCTGTCCGGCACCTACTTCAGCACAGGAGTGATACGCGGCAAGTGGGGGGTTCAACAGGCTTTGAAAACGGATTCCTCGGTTACCCGGCGTCCGATGAGATACGGATGACCCGGGGGGGGCCTTGGGCCAGGCCTATCAGAACGGATCCATCTACTGGGGGGGCGGCAGCACAGGGGCGCACGTCAGTATGGGTGCCATCCGTGCTGCGTGGGGGGGTGCCGCCGGGTACGAAAGAGGCTACGTCGGCTACCCAACCACGGATGAGATATCCGGCATGGCCAAAGGCGGCATCGGTCAAGCATACGAAGGTGGCTCAATCTACTTCACGCCGGCAACCGGAGCACACGTCAGTACTGGCTTGATCCGCCGCAAATGGGCCTCCCTCGGCTACGAGGCGGGGGATTTTGGGGGTACCCGCTCACGGACGAAATCCGAGGCATGGTGAACGGTGGCGTCGGACAGGCGTACGAAAACGGGTCCATCTACTACTCGCCTGCCAGCGGCGCACACCTCAGCATGGGTGCGATTCGCAACCTCTGGGCCAGCACGGGTTCGAGAAGGGCAAGCTCGGTTACCCGATCTCCGATGAGTACGTTTCAGCCGGCACCGTCATGCAGGACTACCAGGGAGGTAGCATCAGCTGGTTCGGTTCCAGTGGCAAGGTCAGCTTCAGATCCAGCTACCCATGTCGCCCTGGAGAAGTCGACGCGTCACCTGATCAAGAAAACCTGAACCGGCGGCAGTAAGCCATGGCGCAATCCGGTCCCCCCCAAGAGGACAATGCCGATCATGGCTGGACAAATGGTGAATGAACAAGGCGTCAATGAACAGGACGCCAACGAAAAAATAGTCAAGCGGCTGATCGACTGCATCAACGATCGCCACATCGAAGTCATGGATGAGCTTTTCCACGACGACGCCGTGATGCATTGGCCCCAATCCGGGGGGGAAGTGGTACGCGGCGCCGGGAATCGCAGGGGAATCTACAACGCTTTTCCGCAGCTGCCCACCATCACACCCCGGCGCCTGCTCAGCGGTGGGAACCTGGTGGTGGCTGAGGCACGGCTGGACTACGGCGGACCCACCTATGAAACAGTCTTCATCTTCGAATTTCGCGATGGAAGGATAGCCAAGGAGACTGCCTACTGGAGTGAGGCATTCCAGGCCCCCCCGGAGTGGCGTTCGCAGTGGGTCGAAATCAGTACTACTTAATCACTTTCGCCCGAAGGAACGCCCGGGGCTACTCGGCGGCAGGTCGACGTCGTTGTTGTTTGGTGGCAGACCTGAGTTCTTTCGCTACTCGGTGGCGCCTGGCGGAACCGCGGGTGGGTTTTGAGGCACGGCGGACGGACTCGGGGGGGACGAGGCCTGCTCTTATCAGATCAGCGAGCTTGGCCATGGCGATCTCGCGATTACGCAGCTGGGATCGTTCCTCGGATGCGGTCACAGTGATGGTACCGCCGACGAGTTTTCGCCCCCAGGCGTTTGAGCAGCAACGACCGCTGCTCATCTGTCAGGGCGGCAGAACCGGTAACGTTCCACATCAATTCGGCCCGGCTGTCCGTGGTGTTGACGTGTTGACCGCCCGGTCCGGAGGAGCGGGCGAATCGCCAATGGAGTTCCGCGGCGGGGATCGTCAGCGAAGGGGAGATTTCCAGGTCCATGGAACAAGCCTTGCACGTCGCTGACTCCAACCCAGGCAGGCATGTGCGGACTTTCTCTGACACGTTTTCGAAAATTAGGTAAGCCTAAGCTAATCTTTCATTTTGTGATTGAACTGACTGAACTCTCGGGGGGGCTCGAGGCCACTGACCTGGTCCTCCGTTATGGGGACAAGGACGTGGTCCATGGCGCAGGGCTCCGCTTGGAGCCGGGGCGCATAGTTGCCTGGTAGGCCCGAACGGCAGTGGCAAGTCCACCCTGCTTCGTGCGCTGGCCCGGTTGCACGAGGCTTCTTCCGGCACCGTAACGGTCAAACCTGCCGACGGCGAAGTGTCAGATGCGTTGATGATGAAGCGCAGTGATTTCGCCAGGCACGTGACGTTGCTTTCGCAAAGCCGGCCGGTGCCGCACGGCCTCAGCGTCCGTGACGTCGTCGAGTTCGGGCG
>BBFS01000097.1 GCA_001313365.1 Paenarthrobacter nitroguajacolicus JCM 14115
CCGCCAGGGCTGCTGCCGTTCCGGCACCGAGGAGCACCCCCCCCAAGCTGCGACGCCGGCTCAAGAGCGTGGAGAGGTCGAATTCAAGGCCACGATCGTGGTCGGGGTGAGGAGTTGTCATGCATCCATGAAACGCGCCGGGCCTATGGGTTGTACATGGGGGGGAAACTGTGCCGCGGCTGTGAAGATCAGCGCAGCGGTGTGCAGTATAAACATTTTCATATGCTTGTAATGCTCGTCACGTCGTGGCACGATATCTCGAAGACATACTGACGGAAGGGTCCCCCATGAACATTGAACTCAAAGCGGTGCGCAAGCTTCGCATCCATTGGCCCATTCCCGTGGAGACAATGACGCAACTGGCGGGGGGGGCAACCTCCAGGCATTGAACGCGGATGCGGGCATCACATCCCTGCTCGAGGAACTGCAAGCAACACCGGAACTCGGCGGCTTCGGTAACTATCACCATGTCTTCGAGTCTTCCGCAGGCTTCGAAGGCTTCACCGTGGCCGAGGGCGCCAACCCCCACGCTGGGCACCGTAGGTCAGCGAACAATCTCACCCACGTTCGTGTTCACCACCTACTTTGACGACGCCCTGGATCAGTCCGCTGTCCAAGCACTCGTTCAACGGATAGTCGACATCCACCCGTGGGAAGTTCCCGTCATCGAAGTCTCGGGACCACTCAGTGTCTCCAGCAGCGCCGCTCAGGTCGAAACGAGGCTGGCATCATGAGCTCCCCCCCTATGGCAGGACTTGGCGCCACTTCTCCTCAACAGAACTTTCACCGACCTGACCCATGCCTTTCATCCGGGCCAGCCCCCGCTTTCCGGCATTCCCGGACGAGGCCAGGGAAACCCTCTTCGATCTGGAGAAGGGTGACGGTTTCACTGCCCACAGGTATTCAATAGTGGGCCAGTGGGGGGGCACCCACGTGGATCCGCCGTCGCATTTTGTCCGTGGCGGGCGGACGCTCGATCAGCTTCCCGTCGAGGACATGGTGTTGCCATTGGTTGTCCTGGACATCAGCAACCGGGTCCTGGCCGACCCGGATGCCACGCCCAGTGTGGACGATGTCCTGCAATGGGAATCGCGTAACGGGAAAATCCCGGCAGGTGCATTCGTGGCCCTGCGCACTGGATGGAGCCGCCGCTGGCCTGACACCGCAGCAATGGCGAACGTCGACGACGCCGGAATAAGCCATACTCCCGGGTGGTCTCGGGACGTCCTGGAGTACCTGATCGAAAAGTGCCACGTCACCGCCGTCGGCCACGAACAAACTGACACCGACCCTGGAATGGCTACCTCCCGCAAGGACTTCAGCTTGGAAACCTATGTCCTCGTCCAGGACAAATGCAGATCGAACTAATGGCCAACCTGGATCACGTTCCTGAGGCGGGGGGCCGCCTGATCGCAACGTGGGCAAAACCGCTCGAGGGAAGTGGCTTCCCGGCTCGCGTCTTCTCCATCCACTAGAACTTCCATCCCATACACGCGCGCCTCGGCCGGGTGGCTAGAATCGATCCATGTCAAAGACCTCCAGCATGGGCCGTGGAATGATGGCCCTCCTTGCGGTGGGGGGGGCACGTCATGCCGAGGGATTCGACGGCGGCACGGTGGCTGACATCGCAGCCCGCCTGGACAAGGACCGTAGTCAAGTGTCGCGGAGCCTTAAAGGTGCACAGCAGGAAGGTTTCCTCAGGCGTACCGGGCAGCGTGAATACAGCTTGGACTGGTCCATCCTGACAGACGCCCAATTGGTAACTGAGCAGCGGCTGAAGACTGACGGCCTCACTGCCTTGGAAGGCCTGGCTTCCGAAACCAACGAGGCCTGCTTTCTGGGCGTGCTCAGCGGAAACAGTACGGTTACCATCGGCGAGCAAGTTCCGGACAGTGCCAATCTGGTGGGTTCATGGCTTGGCCGCCCCTACCCCGCCTACTGCAGTGACGCCGGCCAAGCACTCCTTTGGGATGCCGAAGAGGATGAGATTCGGAAGATCTTTGATGGCGTGGAGTTCGTCAAACACGGGCCCAATACGCCGGTGTCCGTCGACGACTTCCTGAAACGGCTCAACGAGGCGCGCACCCGTGGCTACTCCATAGTCGATGAGGAAGCCGAGCCCGGGCTCTACTCACTGGCCGCCCCCCCGATCAGGGACTTCAAGGGGGGAAGTCGCAGCGGCGCTGCAGGTCGTTGGGCCCAAGTCACGCATCGGACCCCAGCGGGAGGCATTCGCCATAGCACTCGGCTCATGGCGTGATTGGCTTGAGGTCCAGGTGGGCGGACGCAGGTCGTCCCTCATTCAACCTTGAACAGCGAGCTCCGCCCTGGCACCCAGCCGCGTTGAAGCGGACCGAAGAACCGCAGCAATCTCCGAGGCGGACGCTCCAGGCTTGACCGGCTACCCAGAACGCTAAGGCCGCCGCAATTCGGCCTCCGCCTTCGCGGACAGGGACAGCCAACTCCCATACTCCGTGTTCAAACTCTTCGGCGGCCAGCACAAAACCCTGGGTTCGGTCGCGTTCCATGAGTCCTGCGACCTCTGCTGCAGAATGCGCTGCAGCCGGGCCGCGACGCCAATGAAATTGACCTCGGCGAGCAGGGACTCCAACTCAGTGACTGAGTGATCCCACAGCAATGCCCGCCCCGAACCCGTGCACCATACCGGGGTGACCATGCCGGGCTTGGCGAACCCACCCAGCACCGAGTTATTAGTGGACGAACGCAACAAGAGAACCCTGACGCCGTCGCGCACCGAGAGTCGGGACCTCAAATCGAGAGCAGACACCAGCTCCTCCAGCTCTGCACGTGACTGAAGAACCCACCCGGCGTTGAGGGCGGCGGCGAGACTGAAGAACCGCGGTCCTGTCCGAAAGGGACCGCGGTCTACGCGTTCGAGCAGTCCCAGGTCACACAGCTCCTGAGCCAACCGGGACACCCGGCTTTGCTCCATGTCCAGCTCTGCCGCCAACTGCGACACTCCCAGGAGTTGGCGGCCCTGCTTCTCGCGGTCCGTTACCAAGCGAACAAGACGAAGGCCCTGCGCCAATGACGACGCTTCTGGTGACACATCCACGAAAACTGCTCCTTCCATCAAGCCGTTCACGCAATTCTCACACGCGGGCGTTAGCGCACGGTCATTGCGGCTTGCTGGCAAAACAGGCTTCGCGACCGGACAATTCGGCCGGCCGCGAAGCTTGGTGCAAGGGTCAGATCAAGCAGGACGCTTTGCCCTGGACTTCCGGCCATACCGGAAGTGGAAGAACAGGTAGCAGGCGGCCACGAAGGGAACACCGAAGTACAGGGCGGCAATCTGGGAAGGGTCAAAAGCTATTCCCACCAGGGACACCAGGCAGAGCGCAAAAGCCAAGATAGGCACCAAGGGAAAAAGAGGCGCCTTGTAAGCCAGATCCGCCACGCGCCCACCATTGCGGACGAAAGCCCTGCGGTGGAAGAAATGGGATGCGGTAATGGACATCCACACGCCCACAACGGCGAAGCCTGCGATGGAAACAAGGGCAAGGTAGACGGTCTCTGGCGCAGCCACACTGCTGACCAGCGATGCCAGCCCACCCACCATGCTGACGGAAAGGGCAATAAGGGGTATTCCACGCCGGGTCAGGCGCTTGAGCGCTCTGGGGGGGCATGCCTTCATCTGCCAGCGAATAGAGCATGCGTGCGCAGGAGAACAGGCCGCTGTTCCCGGCGGACAAAAGCGCGGTAATGATGACGAAGTTCATGATGTCCGCCGCGAAGGGGATACCGACGGAGGAAAAGACCGTGACGAAGGGGGCTCTCGTCCAGCCCCACCTGGTCGAAGGGCACAGTAGCCGCGATGACTGCAATGGCACCCACAAAGAAGATCAGGAGGCGGATGACTGTGCTGCGCATGGCTTTGGGGGATGTTCTTGGCCGGATCCTTGGTTTCCCCCCCGGCCGCTACGCCAATGAGTTCCGAGCCGGAAAAGGCATAGAAGACAGCCAGCGCAGTAACCAGGACGCCGGTAAAGCCGTTGGGGAATAGACCACCCGAAGTGTTGAAGTTCTCCAAGAGGAACGGATGGTTGTTGGACTCCGACAGTGGGTGGAAGCCGAACAGGGCAGCCCCCCCGCCGAAGACGATCAGGCAATGATGGCCCCCCCACCTTGACGATTGAGAACCAGAATTCGGATTCTCCAAAGAACTTGGAGGAAAAGGCGTTGAACCCAAACAGCATGGCGGCGAAGACGAGGCACCACACCCAGACCTCAATATCCGGGAACCACCGCTGCATGAGCAATCCTGAGGCTGTGAACTCAGATCCGATTGCCACGGCCCAGCAGAGCCAGTAAAGCCAAGCGGTGGCGAAGCCTGTTGCCGGACCGATGGAACGGGAAGCGTAGATGTGAAAGGCGCCGGAGACCGGGTAAGCAATAGCCAACTCTCCGAGGCAGGCCATCACCAGGTAGACCACGAAGGCTCCCACCAGATAGGCAATGACGGCACCGAGGGGGGGACCTGCCTGGGAGATGGTGTAACCGGAACTCAGGAACAGGCCTGAACCGATGACACCTCCCATTGCGATCATGATCAAGTGCCGCGGCCCCCATTGACCGGCGCAGGCCGGTTTCCACCGGGGGGGCCGGAAGGGCGGCGGATGGATGGTCCAGCTTCAGGGGGGGTGTAGAAGATTCCATGTCTTGTCTCCGTTAACTGACATATGCGAACGGCACGCCGGAACTCTCGGTGTGGGGGGAGCCGAAGCGGCGCTTGTAGTGACGAAGGTAACACAGAACAAAGCCCCAATGAGCGTTAAATGCATTTGTGAATGTATATAACGCACGTCACGTCCGCCGGTGTAGCTACTCCTTCGACTCAGGACTACGTTCCAGAGTGTCCTTCAACTGCTTTCGCGCGCGCGAGTAGCGGGTCCTCGACGCAGTTGCAGAGAGTCCCAGGATCGCCCCTGCCTCAGCGACTCCGAACCCGTCCCAGACAATCAACATGACCAGTTCCCTGTCCTTCAGCCGAAGAAGGGAAAGGGCTCTGTGAACCTCCCCATCGGATTCGTATGGTGCTTGCGGTTCATACATGTCCGGACGCGCAGCAAACGTGGCAGCAAGCTATTTCGAGGGCAGACTGAGTGTCAGTAGTCCGGGTTGCTCGGCACCACGAGACCGGTTTCGTAGGCGTAGACCACAACCTGCACCCGGTCCCGGAGCTGCAGCTTGCTCAGGATTCGGCGGACGTGGGTCTTCACCGTGGCCTCGGATAGGAAGAACTTGTGGGCGATCTCAGCGTTGGAGAGGCCCTCCGCGATGGTGGTGAGGATTTCCGTTTCCCGCGGTGTGAGTTCATCCAGGAGCGGGTCCCGATGCGGACTCGGCGCGTGACCGGGCACGACGCCCCCCCGCGAACGTAAGTTTCCAGCAGCCGTTGCGTAACACGTGGCGCCACCACAGCATCGCCACTGGCAACCAGGCGCACTGCGTGGACCAGCTCAGAGGGAGCAACATCCTTGAGCAGGAATGCGGAGGCCCCCGGCTTGTAGTCCGGTGAAGGCGTACTCATCAAGGTCGAACGTGTCAGGATGATGACCCGTGCATCGGAGCCTGAATCCGAGATTCGACGCGTGGCTTCAATGCCGTCCATGCCGGGCATGCGTACGTCCATCAGCACTACGTCCGGTTGCAGGGCCTCAACCTGGCGCACGGCCTCAATCCCATCGGAAGCCTCGCCCACAACGTGGAAGTCCTCTTGGCCTTCAAGAATGAGCCGGAAGCCCATCCGCAGCAGTGGCTGATCGTCCACCAGCAGCACTTTGATGTTGTCTTCGGTCATGATTCCCCCCCCTTTTCGCCGTTCCAGCGGAGCTCGGCATGGACTGCCCAGCCTCCCCTTTTTCCTGGACCGGCAGTAACGATTCCAGCATAGATTCCGGCACGTTCATTCATTCCAGCAATGCCTTGTCCGGTCCCCCAGGCTGCCCACGGATTCGCTGCTGACCTCGCGGGTTCCGCGGCCGTCGTCGAGCACGTCAATGGTGACCAAATCGCCGTCGCGGGCCACGTGCACGTCAACGCGGCTCAGCGACCGACCGTACCGCAGGACGTTGGTCAGCGACTCCTGCACGATCCTGTAGACGGTCAGTTCAAAAGCGGGGGTCGGCCGGGAGGCCCGGCCCCCCCGAATGGGCGTAGTGCAGCGGCAGTCCGGCGGTGCGGAAACCGTCCAGGAGTTTCGCCAGGTTCTGCCCGGATTCAAGGGGGCGTCAGCGGTGCCGGTCGCCCGGAGTCATCCCGCAGAACCCCCCCGAGGACCTGCGCATATCGGCCAGTGCGGCCCTTCCGGTGCGTGACAGTTCGCCGAGGACCTCACCGGCTCGATCCGGATCCTTCTTGACCACCACGGCGGCCCCCGTCTGAGAGGCTGATCATGACTGTCAGCGAGTGGGCCACGACGTCGTGCATTTCACGGGCGATCCTGTTGCGCTCGGTGACCTTGCCGAGCTGGGTGGTCCTCGCGGCCCACGCCGCGATTTCCGCTTCATGCTCCCTGCGCTGCCGTACCGAGATGCCGATGCCAGTAGCCAGGAGGTTGGACAGCATGATGGATGCCGCAGTGGCGATGTTGTTGATGAGGTGGAAGTTCTCCGGGACATCCTGCAAGTTGTCCATCTGGCTGGGGGCTCGTCCACATGAACAAGTAGAGAAGGCTCAGCGGCAGGCTGGCTGCAGCAAAAACCACCAGTGCCAGTGCACGCTTCCTCAGTGACGCCACGGCATAGAGCGCAAACCAAAGACCCGCAGAAACGTTCGAGCCCCCCCACGGGTTCAGGATGGTCGCCGCGATTTCCAGAAGCGCGACGGCGAGCACCACCTGAAGCGGGAATTGCCGCCTGAAAATCAACGCAATGGCGATCAACAGCAGTATTGCCACCACGAGCCACTTGCCATCGATGATCGAGGTAATGATGGTGGGCAACGCCAACAGAAGGTAGCAAAGGATCACCACGGCGTCCATGGCCCGTGGGCGCTTGTAGAAGTAGCGCCGGATCCTGCCCCTGCGGCGCTGGGTAATTTCAGCGAAGGACGCGTCGGCCGTGGTGCCCGACGCGTCCTTCATCTGCGAAACTTCAGTCATGGATTGAGCCTAGACGGCAACCCGTCCTAGACGTCCCGCTTCTTGAGCAGAACCATGGCCAGGGCTACCGGCACAACCACCCAAGCACCAAGAACCAGCGCAGCCTGCCACGCTTCCAGCGTGTCCGGGACGTGCTCGACGGCGGTCATCGGAGTGATGGTGCTGGTGGGCAGGTACTTGTTGGCTTCCTTGAAGAAGTCGCCGGGGGGGATGAGCTGGAAAGCTATGGGTGCAACGAACAGGAGTCCCACCAGGCTCATGATGCCACCGGCCGAGTTACGGACGATTGTTCCCAGGGCCATGCCAATGGCCGCCACAGCTGCAACGTAGAGGCTGTTGACCAGGAGGAGCTTGATGGATTGCGAACTGCCGAGATCCAGCTTGAGGTCGTAGGTATCAACGATTGGTAGCGACACCAGGCCGGCGATGTAAATGGACACCGCTGTCAGCAGGAAGGCGCTGACCATGACCACAATGAGCTTGGCCAGGAATGGCGTGAGCCGCTTGGGAACGGCGGCAAACGTTGAGCGTGCCATGCCGGTGGTGAACTCGGAGCTCATGAGCAGGACGCCCAAGGAACCGAGGATGAGCTGGGCGAACGAAATACCTGACGTGGGGGGGATGCTGACTGCCAGGTCCCCCGCCTTGGGCAGCCATGGCGGCTGCCACTTCGGGATCGGCGGCGGCCTGCTCCGCAAACTGTCCTGTTCCCCAGGCCGAGAGAGCTGCGAAGCCCACCATGACCAGTGCCGTGGAGGCAGGAGGATCAGAGTGGACATCAAGGTGCGGAACTTGATGAATTCCGAGTTGAGTACACGGTGGAACGCCGGTCCGGGACCGACGGAGTTACGGATGGACTTGCGGTCCAAGGTAGTGGTGCTCATGTTTATTTCCCTCCGACCTGAGCGGGAACCGAGGCCCCGGTGGTGATGTGCGAGTGGTATTCGACCTCGTCCTTGGTGAGTTCCATGTAAGCCTCTTCAAGGCTCGCCTGGAGCGGGGGTCAGCTCGTAGACCATGACCTGGTTCTCCAAGGCGGTGCGTGCGATGCCTCGGGGGGGATCCAGCCCTGAAACCTCCAGCAGTTCGCGTTCGTGGACCTCCACGGAGACACCGGTTCCGGCAAGGAGCTGCATGAGGCGTTCCGGCTGATCAGTGCGGACCCGGGTGCGTGCCTGGCCCTTGCCGGTGATGATTTCGGCGATGGGTGCGTCGGCGATGATCCTGCCTCGACCGATCACAATCAGGTGGTCTGCCGTCAGCGCCATCTCACTCATGAGGTGGCTGGACAGGAAAACTGTGCGTCCTTCGGAGGCCAGGTACTTGACGAGGTTGCGAACCCAAACCACGCCTTCAGGATCGAGGCCGTTGACCGGTTCGTCCAGGATGATGGTCTGCGGATCGCCCAGCAGCGCGGCGGCTATGCCGAGGCGCTGACCCATACCGAGCGAGAATCCCTTGACCTTCTTCTTGGCAACGTCACCCAGGCCGGTCATCTCGATGACTTCACGAACCGGCTCTTGGGGGATGCTGTGCGTCGCCGCCATGGCAAGAAGGTGGTTGTAGGCAGTGCGGCTCGTGTGGACGGCTTGGCGTCCAGAAGGGCACCAATCTCGCGCAGCGGCGCCTTGTGCTGGGCGAAGGGCTCACCGTTCACGGTTACAGAACCCGACGTAGGAGCGTCCAGTCCCATGATCATGCGCATTGTGGTTGACTTGCCGGCACCGTTCGGGCCCAGGAAGCCCGTCACCCGTCCGGCTTGGACAGTGAAATTGACGCCGCCAACGGCGGTCTTCTCGCCGTAGACCTTGGTCAGGCCTTTTGCTTCGATCATGGAAGCGTTCCCTCCTCGGAGCACATGTGTGTGCAAGTGAGTTTTGAATGTACCTACAACGCTACTCACGGAGGGGCGGTAAATCGCCTGTCTCAGGGATGATTCAGGGTTCAGTCAGGGTAGTCCTCGCGGATGACCCGGTCCGGTCAATCCGGGAAGCCAACTCAGTCCGCCGGCAGCGGCGAGTACGCGGTGAGCTCGCGCGGTTTCACAGTGAACGTCGCACTCCGGACTCCGGGCTTCGGCTCCCCGTCAACCGCCAGGACCAATGGTTGCCCAATAGCCTCCACCGTGATGGTGGTGGCCTCGGTCAAGTGGGTGACTTTGGACGCGGCAACGGTGCCGGTCACTACCGCCCACAGCAGTCGCGCCCGGGCGAACGGCTCGTCGGCTGTGATCATGCGCAGATCGAAAACACCGTCGTCCAACACCGGCCTGCGAAGCGGCGCATGATCGCTGGGATAGAACCGGCCCCTGCCCATGTAGAGGATCCACAGCTTGTGTTTCACCCCATCCACCAGGAGGGTGGTCGGGGGGGAGTTCACGCCGAACGTACGCAGTGACGCCACCAAGCCGGCCAGCGGTTTGCCCATGGCCGGCTGGAGCCGCTCCCGCCTCCTCACCAAGTTGGGATACACGCCGACGCTGGCAGTGTTCAGCATGGCCAGATTCGTGGTCTCCGGCGTCTCGGGGGGGAGGCCCCGCTGCTCCACCACGTGTCCCAGGTCGACGGACGCTGCATGTCCTTTAGTCACAGCATCGATCGCGTCGTCAATCGAGCTGGTGCCGAGGTCGCGGGCGAAGTGGTTGAGGGTTCCGCCCGGAAGCACCAGGAGGGGCAGTGAATGCTCGACGGCGGCAGCCGCGGCAGTGCCAACCGTTCCGTCACCGCCCCCCCAGACACCGAGCGCAACGGTGCCTGGCCGGGTTGCCGCCGCATCGATCTCGGCCGCGACGTCGTCACCCTCAGCAATTTCATGTATATAAGCCTTAGGGAATATAACTTTCAACAACTCCGCAGTCTCGGGGGGGGAGTAAGAACCACCTAGGACGTTGACCGCGATACTCAGCCCTTCGCCGTCGGAAATTGCCGGTGCCTCCGCAGGGGGTCCGCCGGGGGGGAGTCGGTTCGGGCGGTCGCGCTGGCCACCACTTGCGGGTCAGTAACGCCGCTCCCGCACCCAGGGCGGAACCGAACACCACGTCGGAGGGCCAATGGGCACCCGTGTGCACGCGCGAGTAGGCAACGCCAGCAGCGATGGGAGTCAACAAGGCGCCCAGCGTCGGGGAGACAATACCGGCGCCTACTGCAAAGGCCACCGCCGACGCGGAATGACCGGACGGCATGGAAGAACTGACCGGTTGGGGGTGCACGAAACGAAAGATGGGCAAATGCTCGGGCAGCGGTCGGGTCCGGGGGGGCAGCGCCGTTTTGAAGACCAGGTTTGTAACCCCGGAGGCAACACCCAAGGCAAGGAGGCCGTGCAGTGCTGCCTCCGGGGCTTTCCAGGGAAAGTAGCCATGATCCCTGCAATACCGAACCAAAGTTTGCCTTTGGTAGCCGCAGCAGAGAGTTCGCGAAAGAACACGTCGTGATCACCCTGGGGGGGTTGCCGGGACACAGCCCGGACCAGGAAATGATCGAATCTCGCAACCCGTTTGGGGGGGCCTTTGCCCAAGAAGCCTCGCATCCCATCACACTAACGCCTGCCGGTGTCGCCAAGCTGCCGTCGCTACGATGAATGGATGATTCGTGTACTCCATCCGCGTCAACCTCCCAGCTGGCAGTTGGTTACCCCCCGGAGTGCTCCTGCTCTGTGCGTTCGCAGTTCCCGGGGGGGTGCTGCTTATGGCAGGGCAAGGGGGAGCCGGCATTCAACGGCGTGGACACCATATGGCAGGCCTACGCCTTCAGCCTGCACTCACCCTTTTGGATGGAGTCAACGTCGTCCTCAACTGGGCCGGCTACGCGGGGGGGATGCTCGTCTTCCATGTGGTGCTCGCGATTTCGCTCGTCATATGGCAGCGACCCATGGCGGCGGTCTTCGCCGCGTTGAGCGGCATCGTCGTGCTGGCGCTGACGCAGCTTGCCAAAGCCGTGGTGGGTAGAGATAGGCCGGAGGGCGCCAGGGTTTTATCTGACACAGGTTCATACCCATCGGGGGGGCATGTCTCTGCGACGACTGCCTTCCTGCTGGTGCTTTCCATACTGGTGGGACGTTGGTGGATGGCACTGATGGCAGTCATTGGTGTTATCGCATGATGATCAGTCGCACCTACCTTTCGGCCCATTGGCTAAGCGACGTACTGGGTGGTGCGTGCCTCGCCGCCGGCACTGTCCTGCTGATGTGGTGGCGTTTCCGCGATATATGCATCAAGGAGAATGCCCAAGCGGACGGACAGACTATTTGGGCGGCAAGGGCTTCGCAACGCCGGCAAGCAGCAGGGCAAGCAAAATAGGCGCTCCGATGGCGAGCAAGGCCAAGTGGATTCCGGTGTGGTCGCCCAAGTAGCCCAGCAGTGGCGGGCCAGCCAGGAACGCTACGTAGCCGATGGTGGAAACCACTGACACGCGTGCAGCTGCGTGCTTGGGATCGTCCGCTGCGGCTGACATTCCCATAGGGAAAGCCAGCGCCGCGCCGATGCCCCAGAGGGCCGCTCCAACGCCTGCCAGGATTACATTGCCGGCGAAGACGAACAATGCAAGGCCAACGGCGGCCGCGGCCATGCTGGCCCGGAGGACGTTCACTCGTCCAAACTTGTCGATCGCCTTGCCGCCGAAGAACCGCATGATGGTCATGGCAAGAACAAAGAGTGCGAACAGCAACGCGCCTGTGGATTCCGAGGCGCCGAGCCCGTCCACTGCAGCCTTCGCGATCCAGTCGTTGCCCGCCCCCTTCGGTGAGGGTGGCGCCGAGGACCACGACGCCGATGAGCAGCGTCCTGCCGTCCCGCCAAGCCGTGGGGCCCTTCTCAGCGGCCACGCCGCCGTCGTGAATTTCTTCAACCGCGTGCGGCAGGAAGTATTTGGGGACCGTCAGCGCCAAGCAACGGCGATGGCCGCGATGACCAACAAGTGCTCCGGCAAGCCGACACCCAGTTGGGAGAGGCCGGCACCGATCAGTGCGCCCAGGAACGCGCCGCCGCTGAAGGCAGCATGGAACTGCGGCATGATGGTGCGCTTGAGCCGGTGCTCGACGTCGGCGCCTTCAATGTTCTGCGCCACGTCCCACAGGCCGATGCCAATGCCGAAGAAGAACAGGGCAACGGCTGTGCCCGGAACGGACGCGGCCATCAGTGAGAAGCGATTGCCGCGCCGGCAGCCCCCCCAGCCACGATGCCGGCCACCCGGACCGTATTGGCTGTACCGATCCTGCCCACCACCCATCCGGCTGATGGAAGTGCCAGCAAGGACCCGACGGCGGTGCAGAGCAACAGAGTGCCCATCTGGCCGGACGTCAGGCTGAGTGCTTCGGTCACGGCGGGGGGATGCGGGCAGCCCAGCTGGCGAAGACCAAACCGTTCATGCCGAAGATCAGGAACGTCGCCACCGCAGCGGCGTTGACGTTGGTGGTGCTTCTGGTGTTGGTGGTCATGCAATCACAACTTCCACGGAGAGTTTGTTGAGCCGGGCAAGATCTTCGGGGGGGATGGTTCCTGGTCTGTCACGATGACGGCCACGGTGTCCATGGCTGCAACGAGTGCTAGCGCGTTGGCATTCCATTTGCTTCCTGAAGCCGCCACTATCACCCGGCTTGCCGATTCCAGACCGGCGCGCTTGACTGCCGCGTCCTCGAGGTCGTGGGCCAGCAGGCCGTCTTTCAGATTGAGGGCACAGGGAGTTACGACGGCGGTGTCGAACCTTAGCGAGCGGATGTTGGCTTGCGTCATCGGTCCCCCCCGGAAGGATTGCTCACCTGGGATGAGGCTGCCACCTGGGAGGATGAGCTCGGGTGTGCGGCCATCCTTGGTACGCGTCAGTGCCTCCACGCCGTGCAAAGACATGGGCATCACGGTGAGTTCGCGCCTGCTGAGCATGCGTGCGATCTCCGTGGCAGTGGATCCACAGTCCAGCCACACGTGTTCGCGGTCTTTGAGGAGCGCGTCCACGGCTGCTGCGATCCGTATTTTGGCGTCGTGGTCTTCCAACTCGCGTTGCCCGTAGCCGGGGTTGTCGCCTCGGGCCACCAGGCTGCGGCGCCCCGTGGACCCGTTTCAGCACACCGTTGGCAGCGAGGCTCTCGAGGTCACGGCGGATGGTGGCCCCCCCGGAGGCTCCCGTCGCTTGGACGAGTTCATCCACCGTGCTTCTTCGCGGGTGCGCAACAACTCGCCAATGAGTCGGTGGCGGTCAGCAGTTCCCATGCTTCAACCGTAGCAATGTTTGCTCAATTAATCATCCGGTGTGATCATTTGCGCACCGACGCTCTCGCACATCCCATGGCCTAGAGCGAAACGCTCTCGCAGCAGGTGCAAGAGCGTTCGCGGAATACCGCTGGAATGTGAGAGAGCGTCCGGGGGGGTTAGCGGGCGCGCTCCACCCTCTTCTCGTCCCAAACAGGTTCCTCGGACTCGTAGACCTTGCCATCCGAGCCGAAGATCATGAAGCGGTCGAAGGACTTGGCGAACCAGCGGTCGTGCGTGACTGCCAGGACGGTCCCTTCGAAAGCATCGATGGCCCGCTCCAGAGCCTCGCCCGAGTGCAGGTCCAGGTTGTCCGTGGGCTCGTCGAGCAGCAGCAGTGTGGCACCGGAGAGTTGCAGGAGCAGGATTTGGAAACGAGCCTGCTGGCCGCCGGACAAGGACTCGTACTTCTGCTCGGACTGGCCGGCCAGGCCGTACGAATCCAAGGCTCCAGCTGCAGCCTCACGGGGGGGAAGGCCGGAGCGGTGTTCGTCTCCACGGTGCAGGATCTCCAACAAAGTCCTGCCCAACAGATCAGGGCGGACGTGTGTCTGGGCAAAGAAGCCGGGCCGGATGCGGGCTCCCAGCTTCACAGTGCCTCGTGGGGCACTTCAGCGATCACTACGTCGGACACCGGCAGGTGCTCGCGCTCGGGGTCTGTGCCGCCGGTGGCGAGGAGGCGCAGGAAATGGCTCTTGCCGGAACCGTTGGAACCGAGCACACCAACGCGATCGCCAAACCAGATCTCGGTGGAGAACGGCTTCATGAGCCCGGTCAGTTCGAGCTTCTCGGCCACCACAGCACGCTTGGCCGTTCGACCACCTTTGAGGCGCATTTTGACGTTCTGCTCGATCGGCAATGCCTCGGGCGGGCCTGCTTCCAGGAACTTGGCGAGGCGGGTCTGCGCTGCCTGGTACCTGTTAGCCATGTCGGAGCGGAACGCGGCCTTGTTCTTGTACATATTGACGAGTTCCTTGAGCTTGATGTGCTCCTCGTCCCAGCGCTTGCGGAGTTCCTCGAACCGGGCGTTACGGTCAGCGCGTGCCTCAACGTAGGATCCGAAGCCACCGCCATGAATCCACGCCCCCCCGGCACCGTTGATGCCGGGCTCGAGCGTGACGATGCGGCCGGCGGCGTTGTTAAGCAGTTCACGGTCGTGACTGATGAACAGCACAGTCTTCTTGGACTCGTTGAGTTTCCCCTCCAGCCAACGCTTGCCAGGGACGTCCAGATAGTTGTCCGGCTCGTCCAGGAGCAGGAGCTCATCCGGACCCGCAAACAGGGCTTCGAGCACCAAGCGCTTCTGCTCACCACCGGACAACGTGGAGGCGCGGCGGAACTGCGCCTTGTCGAAGGAAATTCCGAGTGCTGCCATGCACACTTCGTCCCAGACGGTTTCGACGTCGTACCCGCCGGCGTCTCCCCCCCAGTCCACGATCGCCTGCGCGTACTTCATCTGCGTGGGCTCGTCATCGTGCTCCATCATGCCAGTTCGGCGTCCTCCACGGCCTTCGCAGCAGCGGCGAGGCCGGCTTGTGCCGTGGAAACCAGGAGGTCCCGGACGGTCGATTCGTCACGGACCTGCCCAACGAACTGCCGCATGATGCCCATGTTTCCGGAACGGCCCACCACACCTTCGTCAGGGGTGAGATCGCCGGAAATGATCTTGAACAGGGTGGTCTTGCCCGTTCCATTGGGTCCGATGAGCGCCGTCTTGGTGCCATCGGGGACCTTGAAAGTCACCCCGTTGAGCAGCTGGGTGCCGTCGGAGAGGAAGTAGTCGATGCCGGAAACGTCAATATGGGCCACGTTTCAATCCTCCCACGGCGGCGTAATAGCGCTCGACGGCGGCAGCCGGCTTGGGTGCCCGGGCTGACTTACGCCCCGCTGGCGGTGCATGGTTTTCCTTCTGTCCCCCCCTCTTCCGGGAAGAGCTACCGTGAAGGGACAGTCAGCCCAGGCAGGTGATGGCATGCAAATTGGTTCCCGGTCATCGCGGAGCCTTCTCGCTTGTTTGCTGGCCGCCATTATGGTGGGATGCCTTGGCCCGCCGGCAGCCGGTAAGGCCGCAATCCCGGCAGAGAATGCGGAGATCACCGGATCGGCCTACGAGGCCTTGGACACCTTCCTCCAGGACCAGCTTGAGACGCTCGGGGGGGTTCCCGGTGCCGCCGTCGTGGTTGTCCAGCACGGTGTCCAGGTGCATTCAGCTGCGTTTGGCCGCGCCGACAACTCGGGAAGGCCCATGACCGCTCAGACGCCGGTGCTCCTGGCGTCCACCACCAAGTCACTCACAGCAATTGCCGTGATGCAGCAGGTTGAGGCGGGCAGGCTGGAGTTGGATGAGCCTGTCCGGACGTACTTGCCGTGGTTTGCATTGAAGGATAGCCGCGCGTCCGCGATCACAGTCCGCCACCTGCTGCACCAAACCAGCGGAATGGCTTCAGCAGGTACGGCGTTTGAAGGCAGCGACACCCAAGGTCCCGAAGCCCTGGAAGAAGGTGTCCGTGCACTGTCAGGCGCTCCTCTGGCCAGGTCACCTGGCGAAGCCTTTGGGTATGCCAACGCAAACTACAACATTCTGGGCCTCCTGGTCCAAACGGTCTCAGGCCAGCCTTTCGGCGATTACGTGAGGCAGCACGTCTTCGAACCCTTGGACATGATCCACAGCCACCCGACGCAGGCGGCTGCCCGCGCTGACAATGTGGCTGCCGGGTATTCGTTATGGTTTGGCTCGTTCTGGGGGGGTCAGACGGATACACCTGCGCCAGCCACTGGCATGCCGTCCACCACCATGTACTCCTCCGCCGAGGACTTGGGTCACGAGTTAACGGCACTGCTGGGGGCAGGGGGGGCGGTACGGCGAAGCCCGCGTCCTCCAGCCGCACAGCGTGAACGCGATGTTCGAGCCCCCCGCGTACAGGTGGACGGCTCCAAGGGGTACGGCATGGGGTGGTTCACCCGTCCACTTGTGGAGTCCGCGGATACTTCCAGGCAACCACTTGACGGAGAATTGCCGCTGCTGCTGGAACACCAGGGCGAGTGGGGCAACTCGCACACGTATCTGGCAATGATTCCCGCTTCCGGAATTGGTGTCGCGTTGGTTATCAACGCCAATAACACCTCTGCACCGTCAAGACTGAAGGCCGTGGATAGCAATGTCCTGCGGATCCTCCACGGTGAGCCCCCCCTGCACCAACAGTTGTGCAGGAGGACTGGCTGCAGCGCTACAGCTGGGCCGTCGCGCTGGCATTGCTGCTCGCAGAGTTGCTCAGTTTGTGGCTGGCACTTTCCATCCTGCTCAGGAGGCGCACATCACCCCCCCAAAGTGGAAGCCACTCACCTTGGTTTTCAGCGCGCTGGCCTTGGACGCGTTCGCACTATGGTTGTGCTTCGTATATGCACCCGCCAGGTTTGACACGAACCTCACCGTCATCGTGCGCCAGTTTCCCGACGTCGGACTTTTCCTGGTGCCGGTCCTGGCTTTGGCCCTTCTCTGGCCCATCCCGCGAACAGTTCTCTTGCTCTGGAAGGTGCGTATGGCTCCGCACCCAAGCGGTGTCAGCCAGCCGCGGTAAGGAAGGACTTCAGCAGGGGTCCGCTGGTGGTGGCACCGAGGCCGCCTTCTTCCACAAACACGGCAACTGCCAGGTCCCCGTGCGTTGCGACGATCCACGCATGCGTCTTGGGCGGGTTGTCATTCCCGAATTCCGCGGTACCGGTCTTTGCCCCTACCGGCGTCCCGGGGGGGACTTCTGCGAGGAATCCAGCGTGCCCGGAGGTCACCACGGCCCGCATCATGTCTGAGAGCGCAGCGGCTTCTTCCTTGGTGATCGGTTTGGTGGACGCCGGTGACACGGGAGCGGCGCTTACTGAAGCGGACGACGGCGACGCGCCGCCGCTTTCGGTGGGGCGCGGCACCGGCGCTGGGGGGGTTCTGGGCGGTGTCAGCGTTAGAAGCGCCATCGGCGTTCAACACGAGTTGCGGAGAAACGGGAGCGCCGTTGGCGACGGAAGCAGCCATGACCGCGGCCGAGAGCGGGGGGGAAAAGAGCACCTTGCCCTGGCCAATCATGGAAGCGGCGTGCTCGGTACCTTCGGCAGCGCCAGGAACCGAACCCAGGAACGCGTCAGCGCCAAGCTTGGGAGCTTCAACCGCTACGCCGAGGGCCTGGGCTGCGGATTCGAGCTGGTCCTGGCTGACGGCATCACGGGCGTTGATGAAGGCAGTGTTGCAGGAGTGTGCGAACGCGTCACGCAGGCCACCGAGCCAAGGGAGCTTTCGGGGGGGTAGCCTTCGGCATTTTTGAACGTGCGGCCGTCCACAGTCAGCGTTGAGGGGGGGCATTCAACCTTCGAGTCCGGTGTGGCGCCGTTGCGGAACATCGCCAAGGAATCGACGATCTTGAACGTGGACCCGGGCGCATACTGACCAAGCAGAGCCGTGTTGTACCCGTTGCTGCCGGGTCCGGACGCGGCAGCAAGGACAGCTCCGGTGGACGGCTTGAGGGCAACAATGGCCGACGCCGGTCCAACACCAGCCAACGTCTCTTCGGCCAACTGCTGGAGTTTCAGGTCAAGGGTGGTTTTGAGCGTAGTGCCGGGGGGGACGGGAGTGACGAGAAGAACACCTTTGTGCCGAGCGTCTCGCCTTCAGACTTCACCTCGGGGGGGTGGCGAGAACTTCCACGCCGTCTTTACCTCGCAGTAAGGAGTCGTACTTCTGCTGCAGGCCGCCGGTGCCCGTGGTGTCCCCGGCACGCAGCGCACCGTTGGAGTTTTCAATCTGTTCGGCACTGGCTTGGCCAACGCTGCCCAACAAGGCGCGGGCAAAGGTCCGGTGGGAGCCAAAGCCATGGAGTCCAGGATGCTCGAACCGCCCGGAATGGCTCGATTTTCGCCTCAGTGATCTCCGCCGTGTAGGCACGCAGCACGATGCCCTCGACGAAAGCCTGCGGACCTGAGGCGGCAACCTGCTTGGCGTATTCTTCTGCGTCGAGCCCGAGCAGCGTCGCCATGGCACGGCAGAAGCGTCGGCCTGCTCTGCCGGAACCTTGGTTTTGTCGATGCCCACACGGAAGACCGGACGGTCCTCAACGATCGGCGCATCCCCCCCGGCACCGAGGATCTGACCACGTTGGGCGGGAACTGTTTTGACCGACAGGGTTTCACCCTCGGAGAGTTCCGGAGCCAGAAGTGCGGGGGGTCCATTGGACAGCCCACTTGTCGCCGGACTTCTTCAGCGTGGCCTCGGAACTGTACTCCCACTTGGCCGACCCGATGTTCCAGGTGTAGTTAAGGGGAAATGTTGCGGTGTCGCCGTCGAGTTTTACGTCGCCGGATGCGACCGCCGGCTTGGCGTCGAGTCCCTCGAACACGGCTTTGAGTTGATCGTTGGCCGCGGCAGCGTCCTTGCCCTCAACGGCCAGTTGGCCGACGTCGAGCGCTGCCAGCGAGGACGCGAGCTGCTTGGCTGCTCCTTCCGCGCCGGCGCGGCCGTCATCGCAGGCGGTCAATGAACCAGCCGTGACCAGCGATACGAGACCAAGTACAAGGCTGTGTTTTTTCAATTTCCCCCCCATTTGCGACATTATGCCCCCCCGTTCCCCCCCTGACAGTTTCTTGTCCCGGCCAGCAGACGGACGAAGCCGGGCCAAGGAGCTCCCGTAAACCCGGCACCCCCCCGCACCCAACTAAGTAGCAGTTAATGCCGTTTTGAGCGCTCAAAA
>BBFS01000098.1 GCA_001313365.1 Paenarthrobacter nitroguajacolicus JCM 14115
CCAGCGCGGCCTGGCGCTGCGGGCCGCGAAGGACGGGAACATCGCGGCCTGCCCCCCGGACACCCACGTGCGTCGCCGGAACCAGCCGCTGAAACCCACCGCCAAGGAAAAGGCGGCGGACGCGACGCCGATGAGTACCGCCGTCGTGAATGGCACGTTGGTTGGGACGGAGGCGCAGGCGCCCAAGCGAGGATGCCGAAGAACGGGCCTATGGGCCGGAGGCGTACGGCGTCCGCATAGAGGGAACCGGCGCCGGCAAAGAAGGTTGCCACGAGTACCAACCACCAGGACTGGATGTGGTTGACGGAGAGAAACACCCCCCCGATGGTGAGTCCGCCAACCAGGAACAGGGCGGCCTGGGCTTGGTGTTTGAGTCTGAGCTGATGCGTTTCGTTGCGTCCGTACATGCCGGTTAGTGCACCGAATACGGCGTACATCATCAGGTCCGGGCGGCCGATGAGAATGAGGAACAAGCCAGGCACTGCGACGCTCAAGGCCACCCGTACAGCCGAGAGGTGGTCGTTGTTGGCAGGACCCATCCGGTGGAGTTCACGGGCATGCGAGATGAGTGCGGGCATGCGGGAACACCACCAATCGGTCAGGGCTTGTCTTTGGAAATTAGCATCATCGCGGCCCAGGCCGCCATTAGCCCGGTCACAACCCGTAGCGGACTTGGGCGCGCGGACGGGGGAAGTTCTGGGAAGATCAAGGTATGCCCGTCGCTTTCGTCTGCCGCACCCGCTCCAGCATGCCACCGCAGGAGCTATTTGATCTTTCCCGCAACATCGATGCCCACGTAGGGTCCATGACGCAGAGCCGAGAGAAGGCAATCGGCGGCGTTACCACTGGGCTCATTTCGGAAGGTGAGACTGTCACCTGGCAGGCATGGCACCTCGGAGTCCGGTTCCGCATGACCAGTCGCATTACGCGGATGGAGGTGCCGTCGTCGTTCTCTGATGAACAGGTGAAGGGCCCTTTCAAGTACCTGCGCCACACGCATGAGTTCCGGCCGGATGGCAGCGGGACCCTCATGGTGGATACCGTGGAATTCGCTGCACCGTTCGGCCGCTGGGCCGTTTGGTGGAAAAGCTGATTCTGGCCCGATACCTGCAGAACCTGATTGAGAAGCGCAACGCGTTCCTGGTGGCCCCAACCCCTCCTGCCCTGGATTCGCGGCAATGATCAGGCTCGCGCACGCGGACGACCTGCTGATTCTGCAGGACATCGAGCGTGCCGCGGGCGAGGCTTTCCGGGCTCTGGGAATGGAGTCCGTCGCGGACGACGAGCCCCTGTCCATTGATGAGCTGAACAGTTATGCCACGGCCGGGCGCGCCTGGGTTTCCGTCGATGGGCTCGACTACCCGGTGGCGTACCTGTTGGCGGACATCGTTGACGGCAACGGTCACGTGGAGCAGGTCAGCGTCCATCCGGATCAAGCACACCAAGGCCTGGGCCGTGAGCTCCTGCATGCCGCGCGTGTATGGACGCGCGGACACGGGATGCAGCGGCAAACCCTGAGCACGTTCCGGGACGTGCCGTGGAACGCCCCGTACTATCGCCGCCTCGGCTTCGAAGTGCTCGACGCCGGCAGCTGGGGTCCGGAGCTGACCCGCCTCATGGAGCACGAGGCTGAGCTGGGCCTGACCCGCTGGCCCCCCCGCGTAGCCATGTGGCGCCCGGCAGTTCCGCCCAAGTAACCCAGCCGGTCGGATTAGCCTGCCACCAACTCGACCTCATAGCTGTCCGTGTTGAGCAGGTATGCCGCGTAGTGGTCCGGGCCGCCGGCGTGCGGGTACTTCGACTCGAACATCTCGTACCAACCGGCATCCGCCCCCGAGTGCCCGGATCCTGTCCACGTTCTCCCGGGTCCCGGCGTGGAAGGCTATGTGGTTGACCCCGGGATCAGTGCGTCGGTGGGTTGTGGCGGTGGTTGCATCAGTCTGCTCCACCACCACATACGTGCCGTCAAGCTTCCAGCTGCACCCCGTGGGCCACTCCTGGAATGGCTCATAACCCAGCTCACCCAGCAGCCAGCCCCCACTCTTCCCTTGCCCGGTCAAGGAACGGCACCCAGATCTCAAGATGGTGGATTGATCCCACCGGAACCTCATGCATGCGCCGATTCTACGAGGTCCGCACCCGTTGCACATCGGTTGCGCTCGCCGAGTCGCAACGGGCACACGGGTTCCTGCTTCCTACTTCCTGAGCCTGACGCGAACGGCAGCGCCGGCGCACAGGATCACCGCGAGGCCGCCCACCACGGTGGTCCAGGTCATCGACTCACCTAACAGGAGCCCGGCCCAGGCGATGCTCATGACCGGTTGGACAAGCTGGATCTGGCTGACCTGCGCCATGGGTCCGATGGCCAGGCCCCCGGTACCAGGCGAAGAAGCCAAGGAACATGCTCACCACTCCCAGGTACGCGAAGGACAACCACTGGACGGGAGTGGCAGAAGGTGCGCCAAAGCCCAGCGATACCACCGTTAGCAGGATCATCACTGGCGCGGCCACCACTAACGCCCAGGAAATGGTCTGCCATGCACCGAGTTCGCGGGCCAGCAGCCCGCCCTCTGCGTAACCGATGGCGGCAGCCACCACGGCACCTAGCAGCAGAAGGTCCGCCCAGTGAAGCGCACCAAATCCGCCGGACTGAACCAAAGCGAATACCACCGCGGCGATCACGCCCACCACTGTCAGTACCCAGAACAATGGACGAGGATGTTCCCGTCCCCCCCTGATCACCGCTACAGTCGCTGTGGCTGCGGGCAGTAGCGCGATGACCACAGCTCCGTGACTGGCGGAAGTACTGGTCAGCGCGAACGTGGTCAGCAGCGGGAATCCGGCCACGATTCCCCCGGCCACCACGGCAAGGCGAATCCATTGCCGGCCGCGCGGCAACCGTTGTCGAGTCAGCGCGAGGGCAAGGGCCGCGAGGATGGCGGCAACAACTGCTCGGCCAGCGCCGATAAACAGGGGCGACATTCCCTCCACAGCCACGCGTGTCAGTGGAACAGTGAAGGAGAAAGCGACGACGCCAAGGAGGCCCCCCACCAGATACCAGTCGATGTCTTGGTGGATACCACTGGCCGCAAAAGTGTAGTAGCGCTACTATTAGGACTCATGAACAACGATAGCAGTTCCCGAATCGTCTCGCGAGTAAAAGAATGGATCGCAGGGGCTGCGCCGGGAGCCAAACTGCCATCTACGCGCCAACTCGTTGCTGAGTACCAGGCCAGCCCCGTCACGGTTCAGAAGGCCCTCAAGACGCTCACGGCACAGGGCCTGATTGAGAGTCGGCCCGGCGTTGGAACTTTCGTCCGGGCTTACCGTACAGCCAGGCCCTCTGACTACGGCTGGCAAACAGCAGCCTTGCGGGCAGCCCAAGTCGCGCGACCACTGACCTCTGGCGCCATGCGGAGCGCTACCAACGACGTCATCGCATTCCATTCCGGATACCCGGACCGCGAACTCCTCCCCGAAAGACTCGTCCGCGCCGCCCTCACACGGGCCGCAAGGGGGGGAGACGCCGCCCTGTCCCGGCCGCCGGCGCAAGGACTTCCCGAACTCCAGACCTGGTTCGCGCAGGAACTCAGTACCTCAACGCCGGTGGGCGTCACGCCGCCCCAGCCAAGCGACGTCGTCGTTCTTCCCGGTAGCCAGAGTGGACTCAGCTCGATTTTCCGAGGTCTGGTGGGGGGGCACGGCCAACCGCTGTTGGTGGAGTCGCCCAGCTACTGGGGGGGTGCGCTGCTGGCGGCGGGCCAGGCGGGCGTCAATGTCATTCCTGTCCCGAGCGGCCCGGATGGTCCCGATCCGGAAGAACTGGACCGGGCTTTCGATGAATCGGGCGCGCGGCTGTTCTACGCGCAGCCCAACTTCGCCAATCCCACGGGAGCGCAGTGGTCGGCCGATCGGGGGGGGAAGTGGTGCTCCGGATAGTCCAGCGGCACGGAGCTTTCCTTGTGGAGGACGACTGGGCGCACGACTTCGGCATCACCGCGCCGTCGGTCCCGCTCGCCGCCAAAGACGATTCCGGGCATGTGGTCTACATTCGCTCGCTGACCAAGAGCGTCTCGCCGTCCATCCGTATCGCAGCCGTCATAGCGCGAGGTCCTGCACGCGAACGCATCATGGGGGCGCAGGCCGCCGAATCGATGTACGTCAGCGGCCTGCTTCAGGCAGCAGCGCTCGACGTCGTCACGCAGCCGGGTTGGCACACGCACCTGCGCGGCCTCAGTCATCAGCTGCAGTCGCGGCGAGATCTGCTGGTCACCAGCCTCCGCGAGCATGTTCCGCAGGCACATCTCAGCCACTTGCCAAAAGGCGGTTTGAACTTGTGGTTGCGGATGCCGGACGGGTTCGACGTCGATCAGCTCACCAAGGATTGCGAAGCGGCCGGGGGGGTGCTCATCGCCTCGGGCACGGAGTGGTTCCCTGCGGAACCGGAAGGGCCATACATCCGGCTCAACTACGCCGGCCCGAATCCGGGCGGTTTTCCGGAAGGTGCACGGATCATTGGCGCGGCGGTGCAGGCCCAGTTGGGGGCTTTAACAGCCGTAGCCACCAACCTCAAGAAGAGCGCCTTGAGGTGGTGGCTACGGTGGGCGGCAAGCTGCCGCGAACTAACTGAGTCGCTGCGCAGAAGTTGCAGGCATTGAGTTCCTAAGCGGGAGTCAGGTCCTTGTTGCCTTTGCCGAACACGGTGTCATCAATCGGCTGGCCGTCGAACGGCATCTCGTCCAGGTTGATGAGCGGGTTGGTGTCCTGCGTGGCTACGAGCTCACGTGCCTCGGCCTGGGTGTCCACGCTGGGCATGGAGCCCGGCAGGGGGGGCGCTGGGCGGATTCACGCAGGAAGTAGATGGCGATCGCGCCCACAACGGACGTGGCCATCAGGTAGTACGCCGGCATCATGTCGTCGCCAGTGCCTTCGATCAGGCCCTGGACGATGAACGGCGTGGTTCCACCGAAGATCGCAACCGAGAAGTTGTAAGCGATGCCCATTCCGCCATAACGGCTGGACGTCGGGAACAGGGCGGGCAGGGCCGAAGCCAGGTTGGCGATGTAGAACGTCACCGGGAAGGCGATCAGTGCGAGGCCGGCCAGTGTGGACCAGATGTCGCCAATGCCGATCAGCAGGAAGGCCGGAATGGCGAAGACGATGGTGCTGCCTGCGCCGATCCACAGCACGGGACGGCGGCCGATGCGGTCGGAGAGCTTACCGGTCAGTGGAATGCAAACAGCCATGATCACCAGGACCGGGATGGTCAGCAGCGTGCCGTGGACGGGGTCGTAACCCTTGGAATCCGTGAGGTATGTGGGCATGTACGACGTCAGGGCGTAACCAACAGTGTTGGCGGCGGCCGCGAGGATCATGGCCAGCACGATCTGGCGCCAGTAAGCCTTGATGATGCCAATGGGTCCCTTGGCGACGGCAGCATCCTGAGATGCCGCGTCCTTGGCAGAGGCTTCCTGGGCGTCCAGGGTTGCCTGGAACTGGGGTGATTCCTCGATCTTGCTTCGGAAGTACACGGCAATGAGGCCCAGGGGACCTGCGATCAGGAACGGGATCCTCCAACCCCATTCCTCCATGGCTGCTTGTCCGAGCGTGAGCTGCAGGACCGAAACCAGGGCTGCACCGAGGGCGAAGCAATGTAGCTGCCCATATCAAGGAAGCTGGCAAAGTAGCCGCGGCGCTTGTCCGGGGGCGTACTCGCTAACGAAGGTTGTGGCACCGGCGTATTCGCCACCGGTGGAGAAGCCCTGGACGAGCTTCAGGATCACCAGCAACGCGGCGGCCCAGATGCCGATCTGCGCGTAGCCGGGAAGGAGGCCGACGGCGAACGTACTTGCCGCCATGAGCATCAGTGTTGCTGCGAGGACCTTCTGACGGCCCACCTTGTCGCCAAGCCAACCAAACACGATGCCACCGAGGGGACGCGCGATGAAGGTTGCGGCGAAGGTGCCCAGAAGGAAGAGTGTTTGGACCGACGGGTCTGCTTCGGGCAGGAAGACAGGGCCCATGGTGGTGATGAGGTAGCCGAACACGCCGACGTCGTACCATTCCATGGTGTTGCCGACGATTGTGCCGCCGAGTGCTTTACGTAGCATCGGCTTGTTCACCACGTTGACGTCGGATTCTTTCAGCCGGCGCTTCGGGCGAAGCTTCTTCGTTGCGTTCTTTACTGCATTTGCTGCGTTCGTGGCGGCCGGGGGGGTGGGGCCTGCCAATACCTGGGTCCCGGAGGCGTTCCTTGCGCCATCCGGAGAGACGGTGTTGCTTTGGTCTGTGGGCATTTGGGGTTCTCCTAGGGAGGTCATTTGCTTGCGACTTCTGCTGCCCCCCCGCTCTGGGCAGGCCTTCAATTTTACGGGTTTTTGCACGAAAACCCGAGTTGAGATCCGATTTTTGGGTCATATGAGAGTGCAAATTGCCTAGCTGTGTTGCATCTCATTGCCCGCTCTTGCCCTGCAATCATGCGGATCCGGGCTCTTTTTTGCCCTCCGGAGCACGTTGTTACCAAATTGTTTAGCGGAGCCCACTTAACAGGCCGGATTCGGGCCTAAAAGCTGATGGTTTGAGGGGGGGTCACCTTTGCGCAGCGAGCACCACCGTTGCATCCAATTCTTCGTCCGAGGCCACCTCCGCGAGCAACCCCCGCCTCGTTCAGGAGCCGGACGGTCCGCGGTGCCTGCTGCTCCGAGGTTTCCATCACGATGGACCCACCCGGCGCCAGCCATTGAGCAGCGCCAAGCGCTAACCGACGCTGGACATCCAAACCGTCAGCGCCGCCGTCGAGCGCTACCCGCGGCTCATGGAGACGTGCCTCCTGCGGCATCATCGCGATGGACCCCGTTGGAACATACGGCGCGTTCGCGAGCAGCACGTCCACTTTCCCGCGCAGTTCCCGGGGGGAGTGCAGCGTAGAGGTCCCCCCCTTGATGGACGCGGCCGCCACGAGGCTCAACGTTACGGCGCGCGCACCGAACCGCCGCGGGGTCGACGTCCGTCGCGTGCAGTTCGCAGCTCCCCCCCAGGAGATCGTTGAGTGCTGCACCTATCGCCCCCGGAACCACAGCAAAGGTCGACGACGACGGCTCCGGGTTTGGTGATCATCGCCGCCACCCGCACGACGAACTCCGTGCGACGGCGCGGCACGAAGACGCCCGGTTCCACGGCGATGCGCGTCCCGCAGAAATCCGCCCACCCCCCCACAATGTGTTCCAGGGGTAGTCCTCGAAGGCGTTGGTCCACCATGTGGGTGAGCTGGTCCGGATGGTGGGCGGCATCGATGAGCAGTTGTGCTTCATCCTCTGCGAAAACGCAGCCGGCGGCACGCAGAGTGGTGGCGATGGATGCTCTCCGGGTCACGTTTGCCATGCTAGCCGAGGATTAATCCTGGTGGAGCAGGAAGAAGCTGCAGGTGAGGGGGTTCACAAATCTGCCGGGACTTGGTTAGGGTATGAGGCATGGGAACACTGATTTTTGAGTAGACCGGCCTCTGCCTTAGCGGCACAGCCGAGTTTCACCTGACAAAAATCCACGCCTGTTGAGGCCCTGCCTCCATGCCGTTCCCGTTCTCGACGCCTTTTTCCCGAACCGCAACGACATGGGATACGTGTCTCTTCAGGACTCACACTTTTAGGAGTCCACGTATGACTGCCAACCCTTCCGAAAACAAGAAGACCCCCCCGGCCTCCGGTGGTATCAAGTCCAAACTGACCGACGCCCAGAAGGCCATGCTGGCCAGCAAATCCGGGGGGTGGCGCACCGGCCGGCTGGCAGAGCACCGGCAAGGGGCACAAGCCCACCTCCGCCAGCGGCAAGCAGGCTAAGACCGAGAAGAAGGTCCGCTGGTAAAACCTGCGGACAAGGCACACTGGAAAGGAAGAACCATGACTGCGAATCACGATTCCGACCGCATCAATCCTGAGGTTGCAAGCCACTTGGTGGAGTCCATGGACATGGCTCCTATGCCCGAACCGACCGCCATCGCCGTTGCACTGGGTGCGGACCAGAGCAGGCAGTGGCCGGACGGTAACGGTAAACGTCGCCACCCGAAGGAGCGCGACCAAGCCCACGGCCGCATGGGCCAGGGTGCAGCTGTGACGGCGATCCACAGGACCAGCCGCCCGCAGATGCCACATTCCTCCTAGCTCGCATCAACCGCACCACCCGCGTAGCCAGCCCAACTGAGTCGCAGCACAGCGCGTTTTGAGCCCTCAAAACGCGCTCAACTGCGACTCAGTTGGGCGGGCTTACGTCCTCAGGGGACTTGTCCGGACGCCAGCCACGCCACACCGGGTGCCGTAGCCGGCCGGGGGGGCCCGTCCATTCACCGAAAGTTACCTCGGCCACCAGCTCAGGGCTCACCCACTTGGCACCCGCAGCATCCTCCCGGGGGGGAATGTCAGCGAAGGGGGAGTCACTCACCACCAGGGGCTCCAATTTCTCCATGACGTCCCGGAGCTGCCAGTCCTTGAACCCGGTGCCCACCCGTCCCACGTAGTGCAGCTTGTCGCCGTCGGGGATGCCCAGCAGCAACGCACCGAAGGTCCCGCCCCTTGCGCCCGCACCGGGACGCCAACCGCCCACCACCACTTCCTGGCTCTGCTCCAGCTTCAGCTTGATCCAGGCCCTGCTGCGGCGACCAACCACGTAGCGGCTATCGGCCTTCTTGGCCATGACACCTTCCAAGCCAAGCTCGGCGGCGCTGGTCATGAGGTCCTCTACGTCGTGGTCCAACACTGCTGAAAGATGTAGCGGGCAACCTTTTCGCAGGCGCCCCCGCAAACCCGGAGAGTCTTTCGCGGCGCTCTCGGAAGGGCAGCCCGCTCAGGTCCGTGCCGTCGTCGTAAAGAAGGTCGAACAGCATCAGCTGCACCGGAACCGTTGATCGGGCACGTTCGATGTCCGCAGCTTTTACCAGGTTCATCCGAAGCTGCAGCCGCCCGAAATCAGGCCGTGAGCCTTTGCCGAGCGCCACAATTTCGCCATCAGCACGAAGTCGCCGTCGGGCCAGCATGCGCGGTCCGTCAGTTCGGGATAGGCGGCGGTGAGATCGTTCCCGTTGCGGCTCATGAGCCGGATCTTGCCGTCGGTGCCGGTGATGATCGCCCGGATTCCGTCCCACTTCAGTTCATACAGCCAATCGTCGCCGCGGAGATCGGTGGTGGTTCCGGAGGTGGCGAGCATGGGGGGTGTAGTTCGGCATGGGTTGTGGTGACGCCGGAGTGGACTTGGGTGCCACAGCTTTGCTGGCCGTTGCGGTAGCCCGCCGCCCTCCCGGCTGCTCCTTCATAAGGTGGATGAGCCAGTTCTGACCGGTGTTGATGATCGCGAAGCGTTTGGTGCCGCCCAGGCCACCGCCCGGCTCGCCTGTGAGGGTCGCGATTACTTCCTTGCCGTCTCGCCACTTCTCGCAGGTGTACTCGCCACGGTCCCAAATGGTCATGGTCCCGGCCCCCCCGTACTCGCCCTTCGGGATGACGCCCGCGAAGGTGGCGTACTCCATGGGGGTGGTCCTCGGTATGGACGGCGAGGTTGTTGCGGTCGGGAGTTTCCGGGATGCCACGCGGCAGCGCCCATGAGCCAGGACGCCGTTGTGCTCCAGGCGCAGATCCAGGTGGTAGCGGCGGGCGTGGTGCTCCTGGATGACGAAGATGCCTCCCGGCGGCGGAGGGTCGCCGGGCTTCGGTTGCTCCGAGGACGAGGCCCGGGTTGGTGTGGGAGAAACGGCCGACGACGACGGAAACGGCTCCGGGGTCTTGCCCGGATCGCGCATCCCGACGTATTTGGCGAGACGGTTCTCGACCGTCACCACACGCTCACGGCACCGGAGTCACCCGAAGCAGCACCGTCGTCGTCATTCTCATCCTCGCCGTGCGGCGGCAGGTGCCGGTCGGAGATCGACGCGAAGTGGTCCTTGCCGGTAGCAACCCGCTTCATGACGGCCAAGTAGTCGAGGTGGTCCAGCGAAGGGGGGGAGGCGAGCTCCCGCCAGGTGCGGGGGGGCGCGGCGACTGTAGGGCGCGCTTTTCCGCGCAGCGAGTAGGGGGGGACGGTGGTGGTCTTGTTCCCGCTGTTCTGGCTCCAGTCCACCAACACTTTGCCGTGGCGGAGGGACTTCTTCATGTCGCTGACCACCAACTCCGGGTGGTCCGACTCCAAGGCGCGGGCGAGCTCTTTGGCGAAGGCAGACACTTGCTCGGACTTCAAGGTCCCGTCGAGGCCTGTGTAGAGGTGGATGCCTTTGCTGCCGCTAGTGACAGGGACTGGATCCATGCCCATGTCCTGCAAGATGGAGCGGGCCAGCTTGGCCACTTCAACGCACTCGGGAAGTCCAGCCCCCGGCCCGGGGGTCAAGGTCCAGAACGAAGCGGTCGGGTCGGAGCGGCTTCCCTGAGGGATCCACTTGCCACTGGGGAACGTGGATCTCCAAGGATGCGATCTGGCCATCCACGTGAGCGTGGCCAGATTGTTGACCATGGGATACACGTTGGTGTGGTCCGAATGTTGGATGGCGGCACGGGGGTATCCATTTGGGCGCGGAGTCCTCGAGGTTCTTTTGGAAAAACACCTGCCGGGGTCTTCAGCAGTGCCCACTCCGTTGACCCAACGCTTGCGCGTGACGGGCCGATTGGCAGCGGCCGGGATCAGGAAAGGCGCGACGGCGGCGTAGTACTCCAGCACTTCTGCCTTGGTGGTGCCGGTTTCGGGTAGATGATTTTCCCCCAGGTTGGTGAGGGTGAGCTCGTGGCCTTCCACGTTCACCCGCTCCTGTTGCTTGCCTGCCACCTCTTCTCCTCTGCTGTGTTGTGCTGTTGACTGGGTGCATGAGGCCATATGGAAGGGATCTATCGCGTTCGGTCTGGTCAACGTACCAGTGAAGCTCTACAGTGCCACGGAGGATCACGACATAGGCCTGCACCAAGTCCACAATAAGGACGGCGGGCGCATTCGGTACCAGCGTAAATGCGAAATTTGCAGCGAGGTTGTGGCGTACGAGGATATCGACAAGGCCTACGAAGAAGAAGGCCGCACAGTGGTCCTGACGTCTGCCGAATTGAAATCGTTGCCGGAAGAGAACAGCCGCGAAATTGAGGTGGTGGAGTTTATCCCCCCGCCGAGCAGCTGGACCCCCCCATCATGTACGAGCGCAGCTATTTCCTGGAGCCGGACTCCAAATCTCCCAAGGCGTACATGCTTCTCCGGCAGACGCTGGAGGACACGGACAGGATCGCCATTGTCCAGTACGCGCTGCGGCAGAAGACCCGTTTGGGGGGCGCTGCGGGTGCGTGGGGGACGTGCTGTTGCTGCAGGCACTCCTGTGGGGCGATGAGGTCCGCGAGGCCAAGTTCCCGTCGTTGGAGACCGACATCAAGATCTCCGACAAGGAACTGGAAATGTCCTCCGCCCTGGTGGAATCCATGGCACACGACTTTGACCCCCCCGACGAATACACCGATGACTATCAAGCGCAGCTCCGAACGCTGATCGAGGCCAAATTGGAGAAGGGCGAGGCCCTGGACACCGAGGCCACCTTCGGCGCGGTGGAAGGAGAAGGCGAGGTGGGGGGGACGTTATCGACCTCATGGAAGCACTCAAGCGCAGCCTGGACAAGAAACGCGGCAAGGAAAAAGCGGACGACGACGCCGCTGCCGCCAGCAAAACTGCCAGCAAACCAAAGGCGCGGGCCAAGAAAAAGGCGTGAGCCGGCGTCGTAATTCCATAAAAGCGCGGCCGCCGTCCGGGTGGCCGCTGCTTTTGTTGGCTTTAGTGGTTCCGCAGCATCGAGATGAGCTCGGATTTCTTCTTGTCTGAATAGCCTTTGAGGCCAAGTTCCTTGGCTCGGGCTTTCAATTTGTCCACAGTCCAGTCATCGTAATCACCGGACTTTCCGCCCTTGCGTCCTACTTCCTTGCGGCCCTTGGCCGCGGCAGCGTTCGAGACGCGGGCAGCCTTCTCCTTGGATGCGCCATCCTCGCGGAGCTCTTCATAAAGTTTGGGGGTCCTTCAAACTGGAGTTCTTCTTTCCAGCATGATGCCTTCCTTTCTCTGAATTGGTTTAGGCGCCCGTCTCGTAGTGTGGCTCTGCGACCGGCTTTGACTCCGGTGAGCCTCTTTCGCGGAGGTATACGGAAGCTCCCACCAGCACGGCCACAGCAAGGAACTCGCTTTGCCAGTTCTGGAAGGACTCGAACCAGAACCGGCTTGAACCGAGGTATTCCCACGTGGAGATCTCGGGCAGGCCATGGCTCAGCTGCTCCTCGTTGTAAGCGGCCGTGCCACCCACCGCGTGCAAGGTGAACGAAGCGAGGAATATGAGGCCCAGCAGGCCCGAGAGCGAGTGCTCGTAGACCTTCAGGACCCAGCCGCCCCCGCCGCACCGGCCAAGGGGTCTTGGCTGTCATCTTGGCGTCGCGGGGGGGGTCCTCGTCCTGTGGCGCGTCCTTGTCCACTGGCTTCGACTCGGAGGAGCCTCTTTGGAACAGGAAAACCGTCAGGACCACATACATGCCCATCTGAAGGAACTCCGACTCCCAGTTTTCGAAGACGGATTCCCAGAAGGTGCCGGACGTCAGAAAATCCGGGATCCGGTGGCTGGCTCGCCGTGGGCCTGCTGTTCTTCGCTGTAATTTGCCGCCCCTGAGATGATCATGCCGCCGAGGAAGACGACGAACAGGCCTGCGTTGACAAGCAGCAGGCCATGATCCTTGACCCAGTGTCGCGCCGGCTTGTTGTCCTTACCGGAAGTTTCCTGGTGTTTGGAGGGCCGCAGCATCTTCCTTACGCGTCCTTTGCTTGTCCGTTGTTGCCGTTGCCGTTGCCGTTTCGGATTGCTCGGCGGTGCAGCCATAGCGGAGTGCCCACTACAAGGAGCAGCAGCACCAGAATGATGAATCCGGCGGCCACAAGCCCTGCGGTCCGTCCGGCGGTGAAGTCGAAGACCAGCGTGGCCGAGCCGACAATCAACAACGCCACGCCAGCCAACGCCCACTTGGTGACAATGTCGGCGCTGGAGACCAAGGTGGCCTTGAGCCCCCCCTCCGGAACAGGCGGCGATGGACACTGACGGGCAGCACGATGAGGACTGTGGTTAGCGCTGCCACCATCACGTTGAACAGGTAGAGGTTCCGCTGCCAGTCGTCCAGCAGTTCGAATCGTTCCTGAAAGGGGGGGAGCGTGAGCAGGAAGCCGCCAAGGATCTGTACCCCTGTCTGGAGAACCCGTAACTCCTGGATCAATTCCATCCAGTTGCGGTCCATCCGTTCCTCGGTGGACTCGTTCCTGCCGATCCTGGGAGCCTGCTCCGGCTCTACCATTTGTGCACCTCCGTGGTGGCTTTGGTGGACGACGACCATGCGCGGGACTACGGTCGAACTGTCAGCATTCCTCGATCTTTTCTATCGGGGGCCTCATCGGATTTCCAAGGAGGAAGCAATGAACCAGGACGAACACCGCCTGGACCCTGAGAGCGAACCCGGCGGCTACGGCACACCCACCCCGGAACAGGAAATGCCTGGCCAGGGTGATGAACGCGAGACGCCGGAACGGCCGGCCCAGGGAGTTCCCGACACCCCTGGTGACGAGTTCCCCACACCCCCAGGACCCTGATGCAGCCCCCCCGCCGCCTTCAGCGACCGGTAAAGGCGCCGACGGCGACGGGGTGATGCCGGAGGGCTGCTCCCAACGCACTTGCAGTGGTGGGAACAGCCCTCACGGTCTATAAGTGCTTAAGGCCTGCCCGTTACATCCGGGTGGGGTATGTCCGGTTCTGGTTTATACCGTGTGTCCCCCCCTGCGACCCGACATGAAGCTCAGCAACCAGCCGATGGCCGCAATGACGAGGAGGATGACGCTACCCACAGCAACCAGCTCAGGCTTCGGTGAAGCCGCCTACCAGGAGAAGAACAATTGCTACTACACCAGCAATGATCAGAAGCGTATTCATGGTCAGCACATTCCTTTCTTGGGGGGGAATCTTTGATGAATCGCCGATTCCCAACTATGCATTCCGCTTTACTTCGATTTAGTTATGCCGGTACTTGGAGGCGTTTCACGGCCTCAAAGTGCCTTTTCGTGTATCACATACCGGTCTTCGCCGTGTGGTGAAGTTCGCCAGTCGTGAACAGTAACACTTCCCATTGTACTACTAAGCAACCTTATGAAAGGCTTATTCAAGTCGTCACCTGATGATTGGGCAGTTGCCGCAGACATTTTGCGGCTCGTTTTGGCTCACATGAACGTCCATGAGAGGAACACATGAAAGCGTCACAGCAGCTTGCAGACAACCTTCAGATCGTCCTGACAGACTTATTGAGCTCCAGCTCCAGGGAAAGCAGGCGCACTGGAACATCGTGGGTCCGAACTTCCGCGACCTTCACCTCCAGTTGGACGAGCTTGTAGTAGCTACGCGCGAGTTCGCTGACGACACCGCCGAGCGCATGCGTGCACTCCACGCCCTACCCGATGGCCGCAGTGCGACCATCGCCAAGGGCACGCGCCTGGAAGAATTCCCGGCCGGTCTGGTCAACACCAAGAACGCCGTCAAGCTGGTTACTGACCGCGTGGAGCGCGCAGTCCAGACCATGCGCGACGTCCATGACGAAGTTGACGAGGAAGACCCCCCCACGACGGCGGACCTGCTGCACGCGTTCATCTCCCGCCTTGAGCAGCTGGTGTGGATGATCAACGCCGAAATCATGAATGCCGGAGCTGCCGTGACGGATCCGGACGAGGCCTAGACCTACCGGACCGGCTCGGTCAGAGTAGGGCGGAAGAACCGTGCCCCCCCGGCTTAAGCGCAGTGACCTGTCCAAGCCCGGCATCGTCCGCCGCAAGGTAGGAAAAGGGTTCAGCTACAGGCACCCGGACGGAAGCCTGGTTAGCAAAGAGGATCGCCAGCGCATTAATGCGCTGGCGATCCCGCCTGCGTGGACCGATGTATGGATCAGCCCCTACGAGCACGGCCACATTCTGGCCACCGGGGTTGATGGTGCAGGACGCAGCCAGTACATCTACCATCCCCGGTGGCGGGAACGTAAGGACACCGAGAAGTTCCTTCGGGCCGCCAAGCTGGGCTTGGTCCTGCCCGCAATTCGGCGCAACGTCACAGTGCACCTGCAGAACACCGAAGATCCCAAGCAACAGACCCTCGCCGCGGCGGTACGGCTCATGGATCTGGGTGCGCTCCGCGTTGGCTCCGAGATCTATATGAAGCAGAACGGCTCCTATGGGCTCACCACACTCCGATGCCGCCACGCCCGGGTGGAGGGGGGGCAGGACGTCTTCCTGAAGTTTCCCGGGAAGAGCGGCCAGTTGTGGGACACATCCATCCACGACCCCCCCGCTCTGGCAGCCTTCCTGGAGCCGCTGGCGAATCGTCCCGGCAAGGAGCGGCTGCTTGCTTACCAGCCAACGGCACCTGGGTGTCGGTGGATGCGTCCATGATCAATGAATACCTCAGGGGCATCTCAGGGGGGGAAGCCTACACATCCAAGGATTTCCGGACGTGGAAGGGCACTGCGGCTGCGGCGCTATGCCTGATCAAGTCCGGGCACAAGGGAACGCCCAGGCAGGCCATTGTGCGGGCCATCAAGGAGGCCTCCGAACTCTTGGGCAACACCCCCCCTCGGTGGCGCGCTCCTCCTATGTGGATCCGCGGATTATTGAGGGTTACCTCTCGGAGGACCTCAAGCACGTCAAGCCAACGGAGGCGTCGATTGCCGCCTACTTGAACGGAGAAGCCCCCCCGAGTTGAACCGTGGCCCCCCCGAGACGGCCCGTCATTTTGTGAGTACACTTGTACTAATAAAAATTGATGGCTGGGCGTCTGGGGGGCGGTAATGATTCTGTTCGCAATCGTGGTGTGTGAAATAGGGTTCTGGGTGGCGATCCTCGCCGGGCTCGCAGCACGGTATCTGCTGCGTCGTCCCCCCCGCCTGGGTGGAGCCTCCTGATCCTTGCTCCGGTTATTGACGCCATCCTGCTTGCCTTGGTCGCCGTCGATTTGCTGGGCGGTGGTACAGCCTCATGGCACCACGGACTCGCCGCGATCTACATCGGCGTCTCTGTCGCGTACGGCAAGCGCATGGTGGCCTGGGCCGATGCGCACTTCCAGCACCGGCTCGCCGGCGGACCTGCGCCGGAGCGACTCACCGGAACCCGCTACACCATCAAATGCTGGAGGGATGTGCTCCTTACGGCGTTGGCAGTTGCCATCGCAGCAGCGACCCTGGGAGCGATCATCTTCCTCGTCAACGACCCCGAACGAACCGCAGCCCTCTCGGACTTCTTCCGCATCCTGGGCATCATCTTCGCCATCGACTTCCTCTGGGCCTTGAGCTACACGATCTGGCCGAAGAAAGCCGCCCGGACTATTCCCGCTGCTACCCTGTAGCGCTGAAACCATGCCCCCCCGGAGAATCGATGCAGAGGCACGCAGCGCAGCAATAGCGGAAGCTTCCTTGCGGGTGCTGGAACGTGAGGGTCTTTCGGGCCTTTCCGTGCGCGGGGGGTGGCAGCGGAAGCGGGCATCGCCGCCGCTTCACTGAGGCGCGCGTTTGCCACGCAACATGCCCTGAGGGAGTTCTGCCTGCAACTCATTGAGGACCGGGTCACCGCCCGAATCGCCGCCCTTGAGCTCACTGGCCGGGCCTTGGTTGATGGCTTGCTCCTGCAGTTGCTTCCTCTCGACAAGGAACGGCGGCTGGAACTCGTGGCGCAGGTGCAGCTTGGTGTCCTCTCACTGACGGATAGTGCACTACGTCCGGCCGCGATCAGGCTCAGCGAGGGAGTAGACCGCGTGTGTCACGTTGCCTCCAGCTCCTGGCCGAAGCGGGACAGTTCAACCCGGGGCGCGACCCCGACTATGAAGCCCAGCGATTGCGTGCGCTCCTGGATGGGATCGCGATGCATGGATTGTGGAGCGGTGAACTCCCGGAGGCGGGTCCGATGCTCCGCGTGCTCTCGCGCCATCTCGACGAGCTCACCGGTCCTTAGCACCTCAAACAAGACAAGGAAAACTACCTCAGACATGCAAAGAGCCTGGTGCCACCCATATCCGGGTGGCACCAGGCTCTTTGCGTGTCGCTGAGGGGTTTGGGTGACCCTACTAGGCGTCGTGGTCCGTTTCGAGGATCTTCACCAGGCTGTCCAGGGCTGCATCCGCACCTTCACCTTCGGCGCGCAGCACCACGACGTCGCCGTGGGAAGCGCCCAGGCTCATCAGTGACAGGATGCTCGCGGCGTCCATGGCGTCGTCCGCGGGCTCACCCTGGCGTGCGATGGTGACGTCGAGATCCAGGTCGCCGGCTGCTTCGGCGAAAATGGCTGCCGGGCGGGCGTGGAGGCCGACGCGGCTTGCGATGGTGGCTGTACGTTCTGGCATTGGTGCTCCTCTTTGTGAAGGGTGGCTGTGGTGAGGGGTTGCTTTGTGGGAAGTCTAGACCGTGGTGGCTCTAGACGCTGGCAGTAGCAGGAACGGGTTCCGCTTCCACCGGCTTCTTGACTGCAAAGCGCTTGAGGGCGATGACGGCCAGGGCGCTGACCACCATTCCGGCAACGATGGCGACGACGAACATCGCCAGGTTGCCGATGGCGAAGAAGACGAAGAAGCCGCCATGGGGGAGCCTGCGAGGTGACCCCCCCGGTAGCCATGCAGAGTGCACCGGTGAGGGCACCGCCCAGCATGCTGGCCGGGATGACGCGCAGCGGGTCAGTTGCAGCGAAGGGAATGGCGCCTTCAGAGATGAAGGAAGCGCCGAGAAGCCAGGCTGCCTTGCCGTTCTCGCGTTCGTTGAGGGTGAAGAGTTTCTTGTTCAGGACTGTGGCGAGAGCCATTGCCAGCGGCGGAACCATGCCCGCAGCCATCACGGTGCCCATGATCAGCCAGGGCGCCTGGTTGTCGGCGCTGCCGGCGGTAAGTCCGGCCACAGCGAAGGCGTAGGCAACTTTGTTGACGGGACCGCCAAGGTCGAAGCACATCATGAGGCCAAGGATGATACCGAGAACCACGGCGGAGGCTCCGCTCATGCCCGTGAGCCAGCCGTTCAAAGCTGCGGTAAGGCCCGCAATGGGGCCGCCGAGGACCAGGAACATCAGCCCGAAGCGACGATGGAGGCAAGCAGCGATGATGACAACGGGCATCAGGCCACGGAGCCAGCGCGGTACCTGCCACGTCCCGATCAGGTAAGCGATGTAACCCGCCAGAAGACCGCCAATGATGCCGCCGAGGAATCCTGCGTCCATAAAGCTGGCTACGGCGCCCGCAACGAATCCGGGCGCAATACCCGGCCGGTCGGCGATTGCGTAGGCGATGTAACCGGCCAGTGCCGGGATAAGGAAGCCCATGGACAGGTTACCGATCTTGAAGGCAACGGCACCCAGGTAGATCGCCAAACCACCTTCGGGCAGGTTGCCGAAGTTGTTCTCCAGCACCACCTTGTCCGCAACCTCAGTGATGTCATAACCGCCCAGAAGGAAGCCAAGGGCGATCAGCAGCCCGCCGCCGGCCACGAACGGAATCATGTAGCTCACGCCGGTGAGGAGTGCGCGCTTCAGCTTCTGGCCGATGTGCTCGCCCTTCTCCTCCTCATCGCGCTCAGCCTGCTCTTCAGCACCGGCATGGGGGGGAACGCGGCGTGCCCGGGGGGGTCGTCGGCAGCCGCAAGAGCTTCCCGGACCATCTTGTCCGGCTCGTCAATGCCGCGCTTGACCGGTGCGTTGATGACCGGCTTACCGGCGAAACGTTCCTTGCCGCGAACATCCACGTCGACGGCAAAGATCACGGCGTCAGCTGCTGCGATCACGGCCGGGTCAAGCGGCTTGGCGCCAGAGGATCCCTGGGTCTCGACTTGAAGGTCGACGCCCATTTCCTTGGCGGCGGCAACCAGCGAGTCGGCAGCCATGTACGTGTGCGCAATACCTGTGGGGCAAGCGGTCACCGCCACGATGCGCTTGGGTGCGGCAGCCGTCGTCGTGCTTGCGGC
>BBFS01000099.1 GCA_001313365.1 Paenarthrobacter nitroguajacolicus JCM 14115
CCCCCCCGGAAACCAGCCCGCACTTCGGTGTGCAGTGCAATGTGGCCGATGACGCCTCCGTGCGCGCCGCCGTCGAGCACGTTGTGCAGCAGTTCGGCCGCCTGGACATCGTTATCAACAACGCCGGCATCGGCGCACAGGGCGACGTTTCGGCGAACGACGACGACGAGTGGTTGCGTGTCCTCAACGTCAATGTGGTGGGAATCGCCCGTGTCAGCCGGGCAGCCTTGCCATACCTGCGTGAGTCCCCCGGCGGCCGCGATCGTTAACACCTGTTCCATTGCGGCGACTGCCGGGCTTCCTCAGCGTGCCCTGTACTCGGCGTCGAAGGGCGCGGTCTTGTCGTTAACGCTCGCCATGGCGGCAGACCACGTCCGCGAGGGGGGGATCCGTGTGAACTGCGTGAACCCCCGGCACCGTGGACACTCCCTGGGTTGGCCGGTTGCTCGATTCAGCTGCTGACCCTGCCGCTGCGCGCACCGCCCTGACGCCCGCCAACCGCACGGCGGATGGTCGACCCAGCTGAGGTAGCCGGCGCCGTTGCTTACCTGGCAAGCCCGCTGTCGGGGTCGACGTCGGGGGACTTCGCTGGCGGTCGACGGCGGCATGCAGGGATTGCGGCTGCGTCCGGTCGAGTAGGGGGGGTGCTTCAGTAGGAACGGTTAAGGGGGGGCTGGATCAGTACAGCCCGTTGAAGATGTTCCACCCCCAGCCGACGGTTTCGACGCCCTTCCAGCCACCACGTCCATCGCCGTAGTACATCAGCAGCTCACCGGCGCTGTTGACCCCCCCGTGGACATCGTTGAAGCCATCCCGGTTGAAGTCGCCGGCACTGCCGATCTTGCTCAAAACGTTCCAGCCATGGCCAACGAGGCGGGGGCGCCAACCATCCACCGCTGCCGTTCCCGCCATAAAGGAACAGCCTTCCCGCCTTGTCCTTGGCAAGGACATCCACCGTGTCATCACCATTGAAATCACCCGGCGTGATCAGCACGTGCATCACGTCCCAGCCCCGGCCAACGTGAACCCGCGGAGTCCATCCCCCCCTGGCAGCTTTCGGGTACAGGTAGAGGTTTCCGTTGGGCTCGGTGGCCAGGAGGTCGTTGTACCCATCGCCGTCGAAGTCTCCGGGGGGGCCCACCACTTTGTCCATGGCATTCCAGCCCCCAGCCGATCTCGGACGGATATGCATTGGGCGGGAACGTGCCGTCGCCGCGGCCCCAGAACATCCATAGCCTGCCTGATGCGTCCGTGGCCAGCAGCTCGGTCAGGCCATCGCTGGTGAGGTCTCCTCCACCGATAATCCTGGTGTAAGAGCCCCAATGAGGCCGATCAACTGTGGCGGCTTCCAGCCTTGTACACTGTCCTGGCCCGGATACAGCATCAAGGCACCATCGTGGCGACGCGCCAGCAGTTCGAAAACTCCCCCTACCGGTGAAGCCTTCGGCGCGCATGGGCTGGCTCCGGACGACGTCGGATGCCGGGACCACAACCTCCGCGGGTTCGCAGCTGCTTGACCCCCGTCACCACGGCCGAGATCCGGCTCCCGACGTCTTCGATGTCCAGGTCGTAGAACTGGGAGAAGTCCGGCTCAGGGTACACCGGCTGTCCGTCGCGAAGCCATTGAACCGAGTAACTCGGCTGTGGATTCGGATCACACGCCGAGAAGTACTCGTACGCACCTTTTACGTATAGGCCGCTACCCACAAAAGCAGGTCCTTGGACGACAAGGTCCTCCGCATCCACCGCATGAGCGGCCGGCACCAGCGCTGTGCCCATCAGGATGGCCGCGAGCGCCGCGGCCGCACCGCCTGTGGCCATCGACTTCCCGGAAAACAGGCCCACGATTCTCCTTCGAATGGACGCCAACTGGTTCTGGCTCATCTTAGGTGGGAGGTACGACGCCGGAACGAACCTGCGCGCCGACAGGCCGCCGTCGTGCGTTGCTGCGTAACGCAACGGACCCGCAACGTCCGGCAGCTGTGCTTCGCCTATGCTCAACTCCAAGAGATCAACGGCGACTCACTTAGCAGACTCAGGAGATACAGCCATGAGCAACTGGCGCATCAGGGACTTCCACTCGTCCGATTTGGACGGCATCCTGCACCTCTGGGAGTCACTCAAAGCAGACGGCGTGGAGCCCGTCTACGCATTGTCCGAGGTCTTGGCATCCTGCGAGAAGGACCACGCCGTGGTGGCCGTCCAAGGTGACCAGGTGGTGGGCGCCGCCGTCGGACGCGCCGCCCATGACCAAGGCTGGATCGTTTTCCTGGCCACCCTGACGGAGTTCCGCGGCCGCGGCATCGGCACCTCGCTGCTATCCGCCGTCGAGAACCGCATGGCCCCGCACGGCCTCAACAAACTCTCGGCGCTCATGCCGGAGACCGAAACACGTGTCGAGGCCTTCCTGGGACGCGGGTTCGTGGTCAAGAAAAACCTGCGCTACTTCGAGCGGACCATACCCGTGCAGCGGCAGGAGCTGGGGGGCATTGGGGGCTGCTGGGCGGGCGGATCCTTGCCCGGGACCTGTGGGAGAACGTGGCCGGCATGCGCCGCGAGAAGGAGTTGCTGGAGCGGCGGCTGGTTTTGCCCTTGGCTGAGGCCGACCTCGCCGACGAATACGGCGTTGTCCCGCCCCCCCGGGCAGTAGTCCTTTTCGGCCTCCGGGCACTGGCAAAACCACCTTCGCCAAAGCCATAGCATCCCGCTTGAGTGGCCGTTCGTGGAAGTCTTCCCGTCCCGCCTGGCCGCGGACCCCCAAGGGCCTGGCCGGTGCACTACGCGAGACGTTCCTGGAAATCGCCGAGCTGGAACACGCCGTGGTCTTCATCGACGAAGTGGAGGAAATCGCGTCGCAGCGCGCCGGTGATCCGCCGTCGCCGCTGCAGGGAGTCACCAACGAACTCCTCAAGATCATCCCGGCTTTCCGCGAACAACCCGGCCGGCTGCTGGTCTGTGCCACCAACTTCATCCGTGCCCTGGACACCGCCTTCCTGCGCCACGGCCGATTCGACTACGTCATCCCCCCCATCGGGCTGCCCGACGTCCACGCCCGTGAAGCCATGTGGCAGCGATTCATCCCGCTACCGTGGTGGATTCGGTCGATATCGCCCAGCTGGTTGAGCGCACCGAGGGGGTTCTCCCCCCCCGCGGACATCGAGTTCGCTGCCCGCAGCGCCTCCCAGCGGCCCTGGAAAAAGCAGTGTACGACGACGGCGGCTCCGGTCTTGCTTCCAACGGACGTAAAGGACCGGCCACCCAGGACTACCTCGACGCGATCGGTGATACCCGGACCACCGTCAGCGCCGAAGTTCACCAGGACTTCCTGGAAGACATCGACGTGTTGGGGGGCGCGTGTAGGGCTGCATTTTCCTCGAGTTCGCCGGAACGCTGCGGGCTCGCTGGAACATTCCAGGGGGGGGTCTCGACGCATTCCGGCGATCTCGGCGTGGAGGCAAGGGCAACGGTAATCTTTTTGCCATGTCCTCGAATCCCCCTTCGCCATGCGTTGTCCCGCATGGGCGGCCGCGATCCCCACGAAAAGCACCGCACAGCAACACCGCTGGAGCTCTTCTTCGACCTGACCTTCGTCATCGCTTTCGGTGTTGCCGGCAGCCAGTTCGCCCATGCAGTGGCGGAAGCGCATTTCTGGCCAGGTCTCCTCGCCTTCTCCTTCGCCATGTTCGCGGTGATCTGGGCGTGGATCAACTTCACATGGTTCGCCAGCGCCTACGACACCGACGACTGGGTGTTTCGCGTAGTCACGATGGTGCAGATGGTGGGTGTCCTCATCCTGGCCATGGGCGTCGAGCCGGTGTTCCACTCCATCATCGAGGGCAAGCACGTGGATAACTTCACCATGGTGCTCGGCTACATCGTGATGCGGGTGGCCCTGATTTTCCAGTGGCTGCGCGCAGCCCGCCAGGATCCCGAACGCCGGGAAACCTGTTTGCGCTACGCGAAGTACGTGGCGATCGTCCAAGTCGGATGGGTGGTGGTTCTCTTGGTCGATGCGAGCGTCCTCACCACCTTCCTCATGGCAGCTCCGCTGTTCATCATGGAGATGGCGGCACCGTACTTCGCAGAACGCAACATCCGTACCCCCCCGTGGCACGCGCACCACATCGCGGAGAGGTACGGCCTTTTGGCCATCATCGCCCTGGGTGAATGCTTGATTGGTGCCATTGAAACGCTGCGTGCCATTGTGGCCACCCACCAATGGTCCATGGATGCGGCCTTGGTTGGATTGAGTGGCACCGGGCTGGCCTTTGCCATGTGGTGGATCTACTTCATCCTGCCCTCGGGTCCGGCACTTCACGTCCAGCGGCACCGTTCATGGGTGTTCGGCTATGGGCACATGCCGATCTTCGCTGCCATTGCCGCCACAGGGGCGGGACTGCATGTTGCCGCGTACTACATTGACCACGAAGCCCACATTCCTGCGGCCGCCGCGGTGGCCTCCATCGCCATTCCCATCATTGTTTTCAAGGTCTCGCTCAGCGCGCTGTACGGCATCATGCTCGGCCTGGACCGCGAACACTTCCTGAGTTCCGTGCTGGTGGTCCTTGGCTTGGCTGCAAGCATTGCCCTGGCCGCCGCGGGCGCTCCGTGCCCATCTGCATGCTGGCAATGATGGTGGTCCTGGGCCTGTCCATTGCCTACGACGAACGACGCGGGCACAAGGGCCGGGCAGCGGCCCTCCGGCGGCTGGAAACGGCCGCGGGCTAAGGCATCCCCCTGCGTTGCGGGGGGGCCCGCTTTGCACCCCCAAGTCCGTCCCATTGCGCGCAGAGCGGGCCTCACAACGAGTGGGCTACTCGGGAACGATCTCGTCCAGTTCCCGAAGCAGGTACGGTTGATCCGCTCCAGGATCATCCGGACCTCTTCGCGGGGGGGAACCGCCGTGTAGAGCACGGTCGGGCATCGGCGTATCGGGTTACCGGCGGCTTGTCCGGCCACTTTTCAGCTAGTGCCTTGACCCTCTCCGGCAGTGAATTGTGCGCGTTGTCCGCGATCTTCACCAACGTTGCGTCGTGGTCCTCCGCAACGAAACGGATGCCGCGTCGTAATCATCCGGGTCGTCGTGGAAGCGGCGGGTGACGCGTTCGATGATGTCTACCGCCCGCTCGGACACTCCCATTTCAAGCAGGGCCTGGCGAGTGATGGGCGTATCCTCGGCGATGTCATGAAGGTAGCCTGCGATCTGGATATCCTCGTCAAAGTCGGCGAGCGCGTCGCCCACAGCCAGAACGTGCTCCCGATAAGGACGTTTGAGCTTGTCCTTCTGCCGGTTATGCGCCACCTCGGCCAAAACCTGGGCTGTCTCTACGGTAAAGCGTGGTTCGGTCATGCTGGCCTCCGGCTTGAAGAGGGACCGACGGGGGGGATCGGTCCTCACCTTCAGGCTATCCGCTGTTCCCGGACCCGCAGCACCGCCCCCCCTCCAATCGCAAAGCCCTGCCGGTCCTACCAGTCCTGCCGGTCCTACGAGTCCTGCCGGTCCTACGAGTCCTGAACAGCGCGCGCGGCGATGGCGACGGTAATGGCCCGTGGCAAACGCTGGGCGAACCCGGCTGCAACACGGTTGGCCCAACCCGAGACGACGCTGCCGGGAGTGTCCTTGCGATCGAGGGCCTTGAGGGCAGTCCCCACAACCTGTGCAGAGGTCTGCATCTTGCCTACCGCTGCGGACTCACCGCCGAGGACGTCAAAGAACTCTGTACGCGTCGCACCGGGGGGGCAGAGGGCCAGGACGTTGAGTCCGGTGTTTTTTGTTTCGTGGGCAACTGCTTCGGTGAAGCTCAGGACGAAGGCCTTGGTGGCGCCGTAGACGGCCATGCCGGGGGATGGGTTGGAACGCGGCAGTGCTGGCGACGTTCACCATGGCACCCTTCCCGGAGGCGAGCAGGTCGGGCAGGAAGGCACGCGTGATGTCCACGAGGGCGGCAACGTTCAAGGAAATCTCGGATGCGATGGTGTCCGGGTCTTCCTTGACCAAAGGACCGTGGGTGCCGAAACCGGCGTTGTTGATCAAGGTGTCGACGGTGATTCCGCGGCCGGCCAGTTCGTCGAGGAGCTCGCGTCCCACTCCTGCGCGGCCCAGGTCCATGGGGGGGAGGACGGTCACTGTGACGCGGTGGCGTGCGCGCAGGTCCTGAGCCAACTCTTCCAGACGGTCTGCACGCCTGGCCACAAGGACAAGGTTGGAGCCCCCCCGGGCAGCAAATTGTCCGGCGAACTCAGCGCCCAGGCCGGAGCTGGCGCCCGTGATGAGTGCAGTGGTGCCTGTGTATGTCATGGTCATGGCGGAATCCAATCAGTTGAGTCGGAGACTAATGTAGTCGATGTCTACATGGTAGGCAGTGTCTACTTTGTTGTCAATGACTACATTGGCATAGAATGTAGTCATGACTGACCAGCCCTACCACCATGGCAAACTCCGGGAAGCACTCTTGGGCCGCGCCATGGAAACCATCGAAGAAGCTGGCGTGGACGGGCTCTCCTTGCGGCAACTGGCCCGTGATGTGAATGTCAGCCACGGCGCGCCGGCCAAGCACTTCCGCGACAAGCAAGCCTGATCGACGCCGTGGCACTGGCCGGCTTTGAGTCGATGAACCGCCGCATCCTCGACGCCGCCCAGTCAGGCGAAGACCTCCGGGAGCGTTTCGTCAAGGTTGGGAAGGCCTACGTGGACTTCGCGGTTGAGCACCCCCGCCCTGCTGACGGTGATGTACTCCACCAAGCACCATCCCGATTCCAGCGAAGAGCTGCGAAGCACCGGCGTGCAAGGCATCCACGTTGCCCGGGCAATGATTGCCGAGGCACAGCAAGCCGGCGTCCTGGCCGCCGGTGACCCCCGAAACCCTGGCCATGGTGTGCTTTGTGAGCCTTCATGCACGGCCCTTCTCGCCGCCGGCGGTCAGCTGGACGGGAATTCAGTGGAGTACGTGGTCACCGCTGCAACCGACACATTGTGGGCGGGAATGGCGGCCGGAGTCCCGGCAGCGCAGCTCAACTAAGCTGCACTTGCCCTGCGCAGTGCACAGTTCAGGCCCGGGGAGTTTTCCACACCCAAGGCGTCTTTGGCACGTGACGCGGAGTGAAGTGCGGCAGGGCCGCCTGCAGGGTTCCCGCGGGCAGTCCAAGGGACTCCAGTAGTAGGTCACGCACACGTTCTGAAGGAATTCCGACGGCGGCGAGGTCGCCCAGCGTGACAGCCCCCCCGTCGCGCTTCGCCAGCCTCACGCCGTCGTGGTTAACAACCAACGGAACGTGGGCGTATTCAGGGATCGGCAACCCGAGCAGCGTCGCCAAATAGGCCTGCCTCGGCGTGGATGGGAGGAGGTCATCGCCGCGCACAACTTGGTCAATTCCCTGCTGGGCGTCGTCAACCACCACCGCGAGATTGTAGGCGGTCACGCCGTCGTTGCGGCGAAGCACAAAGTCGTCCACGACGCCCGCATATTTACCGAGCAACTGGTCCTCAACAGCCCACTCCGAAACCTCCGCCCGTAAGCGGATGGAGGCGGGACGCGTGGCGCGCCGGATCTCACGTTCGGCATGGGAAAGCCGTCGGCACGTTCCCGGATAAGCGCCCTGCGGAGCATGCGGCGCGGAGGGGGGGCCTCCTGGATTTCCCGTCGCGTGCAGAAGCATTCATAGGTTCGGCCATCGGCCGCCAGACGCACAATCGCTTCGTCATACAGCGCCGCGCGTTCAGTCTGGCGAACGACGGCGGCGTCCCAACTGACGCCGACGGCCCGCAGATCGCGGAGCTGCTCCGCCTCAGCGCCGGAGCGGGCGCGGTCCAGATCCTCAACTCTCAGCAGGAAATCGCGGCCAGTGGACTTCGCGAACAGCCAGGCGAGAAGCGCGGTCCTCAGGTTGCCTACGTGCAGTTCGCCGGAGGGACTCGGGGCGAAGCGGCCAGCAGCAGTCATGATCCAAGCCTATTCGCCGGACAGGGGGAGGCAAAGACCGGGGGTCAGGCAACACAAGAGCCCCCCCTCAGCTACCGCAACGATCCGGTAGCTCAGGGGCTCTTGCTGTGGCGCCCCCCCAGTGGAGGGACGGGTGCAGAATGACAATGCTGTGAACAAGAGTCAATCAGCGGCTGCTTCCTTGCGGGAAACCTGTGCAGGGCTCCGGGTGATGTTCCGGGTTCCTGATGCCTGCGGGGGGGTTTGGCGGTAGCCGCGACCTGCTTCGTTGTCACCATTTCAGCAGAAGGCATACAGTTGGTGCAACGGACATCATATTGATTGATCGATCTGACCAGTCTCAAGTGAAAAGCTCGACAGGAAGTGGTCACTTTGCAGGAACTCGACGCCACGGACCGTCGGATCCTCGCCGCCTTGGACGAAGATCCGCGCGTGCCCATCATGGTGCTGGCCCAGAAACTTCACCTCGCCCGGGGGGGCACAGTTCAGTCGCGCCTCGAGCGAATGACGGCGTCCGGGGGGGCCCTCCGCCCCAACAGCAGTCGCGTCTTGCCGTCGGCCTTGGGACGTGGTGTGGCTGCCGCCGTCAGTGCCGAGCTCGACCAAAGCCACCTCAATGAAGCTATTGCTGCCCTGCGGGAGATCCCCCGAGGTTCTCGAATGCCATGCACCCGCCGGTGATACCGACCTCATCATCAGGGTGGTAGCCAAAAGCCCGGACGACCTGTACCGGGTATCCGAGGAAATCCGGCTGTGCCCGGGGGGGATCGTGCGCACGTCCACCAGCATGTTCCTCCGCGAAGTGATTCCTTACCGGACCACTGGACTACTGGCGGAATAGGTCTCCTCAGACCGGCGGTCCTATGTTGGTTTTCAGATTCTTCATCACCAGGGTTGACGTGAGGCGCTCCACCGCGGGAAGTGCCGCGAGTTCGTCGTCGTAGAAGCGCTGATACGCGGGCAGGTCCGCGGCAATGACCTTGAGCAGGTAATCAGGAGATCCGAAGAGCCGCTGCGCCTCCACGATGTTGGGGCTGGCAGTCACACGCTCTTCGAACTCCGCCATGATGGTGCGCTCCACCTGCTTGAGCGTGACAAAAACAATCGCTTCAAAGCCCAGGCCCACCGCGCAGGATCGATGTCTGCACGGTAGCCGCGGATCACCCCCGAGGACTCCAAATCGCGGAGCCTCCGATGACATGGGGGGGCCACGGTCAGACCCACCTTGGAAGCAAGGGCTGTGGCAGTCATCCGGCCGTCCTCTTTGAGGTGGCGCAAAATAGTTCTATTAATCCCGTCGATCACGCAATTATCTTACCGAAAATTGCTCCTTCAGGCTAAATATGGGAACACTTATGGGCCGACTTTCCCTAGAGTTTTCCTACCACCAAGTCTGGGAGAGAAAACTTGAATCCGCAGCTGTTCCTCGCCTTCATGCTCGTCGCCGTCAGCTTGGCGTGCACACCGGGCGTCGACTGGGCGTACTCGATTTCGGCGGGCCTCCGTCAGCGCAGCTTCGTCCCTGCCGTCGCCGGCTTATGCAGTGGTTACGTCATCCACACTTTGCTGATGGCTGCAGGACTGGCCGCCCTCTTGGCTGGAGTTCCAGGACTATTGATGGCTGACCATCGCGGGGGGGCCGCTACCTGCTATGGCTCGGCATCGCTACCCTCCGCACGTGGCGAGGTGCCAGCTTTAGTGCGGAAGGCGGCGTCGTGCAGTCCGGAAACCAGCTCCGCACCTTCCTTCAGGGCATGGGCACCAGCGGCATCAACCCCAAGGGCCTGCTCTTCTTCGTGGCGCTGGTGCCGCAGTTCGTCAGCCCCGAGGCAGCACTGCCTGTTCCGGTCCAGTCGGGCTTGCTGGGCCTGACCTTCGTAATCCTCGCCGGGCTGGTTTACACCGCCGTTGCATTGACTTCCAGGAAGCTGCTGGCCTCCCGGCCCGGCGCCGCCCGGGTAGTGACCCTGGTCAGCGGAGTCATCATGATCGGACTTGGGACAGTGCTGCTGTCAGAACAACTCCTGTCGCTTCTGCCGCAGTTCCAGCCTGCAAGCAGCTAAGCGATAAGCGGCTAGGCGACGAGCAGTTCGTCCAGCCGCTCGTATCCTTCGATCACGCCGTAGTCCATCCCTGTAGCCAGGGCCATGTCGCGTGCTTCAACCGAGGGGGGGTAGACCTCGTGCGCCGACATCCTGGTCCTGCCGTCGATTTCCTCGAACGTGGTGGTGCTGATGACCACCTGGTTCGGCGCTCCTTCGAACTCGATTGTCTGGATGATCAACGCGTCGGCCTCGACCGTGTGGAACACGCCGCGGAATCCGTACATCCCGCTATCGTCGCCGCTTTCGTAGCGCCAGCTTCCGCCGGTGGTGGCGTTGTATTCGGTAATCTTCGTGACCGTACTGCGCGGGCCCAGCCATTTGGCCAAGAGGTCCGGGTCAACGTGGGCTTTGAAAACTGCACTGACCGGGGGGGCATCGAATTCGCGGACTGTATCAACGAACGGGACGCCACTATCAGCGGTGATTGTTGTTGGATTGCTCATTTCAGTTCCTCTTTCTTCTTTGCTGGCGTGTTCTCTTGTTCATGGTGGGAGATGCCCACGCCCAGCAACTCGTCCAACTGGCGGAAGCGTGACTCGGCGATCAGCCTGTACTGGTCAATCCAAGCCGTCAGTCGCTCCAGGGCTGCCGCATCCAAATGAACCGGCCGGCGCTGGGCGTCGCGGGAACGGGTGACCAAACCGGCATGCTCCAAGACTTGAATGTGTTTCGAAACCGCCTGTTTGGTGATGGCGAAGGGTTCGGCCAGCTCATTGACAGTGGCATCTCCCCGCGACAGCCGGGCTACCATGGCCCGTCTCACCGGATCTGCCAACGCCATGAAGGCCCTGTCCAGGGACTCCGACCCCCCCAGGGCATCTTGTTCCATCTCCGCTTCAACCCTTTCTTCAACCAAAGCTAGTCAACTGAATCGTTGATCAACTGTCTGGTTGATTAAGAGAATACGCTTCTCCCAAGTACGGCACAAGGGTTTTTATTCGCCGCCCAGCTGCCTAAAGTCGTTCTCCCAGAGACGCCGCATCTCAGCGTCCTTGCGGATGACTTCCAAGGTCTCAAGCTCGGCGGGCGGGGGGGCTGGCCGCTTGGATCGCGGAGTGAGGGTGCGGCGGCCTTGGTCAAGCGCGAGCAACGCCCTGTCGGTCAAGGCATCATTCTTCAAGGCCAGGTTGGTTTTCCGACGCCGGAGGACTTCCTTCAAGGCAATCTGGCCGATTCGAAGTCGCCCCTTGCCCGCTGCGACCGCGCCCGCATCAACAACAGCGCGGCCGACAGGTCATCCGTGTTCAGCAAACCTTCGGTCCACAGCACCACGTCGCGGTGGCGCTCCAGGGAATACGCCGCAGTGCAACGCGCCAATGCAGAAGGCAACGACGGCGGCAAAGTCACCACCGCTTCCAAGGCCGCCTCGGTCATCCCCATTTCGCGGAGACAGTGGGACAACGCCAGAAACACGGCTTCCTCACTGAACAGGACCGGAACTTCGATGCGTTCGGCTACCTCGACTTTGGTGACCACCTGCCAAGGTACGTAGCCGAGAACTGGCTGGCGTCGTCGTCGATCCTTGTTGTTAAACCGCGCTGCAACAGCTCGGACGCCCTCAGGAATCCTCCATGCTTGTAGGTGAGCAGACCCGCCATGACGTGGCATAAGCCGGCCCAGCCGGATATGTGCGGCCGAAAGCAAGGAGCCGGTCGGGCTCCGTGGAAGTGAACACGGCCTCATGCATGGCCTTCGCCGTCTTGGAAGACAGCATCCTTAGTCTCGGGACATTCCCCCCCACCACGGACAACCTCGCATGGTCGCGGCCGCTGAGGACCCCCCCGGAAAGCACGTCATTGACGCCGTCGGCCAGGCCACGCACCGGCGTGCGGACGTACCCCCCCTCGCGGAAAGGCGTGAGATCGCGGGTGTCATGGAAGATCGTGTGCACACGTCCGTTTGGAGCTTGGCTCATAAATCCATGCTAACCGCCGCTGAACTGGGCCCATCCACTGCTATCGGAGGCATTTCAGGAGTATTATGGCGGCGTCGGCAAGGTTTTGCCACACCCCCCCTTGCCGCAGGTCGCTCTCCATGAGAAGAGCCGGGTAACAGCGTGAAAGGGAGGACTTGATGACCACCGCTTCGCACCCCCGCCGAACACCACCACATGATGGGGTTGACGCTTCGCAACACCGCCATGGGCGTTGGCATTGTATTTCTGCTGGTAGGCATCCTGGCTTCATCCCGGGAATCACCACCAATTTCGGCGCCATGACCTTTGCGGGACATGAATCCGGCGCCATGCTGCTTGGAATCTTCCAAGTGTCCATACTCCACAACATCGTTCACCTGCTGTTTGGCGTGGCCGGCTTGGCCATGGCAAGGAACGCACGCATGGCTCGCCTGTTCCTCCTGGGCGGCGGCGCCGTGTACATCGTTCTTTGGATCTATGGCCTGGTCATCAACCAGGAAACAGCTGCCAACTTCGTCCCGTTCAATACGGCTGACAACTGGCTGCACCTGATCCTCGGCATTGCCATGATCGGGCTGGGCGCCTGGCTGGGCAGGGATGCCATGGACGAAACAACCACAGCACGACGGAAGATGTAGACCTTCCGCACGGCTTGTAAATCAACGACGGCGGCTGTCCTTGCGGGAACGGCCGCCGTTTTGTTTCCGCCGAGATGCCATTTAATGACAATGTTCGTACTCCGGATGGTCATCTGCTGCCATCTCGGCGGAGGCTTCCGGGGGGGCTCGACGACGGGCTGCCCGGCTATCCGAGCAGCCGGTACTCGTAAGCGAACGACACCAGTTGAAGCCGCGTCCCAACGCCCAGCTTTGTAAGGACACTGCGCAGATGCGTTTTGACCGTTGCTTCGGACACGAACAAGCTCTCAGCCATAGCACTGTTGCTCAAACCCTTGGCCGCCAAGAGGAAGACGTCCCGTTCCCGAACCGACAACGGATCCAAGACAGAAAGATCCGGACCCGGGACCGGCACCGTCCGGGCAGCGTGCTGAAACAGGTCATGCACGGATCCGGCGCGATGACCGAGTACCCGGAGTGAACGGTCCGTATTGCGGCCAGCAAGAATTCCGGCTCGGCGCTTTTGAGTAAATACCCGCTTGCTCCTGCCTGCACCGCTTCCACCACAGCTTGGTCGCGGTTGAAGGTGGTCAAGGCGATGATCTTAGGCTTTTCCAAACCGTCACGCGTCGCAGCATCCCAGAGGTGCTTGGTGGCAGTTACGCCATCCATCACAGGCATACGGAGATCCATGAGCATGACGTCCGGCGGCTGCTCTGTCGCGAGAGCAAGTGCCTGGCTGCCGTCGTCGGCCTCCCAAGCCAGCAGCATGTCCGGCTGGCTTTGAACCAACATCCGGATGCCGCCCGGAACAATGGCTGGTCGTCAACCAACGCTACAGATATGGGCGCAGACGATTCAGCCAAGGCCACCGGCCCCTCCCGCCGAGGTCCGTTCTCCCAGATCCGTCAATGCCTTGGACGGATGGGAGGTGCCCTGCAGGTTCCCGGTTCCATAAGGAAGAAAAGCAGTTACCCGAAACTGCTCCCCATCCGGGCCCACTGTCAGCCAGCCACCGGCCAGATGCGCACGCTCCTGCATTCCGGGAATGCCACGTCCATAACGTTCCTTGGCTTGCCCGGCGTCCGTTTCCCCCCCCAACGGAACGGACGCCGGCAGCGCGGAGGAAGCATGAAGTGTCAGCCCTGGGCCGCTCCAATCAAAATGCACGCGCACGGCGGTTCCCCCCCGGCCACCATGTTTCAGCGCATTGGTGAGACATTCCTGGACGATCCTGAATACTGCCAGCTGCTGACCTGCTCCCAGTTCAACGGGTACACCGCTCTCACTGTGCTCAATCTCAAGGCTGCCTTGACGCATGCGTTCCATCAGCGGGCCGACGTCGCTGATCAGGGGTTGTGGGGCAACCATGCCATCGTCCCGAACGCCTTCGATGACGCGTTGCGCATCAACCAATGCGTGCCTGGCTGATACGGCGATGTTCTCCAAAGCGTCCAGGACAGGCTTTGGCTGGCCTTTGCTCAGATATCGCGTGCCATCGGCCTGCGCCGTAATGACTGCCAAAGAATGAGCCAGGACATCATGCAGGTCGCGGGCGATCCGAGTGCGTTCCTGCTCGATGACCAGTTCGATTTCAGTTTCTTTCAGGCTTGCTTGGGTGACGATCTGCGCCTTGGACAGTGTCTGGCGGTCTTCGTAAAGGGATGCCAGGATGCCCACCGTTCCGCATGCAGCCGCAACCACCAAGAGCAGGGGGAAACAGCACCGGTCCATAGTCCCTGAGTGCAACGCTGTCCCCCCCCGTGTACAACGGCATGAACCATCCAACTCCGTCACCGTAGCGCGCAGAAATCATCATGTAAGTCATGACGAGGATGAAAAGCAGATTGGAACTGGCAGCTACAATTCTCTGGGTTTTGGACCCCATCCACATAATGAAGCCCAGTGCGATGAACGATCCCAAGTAGATAGCCCAATGGTTGGCGGCCATGGCTGGCACGATGTGCACAAGCTGTCCAAGCAGCAGAACGCCAGTTAGTCCGAGCGAAAGGTACGGCTTCCACTTCGCGGTTCCGATCGCCGCTGTCATCACCAGAAGCGGTACGGCACCCGGCCAATACAGGCCCGGCCACGGTCCCATGCGGCCCGCTTCTCCCACACACCACAGCACAAAGAATGTGGCAGCCGCCCCCGGAAGCGCCCCAATGCCGGACAACTCTCAGTGTTTGTTCCATGCCAGTCAGACTATCCACGGCCGGGATGCAGGTTCGCCAATAGCCGGCGGTTGCAGTCGATCTCCACCTCGAAGCCAGCAGATTCATCCTTTAGGAGGTACGGATGACGCGAGATGCCATTTAATGACAATGTTCGTGCTCGTGATGGTCATCTGCTGCCATCTCGGCGGAGGTTTTGAAGGCTCGACGACGGGCTGCCCCCCCGGCTAGCGCGGGGCGCGGCCACCCAGGCGCGTGGTTACTTTGGCCGCGGCTGCGGCACAGGCTTCACCGAGCTGTCCAGGGTGTCCTGCGAAACGCGGAATTTCGGCGCTGGGATCAGGACCGAGGCTACGATGTCACCGCGATGGTCATAAACGGGCGATGCCACACCCACTTCTTCAATGGAGGTCTCCCCCCCGAAGTTCACTGCCCAGCCGCGCTTCAAGGACTCCCCGATCCGCTCGAGGTACCCCCCCTCAATTGCGTCCTCGTCCTGACCAGGGAGGGTAATCGAGCCGCTGCGCAACAGTTGACGCACCCGATCTCCGTTCTCCGCGCCAAGGAACACCTGCACCGACGAACTGAGGGCCTCGTTGTATCGCGCCCCCCCAACGGAGTGAGGTGTTTGACCTGATGCCGGCTGGGAATCTGTTCCACGCACATGGATTCGTTACCGTTCCACACCATGAGCGCACTCGTCTCCCCCCCCGTGCGCTCAGTGAGTTCGCGCAGCACAGGGTAGGCGACGCGGCGTTCTTCGAGTTCCGCCAGGAGTGGACCCGCCATGGCGATCATTCCCAGCCCCCAAGCGGAACCTGCGCGAATCGACGTCGCGCTCTACAAGGTTTTCCTGTTCCAGCGTCGCGAGGATTCGGGAGACGGTGCTCTTGTGCAGGCCAACGCGGCCCGCGATTTCGGTGACTCCCAGGAGCGGCTCGTCGGCGCTGAAGCTCCTCAACACGGCGATGGCGTTGACGATGACGGAGGTACTTTTGCTGTCGCCACTGCCGTTGCTGTTTTCTGGAGCGTCGTTGGATTCCGAGGGAGTCATGGGTTCACTATATTTCGCTTGGGCAGGCGCACCGGCCGGTGGACACCACGCTGTGCCCACCGGCCGGGTCACTAGGCTCCGATGATGTTGTACTCGGGGCCGAACGGGAACTTGGTGATGTTCTCTGCCCCCGTCATCTCCAACCACCAGGATGTCGTGCTCGCGGTAGCCGCCGGCGCCCGGCTGGCCGTCCAGGACCGTGATCATCGGTTCCATGGATACCACCATGCCCGGCTCCAGAACGGTGTCGATGTCCTCGCGCAGCTCCAGGCCCGCTTCGCGTCCGTAGTAGTGGCTCAGCACGCCGAACGAGTGGCCGTAGCCGAAGGTGCGGTTGGCCAGCAGTCCGTGGCTGACGTAGATCTCGTTCAGCTCGGCGGCGATGTCTTTGCAGACCGCGCCGGGCTTGATGAGTTCCAGCCCGCGCTTGTGGACCTCCACATTGATGTTCCACAGCTCCAGGGAGCGGGCATCCGGTTCGCCGTAAAACAGGGTGCGCTCCAGGGCGGTGTAGTAGCCACTGGTCATGGGGGGGAAGCAATTCAGGGACAGGATGTCGTGTTCCTGAATCTTGCGCGTGGTGGCCCAGTTGTGGGCGCCGTCGGTGTTGATGCCCGACTGGAACCAAACCCACGTGTCACGGATTTCAGAGTCCGGGAACGTTCGGGCGATCTCGTGGACCATGGCTTCAGTGCCGATCAAGGCAACCTCGTACTCGGTGATCCCGGCTGTGATGGCGTTGCGGATGGCCTCGCCGCCGAGGTCACCAATGCGGGCACCATGCTTGATGACCACAATCTCCTCGTCAGACTTGATCATGCGCTGACGCATCGCAGCCTGCGCGACGTCCACCAGCGTGGCTCCTGAGAAGGCTGCCTGGATCTTGTTGCGGTTGTCCAGCGGCAGCGAGTCATCTTCGACGCCGATGCGGCGCGGGTTGATACCGCGAGTGCGCAGCACTTCCTGGATGGCGTGGATGTAGTTATCCCGGCGCCAGTCCGTGTACACCAGGTTGTCTCCGTAGCTGCGGCGCCAAGGCATACCGGCGTCGATATTCGCCGTAATGGTGACGGTGTCTTCTTTGGTGACCACCATGCCGTAGGAGCGGCCGAAGTAGGTGAAGAGGAAGTCCGAGTAGTACTTGATGGAGTGGTAGCTGGTGAGGATGACGGCGTCGAGGTCCTTCTCGGCCATGATGCTGCGGAGGCCGCTGAGGCGGCGCTCAAACTCCGCGTCGGAGAAGGTCAGCGAAACCTTTTCGCCGTTGTTGAGGACCTTGGTGCGCTCAAGCTTGGCGACATCGTTGACGGCCTCGTTCTGGGTGATGGTCATGGTGGTTCCTTTCAATGGGTGGGTTGTACTAGTCCTGCAGCAGGGGCTTCTTGGAAGTCTCCGTGGCGAACAGGACTGCGATGAGGGAAACTATGGCGGCGGCCACGAGGTACCAGCCGGGTGCCAGCTTGCTGGCGGTCATGCCGATCAGGAGGGTGGCCATGAACGGCGCAGTGCCACCGAACAAGGCGTTGGAGAGGTTGAAGCTGACGGCGAAGCCCGTGTACCGGACCTTCGTGGGGGGGAAGAGTTCGGCCAGGAAACTGGGCAGGGTGCCGTCGTTGAGGGTGAGCATGCCGCCCAGAAGGATTTGAACCAGGACGATCACCAGGAAGTTGCGGGTGTCCAGGAGCATGAACGCCGGCACCGTGAGCAGGATGAACAGGACCGACGCGGTGATGAGCATGCGCTTGCGGCCGAACTTGTCCGAGGCGATGCCCGTCAGGAAGATGAAGCCGATGTAGCTGGCCAGGGCAATGGTGGTGGCGAGGAACGACTCCGTGGCGCCGAAGCCAGCTCCTCCGACAGATACGTGGCATATAGCTGAGGATCACGTAGAAGCCCACCGCGTTGAGCAGCACCGCGCCCGTGGCGATAACGAGTTGCTTCCGGTACGTCTTGAACATGGCCAACGCGGGAGCCTTGACGCCGTCGTCCTTCTCGGCCAGTTCACGGAACGCCGGGGGGGTGTCCTCCAGTTTGGTCCGGATGTACCGTCCGATCAGGCCCATGGGCGCTGCGAGCAGGAACGGCAACCGCCAGCCCCACTCGTTGAGCTGCTCCGCGGTAAGTACTGACGTCAGCAGGGCGGCAAGCAAGGATCCCAGCAGCAGTCCCGCTGCGGTACTGGCAGGCACGACGGCGGCATACAGTCCGCGGCGATTCGCCGGCGCATATTCCACCAGGAAGGCGGACGCCCCTGCGTACTCGCCGGCCGCGGAGAATCCTTGGACAACTCTTACGAGCAGGAGCAGAATCGGCGCCATTACACCGATGGTGGCGTAGCCCGGGATCAGTGCGATGCAGAACGTGGCCACTGACATCAACACGATCGAGAGGGAGAGCGCCTGCTTTCGTCCGAGGCGATCACCGATATGGCCCCCCCAGATGAAACCACCAATCGGCCGCACGAAGAAGCTGATGGCGAAGACGCCGAAAGTTGCCAGGAGGGCCGTCTGCCGGTCTGACTCCGGGAAGAAGACTGTTGAGATGATGCCGGCCAGGTAGCCGTAAACGGCGTAGTCGAACCACTCAACAAAGTTGCCGATGAAGCTGGCGGTGACCACTCGCCGTCGAGTGTCTCTGCTGACTGTGTGGTTGGGGCTGAGGGTGTGGTTGGTGCCGGAGGCGGGTGAAACACCTTGCTCGGCTGCCACAGAGGATTCATTGCTCATGTGTCCACCAAAATCATTGGGGTTGCATTCAACGCAACGCTGTTGCACCAGAGTATGTGTGAGCGGGGCCACGGTCAAGGGGGTGCTTATAGAGATTTTCGAGGTTGATCATGCGGGACCGGTCATTTCGATGCGCGATGCGTCTGTTGCACTCGTCGCACTGAAGTTGCATTCAACGCCTCTCCACTGCCGACGCTCTCTCACATCCCCACCCCTTCACTCGACCCCTCTCTCACTCTTTGAAGAAAGTTCGGCGTCGATGGGCAACGGCAGCATCGACGCCACAGCCCAAGTGCGCCCCCCGGGCGATTGCGGCAGCACCCTAAAAACACCAAAAGGGAGAAGGGTTGAGCTCAAGCCCGCGGGATGTGAGAGAGGGTTGAGCTCAAGCCCGCGGGACATGAGAGAGCGTCGGGCTCAAGCCCGCGGGACATGAG
>BBFS01000100.1 GCA_001313365.1 Paenarthrobacter nitroguajacolicus JCM 14115
TCACCCAGCCCCCCCCTCGCCGAGCCCCCACTCAGTCCGGCGGCCTGCTGTGCGGCCTGCTGGGAACCTGCTGAGGCGTGGAAGGACATTCAGACTGCTGACGTCCGTCCGCTCCCCCCCGGTTTCCGGGCCGGACGTCAGCGGACCACACTCGGCGACCACGCGTGCTCGATGAACAGGCTCGGTTGGGAGGCGGGATCGGTTGGCAGTTTCCAGATGTTGCTGTCGCCTTCTGTGGTGTCGTCCGCGAGACCATACAGCAGGGTCTGATCATCCAGCCACTCAATCTGGTCATCGACGCTGCGTTTCTCCGAAAGCACCGTTTCGGTGCCGGTTGCAAGGTCAAGCAGCGCCACGTTCCAATGCGCGGCCAAGGCCCGCCGACGTTCTTCTTATACGCGATCCTGGTGCCGTCCGGCGACACCGACGGGCACTCAACGTTGTCGTGGATGGCCGTCAGCGTCCTGGCCTCGATACTCCCCCTGGACCAGCCAGATCCGCCCTGACGACGCGGCCGTGGCGTAAAAGACATCACTCCGGCCGGGTGCGAACGTCACACCCCAGATGTTCCTGTCACTGGCCAGCAGCCGTTCGCCGTTCACGATGAGTGCGAAGTCTTCGAGGTTTCCTGTACCGCCGCCGGGCAACGTGATCTCGGTTGCTGTGGAGAACCCCGCTTGAGTGTAGGAGTGGCCGGAGACAAACACCGTGGTGGCGATCAGGGACCCGTCCGCACTGACACGCGCCCGGCTCGGAATGCCGGGCACAGGCCACGAACGCTCCTGCTGCCATTCCCGGTTCAGGACAGATGTTTCGTGAGTAGTCACCAAACCACGGTTGGATCTGAGACAGACCACCGTGGCGGCAGCGGCATAGACCCGGTCGCAGGCCTGGTCACTGACGGCACGCGTGCCGCCAGGGGCAGAAAGAGGCACCGTGGCCGCATTGCCATACCCCCCCTGCCCATCGGCTGTGTTCCTGAAAAGAACGAAAGGGACCCCCCCCGGGAGGGGCTGGCCTGCCGTGACCTCTACCGATGAGGCCGCCCTGCGGCTCTCCTCGAAGCGCTGGTACGCTCCCACCGCGTAGATCCCGGCCCCCCCGGCAAGGACCAGCGCGGTAACAGCCAGGAGAATTCCCCCCCACCGCAACCTCCCACCTGCAATGGTCCCGGTTCCTGCGCTCGTCTTATTCATGGAGGCGTTTGACGTAGTCAGCCATGCCCGGCACGGTGAACGCTACGACACCGAGTGCTGGTGCGTAGATGATCCCCCTTGTCGATCAAGGATGCGCGGGTCATGGTCATGGAGCTTTGCTTCTTGTGCGCCCGTTCGGCAAGTTCAGCGGTGCTGGATCCTTCATCACCGTCGATCGCCATCAGGCGGAGGAAATCCTTCTCAGCCTTCGAGGCCCGTTTCCAGCGTGACGGGAAGAACCCTTGATCCAGTTGCGCGCGGCCGATTTCCACCGCAATTTTGGCGTCGTCGAAGGTCACGGTCTTTTCCGGTGCTGTTTCCCAGGCCGCGTAGCCGTACTCCTGCAGGAAGTACGGGTACGCGCCCGAGGCGCTCAGGAGGAGGTCTTGGGCTTCGGGTACGAACGATGCCCCCCCAAACCTTCGGGCCGGGACGACCAGGGCTGCCTCGGCGGCTTCCCTCGACAGAGCTCCGATGCTGCGGTAGTTGAAGATCCTTTCGGCGTAGGAGCGCGCTTCGCTGAGTACCGAGGCAGATTGGGCAGCCCTGCGCCCGCGATGTAGAAAGGCCATTCGCGTTGGCCGGCCAGGTGCTGGGCGCTGAGGAGAGCGGCGATGAGTCCCTCGTCCAGGTCCTGCATCTCATCGATGATGAAGATCAGGCCCGAACGCTTCTCCGCCAGCGCCAGGCAGAGATCCTCAATCAGTTCTTCCAGGTCCACTTCGATCGACCCGGAATCGGCGCGGCCGTGGTTGAGGTTGACCCCGATATCGATGCCGGTCACGCCGAGTTTCGCGGAGAAGGAGGCGATGCTGCCAAGCGCCGCCACGAGCCGTTCCCCCGCACCGCGGCGGTTCAGCTTCCGCCCTGCCTGCAGCAAGCTCCGGGCGAGCTTGGCCCGAACGCTTCCGGCCCTCCCTCAGCGTCCCTGCCTCCAGGAAAACCACCATGAATTCTGCGTGTTCGGCCTGCCGACGAAACTCGTTCAGCAGCACCGTTTTTCCCACCCCGCGAAGCCATGCAGGACGATCCCCCCCGGTCGGGCCGTCGCTGCCGGGTCTTGGCCAGCAGCAGATCGAAGGCATCGATCTCACTCTGGCGCCCAACCAGCTCAAAGGGCCGTCGCCCCCGAACCGGGCGAATACGGATTCAAAGCACTTTCCATATCAAGAACTATAAGGCAGTATCCAGCATTTTGGATATGCACTTATAGTCGTGGATTCAGAGCTTGGGGGCACGGATCGCCAGCGCAGAGCGCCTGGCCATGATGATATGGGCAGGTAGCCCGCTTGTCGCACCGTCGTGCGCTCCTGTTTGGCCAGTCATGGGACGCTCCGCCGGGTAGCGACAGCAGCAGACCCTGGCATTAGTTGCTTGGTCCCCCCCGAATTGGCGAAGCCCCCCCGGTCAAATAGCGGTTGACCGAAGCTCCGATCGCATTATGTCCACACTAAGCTTGTAGTTCGCTGGGAGGGCGGCGGGTAGGTGGGGGACTCTTTTAAGTGAGCAACATGTCTGGAAGGACGTCGCAGAGCCATGCCATGATCTGGTCGTGGCTCCAGCCGCGCTCAACAGCGAGCTGGTGGTACGTGCTGTCACCGTAGACAGTCATGAACGCCTCGGTGAGCTGATCGATGGGCCGATCAGCACGGAGCGGCCCCTTTTCCGCCAGTATCTCCAAGACCTGTCCGAACCCGTCCCTGCGAAGGTTTTCATGGTGTTGGTGCGTTCGGCGCACCTCGTTATCGGTCAGGGCGGCTGCGCGAAGAACTTCCGAGATAGCCGACGCGCGCGCAAATAAGGGGGCCTGCTCCACGAATGAAGATCCGCAATGCCTCAGCAGCGTCGGGTTCCTGCATCATCGATGTCCACCACGGTTGGGCCTGCGGTGGGCGGGGGATCACCTTCGCCCAGGACGGCGGAGTCAATTACGGCACTGATGAGCTCGGGTTTGGTGTGGAACACGAAGTACACGGTTTGCGAAGCTACTCCGGCACGGGCGGCAATGCCGGCCATGGTGGCCCCGTGGAATCCTCGGGCGATAAATTCCTGGTGCGCCGCCGTTATGATCTTGCGCCGAGTGGCTTCCGATTTCTGCCTGCGAGTGCTCTTGACGTGCAGTGTGTCCGGGTCCATATTTAGAGTATCTCACTAGAGCAGCACTCTAGTTTGCTTCAAGATTAGAGCCGTGTCGTGGAAACCCAGAACCCCCAGACCGTCCTCACCGGCAGTCGACCCAACATCCTTTCTCGCCCTCTCTGGCACCGTAGCTAACGAGGCCATCATGAACAGCCATTTCCTTGGCAGACAAGCGGTGACTCTCACCGCACTGGGCACGACCTGCGGGATTGCCTGGGCCGCCGGTTTCCGCGGATACATGGTGGAGCTCGCCGGTCCGGCATCCACTTTCGATTGGTGGGGAACATTCGGCGCACTCATTTTTCCCGGTGCCGTTGCCGGTGGACTTCTAGCTGGGCGGAAGCCCTCCGACGGACCGGCGGACGACAGCATTGGCGCTGGCTGGCTCTGGCACCATTGGCGTTTGCCATAGCTCCAATGCTCCTCCCCGGCGCGGTTCCTGCCCTTCTAACTCAGGGCCTTGGCGGAGGAGCGATCGCAGTGGCTCTGATGGCAGTCGGTGGAGGCTACGCTGTATCGCGCCGGGGGGGTCCGCTTTGGAGCAGGCTGGCCTGTGGCATCACCAGCGCAGCCCTCCTTGCCGCCCTCGCTCTGGCCGGGCCCGGAATCGCCGGCCCTGCACTCGCTCTTACGGAGCCCCGCGGCGCGTGGGTTGCCGTCCTGGCCGCGTCGTTCGTGACTGTTCTAGCCCTCGCCTCGTCGATCCCACACAGGGCTGTGGCACCAGCCGCGGATTCGCTCGTCCCGTTGCAATCAACCGGACTTGCACGCCATGGCGTGCGTCCGCGCCTTGGAAAGGACGTCATGAATCGGCTCCAGCTGGAGATGCGCACCGAGTTGCAGGCTCCGGCCTCAAAGGTCTTCGACTTCGTTGCAGACCACACGAACGCGACCCGATGGCAGAACGGCATCGACGATATTAAGCGCATCACGCCGGGTCCTCTCCGCGTTGGCACTGAACATGAGTTCACGCGGCGATTCGCGGGAATGAAAGTCGTCGCCCGCAACCGCTTCATCGCCTACGAGCCTGGCCGCTTCGTCGCCTTCGAGATCCCATCGGGCAAGATGACCGGTGTCGCTTCCTATCTGGTAGAGCCCACAGCGCCGGCACCTGTCGACTCACCAGCAATGTAGATTTCCACGTGGGCGGCCTCGCCCGGTTCGCAGTGCCCCTTCTGACGCTGATCTTCAAACGAGACGACGAGAAGGCCCTAGCCGCCCTCAAAGTCCTAATGGACCAGCCCTAAGCCACGGCAGTCCCGACTCGCAATCGCTCAGCAACCCGGCACCTTAGAAGCCATTCCTCGTCCGACGTGCAACCAACTCGTCTCGGGATCCGGCAGCAAGTATGGCGTCCGCTTCAGACGTGTCCCATTTCCTTAGAAGTGGGACACCTCCGATGGGACACTCCCCCACCCACCCGAATCCGCGAGATCCCGCGAAACATAAAAATCCCATATGTAGTCCCAAAAGTCATGCAACAAATCCCTGTTACAGAGACAACTTTCGGTACGGTTCAGACATGGACATTGGGTACGCTAGGGTCTCAACAACGAAGCAGGACCTCGCCCGTCAAATGGACGCGCTGGCGGCCGCGGGCATCGAGGCCAAGCACATTTACGTGGACAAGAAATCCGGGGCAACCACGAACAGGCCTGGACTCCAAGAAGCGATGCGCCACGCGAGGGCCGGAGATGTGATCGTGGTCCACACCCTGGACCGCTTCGGCCGAACGGTGCGAGACACCCTGAACCTCGTCCATGAGCTCAAAGAAAGAGATATCGGGATCCGGACACTGGCCGATCCCCCCCTGGCGATCGACACCACCGCCCCCCCAGATAGTTCAATGGCCCAACTGGCCTTCGTGATGCTGGCTCTGTTCGCCGAGATGGAACGGACCTATTCCGCCGAACGAGTTGCCCATGCCAGGGCAGTGGCCGCGGCCAACGGTCGGCGGACCGGGCGCCCGTCCGTAGTCGACCCAGCAAAGCTCGAACACGCGGTCATGCTCCGGGACAAGGGAGCAAGCATGCGCGAGATTACGGAGAAGACCGGGCTGAAGCGCAGCACCCTGTACCGGCACCTGCCGCCCCCCCGTTCACCGGCTCCAGATTCGCCGGATATGAACGGCATACTGGGTAGGTGAACTTGCTTACTGAGCTAATTGTGCCGCTTGTGAGCGTGGTAGGTACTTCGACGGCAGTCCTGATTGCCGTCGATCAGATAACCGCTGGTTCCCGCCTCCGCCGCCAAGCAATCTTCTGGCGCGATATGGCAGCGCAAGAACATGCGCTCTCACGCGATTCCGATGTGTCTCACAGCTTGCAAAGAGAAGCTCTCGGCAAGCTAGTAGCGCTTAGCGCTCTACCAGCAAAGTGGCTATTAGTGCCGGCCCTCTTGGTTTTCTCCGCCGTGGCTGCCGCAGTAATGCTGGGCGTCCGGATTGGGGGAGATACCACCAGCAGAGCTTACCTGGACCAAACTGCTGGAAAAGGAGGAACAAGATCCGGGGACTCTAGTGCTGATAGTCCTCCCCCTCAGTAGCTTCATTGGGAACGGCAGCTTTCTTGAACCCTTTGCTGCTTCGGAAGAAAGTCGCCAGGGCCTATCTCGATGGCGATCCTCTTGAGCTCGACAGCATCAACGCTGGCCGATCGCTCAAGGACAATCTTGGCGGCCTTGGCCTTGTCCTAATTTTCGCATTCGGATTTGGTCTTACAGGGATGGCTGCGGCCATTGGAGGCTTTGCAGGCGCGGGGGGGCCTAACCCAGCGAGCATATCGGAGTGGGTGGTTCTGGTCCTTTTCCTGGGAGCTGCTCTCGCGTCTACAAGCGGCTTAGCACTCTACGCAAAAGTTCAGGACTATGCGAAGGAAGAGTGGCACCATCCCCGGGCGCTGCCAGTCGAGGCCCCCCCACACCAGTCAAGATGCAGTCTCTGAGGGCCTTCTTCCGGAGGACTAGGCGGGCCGACTGAACCGACCAGGTCGTTTTTAGGTCATTTATACCTAAAAGAGATAAGAAGGCTCTATCAGAGCTTGAGGGTCGGGTTCGACCCGCCAAACTTTGACAGCGGCAGCTGCCATCGCGGTCCAGCGTCAACCCTAAAGGTTAGAATCGCTCTGTCAGAAAAGACCTCCACAGGCCCTTTTGGCCCGTCACCTCGCGAGTGTGGTCCGTGAATTGTCGCTAGGATGTGCACCCCCATTTTGCCGGCGAAGTAGCTCAGCGTACTGCGTGTGGACGGATTTGGCCTTGAAATCCGGCACGTCGATCCTGGACGCCGGAAAGTCGCCATAATGAGTGGTCGTATTCGGGATTTCTACATGGACGTCCGTCAACCGCTTCCCAGTCCCATTGCGAATAGCAAAACGGGCCTGATACTTCAGCGTGAATCCGGGAAGTTCCTCAGTCGTGAGGAATGAGTCGCAAACGAGTTCCCACGTTACCTGAGAGGCTTCGCTTAGCATGGCGGCCCGGGCGGAATCCGTTAGCTGATGTAGCTGGAACGTGCTCTCCAGGTCCTCCTTCTCTTGCTGCGTCTTCTTCTCATCGTCTCCTTGAGATACTTCACGAAACCGGAGATAGAACGTAAGACCAGCGACCAGGAAGCCTAGCGCAGTCACGCCGACGTTTACCCAGGATGCCACAGGGCCCCAAACTGTCTCCAGCGGCACCAAGGACGACGACCAAGCGATGGCAAGCCCAACGGCTAACAGTGACGATGCGCTGGCGATTGCCAGGAGGATCACCTCTCTAGGCGACCAGGTTAAGAAATATCGCCAGACCCGCCTTAGCGGACCGCCGGGCTTAGTCTCCAAGATTGCTTCTCACTTTCCGGCCGCGTGGAATGTCTTCATGGCCTCCACCCATGTCATGCCCAGTATGGGGGGCCTATCTCTGTCCAGTCCTGGCCTTTGTATCGGGCTAGTTTGATGGCGGCAATGAGTTCGCGGCGGGCTTGGTCGGCCTGGTCTGCTTTGTATCTGATCAATGCGAGTGGGTCTTCCATGTGGAAGCCCAGACCAAACATGGCTTCATCATCTCGGTCTTCGAATGCCTCCCCCCAGGAGCTTGTAGGAGGAAACAAGCTCGGACATTTCTTCAGCGGTGAGGTTGTCGAAGTCATTGGTGCCTGCGGGCCCTGTGTAAGGGTGGGACCGTCCTTCGCGATTCTGAAACAATCTCAAGTCCTTTCCACGAGCGACCAAACACTAGATGGGCCTCCGCTCCTATGAGGGGGGGCTTTTAGGTCTAAAAGAGCCATTGGAGACATGGCGCTTTCAGCGGCGGCCGCGCGCTATCTTGCCCGAGGCGACGACAGGGAACGGCTTGCCGTCGTTGTACGTGTTCTCCCGCTTCAGCATCCGGTCCAAGGCTGCTTCTCGGAGGAAGTCCGAGAAGGATGCCTCCCTTTCGGCCGCCGTGGTCGGCGTGTGGAACCAAGCCGCTCGGATGCGCTCCAATACATCCTCATCTGCGTAGAAGGATCCCTTGGGCTGAGTCTTTCCTGACTTCGACTGCGGCCTGCCTGCTTGCGGCGTGGGGCCTGAAGCACTCTCAGTAACGGCGCGCTCCCCCGCAGTATTTTCTTCGGTTGCTTGAGCTTGCGTGGGGGGGACACTGCTTAGCGCGGGGGGGCCTGGTTGTTCTGGTGCTCGATCGGGTGAGCTGCGCCGAGGGCGCTCTTTCTACGTTCGGGTCGTTGCGCCATGGTTTAGGCCTCCAGTTTGCTGTAGTCGTGTTTGGGGGGGAAAGTCTTTTCCAGATGTGGCCGTAGGTCTATTTCATCGAGATGCGCCAGGTGCCTGGCGTAGATCTCATAGGCTTGCCTGGCTTTGTCATCGGGCCACTCGTCCAGGCCTAGGCCTGCCTCCATTGCGTCTTGAATGACGCTCCAGTAGGGCAGGTAGGGTTCGAGGATCCGCCAGGCGATGCCTCGATAAGGTCGGTGATCCATGCCCGGTGCGTGATGGTGTTGCGGTTGCCGTTGACGATAACGCCTGCGACTGTGAGCAGAGGGTTGTAGTACTTGGCCACACTGTCGAAACTCAGCTGGAGTTGGCTAAGTCCGTCCAAGGAGAACTTTGAGGCTGGGTTATCACCAATGCCCGGTGGGCAGCAGCCAAAGCGTTGATGGTGTGAAGTTCAAGGCTTGGAGCGCAATCGATGAGAACGACGTCGTAGCGCTCCAGGTTCTCCGAGAGTGCTTCCTTGAGCCTGTACTCGCGGCCGTGTTCGGCATGCAGCTGCTGGACGGCCTTAGTTGTGTTGGAGTTGGCCGGGATAACCGTGAGGCTTCCCAGATGCCGTCCACTTCGACTTCCCGCAGGTTCTCCCCTAGCAGCACGTCTGCAAATGTCAGTTGGTCCTGTTCAACGCTTTCGGCAGAAAGGAGACCGCTGAGGTTTCCCTGGGGGATCCGCATCAATGGCCAAGACCCGCTTTCCAGCCTGAGTCAATGCTCGCGCCAAACTGTAGGTTTCTGAGGTCTTGCCGACCCCGCCCTTTTGGTTGATGAGGGCGTATATGGTTGCAGCCATTTTGTCTCCATTCCATCTATTGCATCCAAAATACCTCTTAGGTCCATTAGGGATGTGGGCGACACTCCCCCTATTGAATATTTTAGAGTTTTTAGGGTTAAAAGTTCTAATCACACTATACACACCATAAGATCTTTTATACCTATTAGAGCTATTACGCTCGCCATTTGCTCATTTTGGGGAGAGGATTGCTCCACAACTAGGGGGGGAGGTGGATGGTGGCCAGCAAGCAAGGCCGTAAGGCGTGGTTGGTGACTTGGGTAACGGCCAACCAGCAGCATCTGCAAAGTCCAATTGCAGCTATGTTCAGTTCGCGGAAAAGCCCTGACACCGTGAAGGACTCTGTGGAGTTTCTGTACCTGACGACACAGTTCGGTGGGGACGAACAGTTGGCCTTTCTTACGGATCCATCGTCCAACCCATATCCCGCCACATATGGGACTATTCGCGTTAACGTCAGCGGAACCGGCGAAACCAATGTCTCTTGCAGGCTCAGATCATGTGCGGCCACAACCCGTATCTATACGCACGCCGTGTGGAAAATCTACGCTTGGGGGAGGGCACGTATCCTGACGGTTCTCAGCAACTGCAGTGGGATGAGATTCCTCGACCCGCTGAACCGCTAGATTGGACCTAAAAGGGCTATAAGACCTTTTAGGTCCATGGCAGCAGCTCGCTCTTGCATCTCGTACAGCCCAGGCCGAGCCCTATGCTGCGAGCCATAGGACCACCTCATGATCGGGAGGCGGCATCCACCATTCGTCGCGTTCGGCTTCATAGAGGTCTATTTCGCTTACTTGCTGGTCACGGAAGCGGTCGAGGTAGGCATGCCAGGCGGCGCGTTCCCGTCGGTTTCGGCTGATGTGGGCCTGGAAGTCGTCCAGCACGCCGAGACGCGCGGCAAGGTGCGTAAGGTTCACCGTAGTGGTCGTCCAGTGTCGGCCCTGGCGTTTGATCATGGCCAAGGCTTCCATGTCCGTCAGTACTTTGGTGGCCGCGTTGCGGCTGATACCTGTGGCCCGCACGAGGTCGGCCGTGGTGGGGGGAGTGCCGGCCACGTTCGATTCCTTCGTAGATGATGGCAGCGGCGTCGCCAAGAGACCGGAATACGGGGCGTATGGCATGAACCTGCCTCTGCGCCACGTGAGTTCGCGGGCCAGCGGGGGGGTGTAGTGCTCAGGCAACTGAATCACGTAGACATCGGCTGCCTTATGCCGCGCGTCAGCAACTTTGGTCAGAATACCGTCGGAGGCTTTGACCAGCGCTGGCAGGAGGCGAGCAATCGTCACGTGGTGTTTCCCCAGGGCCGCGGCGAGGGTACGGCAACCGACGTCCAGGATGTTGGTTTGCTTGGCACGCATATAGCCAAGGAGTCCGCGGAGGAGGAGGCGAAGGCCCAAGCCTTCGCGGCCGCGTGACTGAAGGCGGTGATCAAGAACGGCATAGAGGATATTTTCCAGGTCGTTCACGAGCTGGTGGATTCCTGCAGGGCTAGGTTTAGTAGCCCCCCCTGTGAGTTGAGTAAGGCTTGTGTTGTTAATAAGTGCAGTCGTTTCCCGTACTTTCTGGAAAGAGCTTTTCTGCGGCATGCGGTTCGCCGTGAAAGCTTCCGCCTTTGCCCACTCGATCGGCAGGAGCCGTTCCTGCTTGCTGGCTGTGCCGTACAGGGCTGCGAGGCCGGGGGGGAACTGCCCGGCCAGTTCGTTCTGGACCTGGCCGCGGGTCCAGCCACAGGCCGCGAAGTGATTGAGGACGGCCATGCGGGCTTCTGAGGGGCTCGCGTAGCGTGCCGTGTCGTAGAGCCCCCGTACGGGCAACCCTGCGAAGCGGGGAGTCGCTGAATGCAGCTGCGGTGAGCGGCAGTGTTGCTGTAGATCGCTGAGCGGTAATCCGCGTCGTCTCACGGGCTTTGCGCGCACGGTTGCGGGCCAGCTCCGGTGCCAGGACGGCTTTCAGGGAACGGACGGCGGCGGGGGAGTTCCTGCGTCGGAGGACGTCGTAAGCCTGCGTCAGGGGGGTGATGAGAGTTTGGTGGCCACCGGCCTTGTGCGCGGATCCTGGGACACGGATGCAGCCGTCGGTGGTGTTTTGGTGAGGGCTCGGGTCAAGGCTCGTGGCCATCAGGGCGAGGGCTTCTACGAGTTCGCGGGCGTCGGCCGCGTCCATGCGTTCCTGCAGGGGGATATACAGGTGCCGGCCTCCGCTGGGGGGAGAAGTCTTCGACGAAGCCCACGCCAGCTTTCCTGAGCGTGGTGGCCAGCTGCGCTGCGTCGGTGTCTACGACGTGTTTGAGGGCCTTGGAGGTGTCGAGGTCCAGGCAGAGTGTGGCTACGCGGCCGTCGGGGCCGTGAAGCGTTACGGCGGCCGGGCGGTCAGGCAGTGTCGGCGTAATTTTCGGGGGGGGTTGAGCTGGCCGGCGGTATTGGAACTTCTGGCCGATCCAGCGGCCGAGCCTGTAGGAAGGCTCACCTGCAATCAGGGGGGCAAGTGCCCAGGCTTGTTGCGGTGTCGTCTGCGTTCCGACACCCAGGGGGGGCATGCGTTGACGCCAAGACCGCTTCCGGTACCATAGACAGCAGTTACCTTTCGTTCTCGAAGGTACGAAAAAGGGAGCGTCCTCGCGAGAGGAAGCTTTTTAGTTCAGATCGTGGTCCCGCCAAGAACGAGATCTGAACGCCATACTTGTTGAAGGCCCGCCTAGTGCGGGCTTCGTAATTTAAGACGCTTGCGGCAAAGGCAGCACTCCTTGGTTTCCTAGCATCCATGGAGGAAGACCGCCGTCGGGTATGTCCTTCCGGACGTGGTCAATGATCGCTTCGAGAATCACTGCGCTGGAGACTCCTGCCCTGTCGGCCAGGTTGTCGATTAATTCCTTGCGCTCTTCTTCGATCGCCCACCCAAGACGTACAGGTTGAGCCGTGTGCCTCGGGGGGGTAGTCTGCGAGCTGCCATGAAACCCACTTAACTATGTATGTGTCCTTCGTTTGCGTAGCGACACGCCAAATGCTTCATGTTGTGCCGTTAAGTGCGATATGGCGGTCTACTTTCCCCGCAGAAACTCCAGGTAGGTCTGGATGGCTTCTTCTCGCGCGTCGATATTGAGTTTGTAGACCCGCCAGCGGTCTGATTGCCCTTTTCCTTCCGCCTGTTCCGAGGTGACGCCGCCCTGCGTCTCAATTTCCTTGAGGTATCTCCAGACGGTCCGGTAGTCGACGTCGAGATCGCGTCCAATCACGCCGGAAGTGGCTCCCTCGGGGTGTTGAGCGAGGTATCTGAGGATCGATGTTCGGAGCGCATTGACTCCGAGCATGCTCAAGGACTCCTCCGTGAGGCCTGGAATCGCGAGTGGGACATATTTCGGCACCTCTCTATTGTCTACTAACTGTGCACTCACGATGATATGCCATACAATGTGATATGACGATGTAAGGGCAAAAGCTCTTACTGAAACGGGAGTGATCTGCTCCACAAGGGGTCGTGTGACAAGCACTTTCGCGGAATTCCGTGGACAATACGCGTTGGTCCAACGTCTGGACTATCTAGACGGGTGGGCTATTTTTGTCACCCGGGTCTGGTAGCTGTGGAAATGATGCCCAGTGGGGGAGGGACAGGTTTTGAAGAGTTTGCTGCCGTTTGGCACGGAGTGGCTGATGAGCGCGTCTCTGCGTACCCGCGCCGAGGCCGGACGCGAGAGTTTCCGGTCTTGGATCGGCGACCTGGACGTCCCTGCATATCAAAGGCGGGTCCTGGCTGAACTCGTGGGCCTGATGGATGAGCGTGAGTTTATTGAAGGCCGCGCAGCGTGCGTGACGTACGCTGCTGAGCTTGCCCGCCGCACAGGGCTCGAAGAGGAACTACCCGAGGTCTTGGACGCCTTGATAGACGCAGGACTGCTGACCCGCCACAAGGCCGCGGCAGTCTACAACGATGGCCGTCCCGGTTTGGTCCTGAGGATCCGTCACCCCCCCGAAGTTGTTCTTACCGTGGAGGCTGCTGGGACTCTATGGATGGCCGATTCCTGGGTCCGCAAGCAACGTCCGGTGGTGAAGCGATGACCGCCCGCAAAGTCCTTACCGGCGCCTCGATCGTTGCCCTGCTGACGGTTGGCTTGGTGACTGTTGTCCTGGACGAGAGCGATCCTGCACAGGCGGCATCATCGTGTGCTGCCCCCTGCCGGTGCGGCTGCTGGTCCTGCCCCTGCCGGGGGGAGTGGCTGGGTTTGATGCCGCGCAGATGAAGAACGCCCAAGCAATCATGAACGCGGCCAAGTCCCTGAAGCTGCCGGTCGCGGCGCAGCTGATCGGAATACAGGCGGCGATCGGTGAGTCCACACTGCGCGTCATCGACTACGGTGACGGAGCCGGGCCGGACTCGCGTGGCTTGTTCCAGCAGCGTGCCAACGGCGCGTGGGGATCGTATGCGGACCGGATGGATCCCACCATTTCGGCGACGAACTTTTTCAAGGCCCTTCAGCGCGTCCAGGGTTGGGAAACCATGGAGCCGACCATCGCCATCCACCGGACGCAGCGGAACGCGGATCCGAACCACTACACAAAGTTCCGCGCACAGGCCACGGAAGTCTTCAAGGCCTTGGGTGGGGGAGTCCGGCGCGGCAGTGGACCCGTCCGGTGTGTGCCCGGCTGAAGGCAACCAGGTTGTCGGAGATTTGGCCGGTAAGTGGGTCAAACCCATGGAAGGGGGGGCGATCAACAGCAGCGGTTACGGTTCCCGTCCTGCCCCGCCAGGCACTGCCGGGGGGGAGTGCTGGCCAACTTCCACTACGGGATCGACCTCGTTCACCCTGGCGGGCCGGTAACCATCGTGGCCCTGACGGATATGAAGATCGTCAAGGTCCGCAACATGGACGGCCTTTTCGGCACCGGCGTGACCGGCCAGACCGTGGACGGAAAGCTCACGATCGGCATGTACCACATGGAAGCCGGGTCGGTGAAGGTCAAAGAAGGTGACACCGTGGCCGCCGGAACCCCCCTTGGTACTGAGGGAGCAACGGGCAACGTCACCGGCCGCCACCTCCACATGGAGTTCTTCGCCGGCGCCCTTCCCAACCCCATGGTCCCGATCAATCCCACCATCGACCCGACTCCGATCATGAAAGAGAAAGGCATTCTCTGATGCGCAAGCACCTCGCACTCACAGCCGCCCTGGCCGCCGCGCTCTCCCTGAGTGCCTGTGCCGGAAACGCGGGCACCGAACCGGCGACCGATTCGACCCCCCACGGTGAATACGGGACAGGCAGGGCAGGAAAGCCATCATGCCGAGGACGGCCACGACCACGGCACCGATGAGCATTACGGCGTCCCGGAGGTGACCTGGGATGCCGCAGCGGAGAAAGCAGTCAAGGACACCGCGGCCAAGGTCATGGGCTTGTTCGCCCGTCCCGATGTTCCGGAAACAACCTGGTTCGCTGACCTCGCCCCGCATCTTGCACCTGAGTACGCCGAAGATGCGAAGTACATCGACCCGGCCCGGGTGCCCATCCGCAAGATCACGGACGGACCAGCGATCAGCAGGGACGCCGGCAACCCGCTGACGGTCACCGCAACGTTCTCCACTGACGCGGGCCGCTGGAAGATGCTCCTGCACCGGTCCGGACAGCAGCAACCCTGGCTGGTAACAGCCATATCCCCCCAAGACCCGACCTCATGAACCCAAAGACAGAACCTGAAACGAGCGAGAGGAACCATCCGATGAGCACGAACTGGCAAGGGAGCGAACGGAAGAGCCGCGCACCCATCAGTCTGACCGACACCGAACCCGAAGCAATCGCAACGGATCCGGCCACGATCATCCACGCCGTACCGGATGCCGAAGCAGCAGCGACCGAACCGAAGGCGGAGACGGTGGTGGTGGATCACCGCGAAGCACCGTTGGTCAGTGGCCGCCGCAGCGCAGCTGTCCTGCGCAAGGAGAACGTGAACGACCAACTGCCACCGGCCACCGGCTGGCAGGCCTTCCTGCGGGCAGTCAGCTTCGGTCTGATCAGCCCCAAGGTTGGCACGGCCGAGCTGGCACGCCGGGCGGATCTGTCCGCGATCCAGCGCGTGTACTCCCGCCCGATGCAGATCACGGTCGCCAGCCCCCCCTGGGCGGGGGTGGGCAAAACGATGTGCAGCGTCGGCTTGGGTTCCACGTTCGGGATCCACTCCGGCCAGCAGACGCTGGTGTGGGACAACAACGAGATGATGGGCACCGCCGGCGTCCGGACCAACGCGAACGACTCCACCCGGACGGTCTGGGATCTGTTGAACGTCCTGGAGTCCTTCGAGACCGTCACCGCTCGCAAGGGCGAGCTGTCCTACTACACCCGCCATCAGGGCAACAACCAGTTCTCCGTCCTGGTCGCGGACGAGGACGCGGACCGCATGAAATCCATTGGTGCCGACGAGTTCAACCGCATCCACACGGTGGTCAGCCGTTTCTACGACACCATCATCGTGGACACCGGGAACAACACCCGCTCTGCGAACTGGCTTGCCTCGATCGAGGTCACCGACCAGCTCGTGATCCCCCACGACGCTCAAGCGCAACGCTGTCGTCTCCGCCCTGCGGATGATTGAACAGCTCGAGTCCATGTCCGAGCGCACCGGCAACCCGCACTACAAGGACCTGGTGAGCAACGCCGTCGTGCTGGTCACCCAGGGTGGCGGGGCGAAGGTTTCCGCGGCAGAGCAGGCGGAGCTTCGCGAGAACCTTGCCTCCGCTGTGCGGGTCCTGATCGACATCCCGTATGACGGGGGCGTTGGATACCGGCTCGATCATCGACTGGCAGCTCGTTGGTGACCCGGCCCGCCGGGCCTCGAACGTGCCTCAGCGGAAATCGCTGAAGGCCTCTTGGCCATTGACCGCGCCACGTCCACCAAAACCACCACCCTCTAAGGAGCAGCAGAAACATGTTCAGCACCATCAGCAACGAAATCATTATTCGGTCCGCCGTGCCCATGATCGACAACCCGCTGGACGGCGTCACTCCCAGCATCAGCGTCCTCGGCGTGAAATTCGAAGGAGCCGTCCAGCTTGTCCTGGGCGCGCTCTGGGCTCTCGTGCTGGTCCTCCTCGCCGGCGCTTTCCTGTGGAACCTCATGAAGTGGGGCGTCGCCCGCAACCGCGGCCACTCCGACGACATTGAAGAAGGCGCGGCAGGGGCCAAGAAGACCGGTGTCGCCTTCGGCGCTGCAGCCGGGGGCAAGTGTCATCCTCGGCGCTATCCTCGCGATCGCCAGCTCCGCAAGCAACCCTGCCCCCCCACCAGCTCCGACCGCTCCTGCAGCTGCCATCTCCGTGCAGAGTACTTCGGTGGAGGTCTAGCCCATGCGGAAACACTGGAAGCTACTAGCAGCGGTAGGGACGGTGATCCTGGTCATCGCCATTGCCGTCGTCCTGCTGAACCCGCCAGCCCCCGGCAGCCAAGCAGGATGGCCCCAGCTCCCTGCAGGCGTCCGGGAAGTTCGGATTCCCCCCCGTCTCCGGGATCAAGATCGGCGAAGGCGGGACCAAAACCGCCAGCGACGGCAAAACACCCGCCGGATACAACGGCACCTGCGACTCCGCCGCACAAGCGGCGAGCAACTATGTCCGGCTTATCCGCGATGTGAATAGAAAGACCTGGACTACTCAGAAGGCAGCCCTGGCCGATGTCTCAGTACCGGGGGTCTTGGCTGCAAGAAGCTACTGCTGTAGGGGGATCTTTTGACTGCCAGTAATGAAGCATCGTCCCTCGGGTTCGACGGCGGATGGTATGACCGCACGGACGTCGAAGCGGGAGGCATGTACCGTCTGGTGAGTTGTGACGAGAAGAAGACCTCCGTAGTTCAAGTTTTCATTGGATCGGTGAGCGCTCAAACAGCGGGGGGGATCCCCTAGCATCCTTTGACACGGTTTCCATGGAACTTACATGGGCAGGCGATTGGAAGATCTCTGATCTCCTGGTTGCCGGGCAAGACCGAGATTTCGGTGGCCGCGTAAAGGATAAGGGCCCAGGCGGCGCAGTGGGAGACGCCTCCACAGCGACAGTACCGACACTTACCGATTCCCTGATTAACACCCTCTTCGAGGGCAAGAGCAGGGAGGGGTGGATCGAATATGCGAACGCTAAGCGCTAGCAGGACGATCCGTCTCGTCGCGGTGTTACTGGCAATGTTCCTTGGGTTTGGGGGTCGTGACTGCCGGCCCGGCGCAGGCCGCTGATGAGGTGAGCAAGTCGGAGAATTTGAACGCCGACCAATTGAAGCGCCTAGCCGGCCTCCCGGAAGACCAGCGAAACGGCATACGGGATCGCCTTAACCAAGAGCTGGCCAAAGGGGTCTGCGCAAACCCTGCCTCAGTCTTGCCTTGGGCTTGGGGGATTGCGAGACGATCTCCGCTAAAGCATTCGGAACGTTTCTCACCACCCCCCCGAAAAGGCCTTGGATTACAAACCGAATCGGGCATGGTCAGCTACTGTGCAGGCTTGGCTGCCGCCAAGGTCTCCGGCGCTGCCCTAACGGCATGTTCTGCTGAGTCCCTTTGGAAGAAGTTCTCCCCAATTGCTGGGGCGGTGGCGCGCACGGTCATTTCCGCGATGCCTGGTGGTCAGGTGGTGTTGGGCACCGTGGATACGGTGGCGTTCATCGCGAACGCAAAGGATGGGTTTGAGAAGTTCGCGAACACGGTCAAGGCCGAGGGCGTGAAGACGACCAACGAGGTGTTGAACAACCTTTTGAAGGTCTCTTCGTTCCAGGTTGATGACGGGTTCCGGGCCACGTGGGCTACGTTCGCGGGTATCGGCATTATTGTCATGGCTTTGATGTATTTCAAGCTCTGGAAAGACGTCTCGAACGAGGACATTGATCTGGATTCCGCCAGGGATGCCCTGTTCTGGTACGGACCGTTGTCGATAATCCTGGTGTTGTTCGGCCCGCCGTTGGGTTATGTGATCAACGGCTGGTTGACGCAGGCTACCGAGGCATATCGTTCTGGACCTCCAGCAGGGTGACGGATTTCGGAGTCGCCATTTCCCGGTTCGCTTCCTATGAATCCAACGGAGCTTTCGGCCCGTTGGCGGCGGTGTTGTTGTTCGGGCTGCTGTTCATCGCAGCATGGGCGATGCTGGGCTTGCTGGCCTGCAGCCGTTGGCCCTGTATCTGCTTGGCCTGGGCATCGCGTTGATGGTGGGGTTCATGATCCACCCGAAGTACCGCGAACGAGTGGGCAAGGTCGGTTCGTTGTGGATCGGCATCTCGCTTTCGAAACCGTTGCTGTTGCTGATCATGGGAGCGGTGTTCAGCTACATTTCCACGCGCCCGGCCTTCAGCGGTCAGGGCGTGGACGATGGCATGGTCAACGCCACGTCCGTGTTCCTGGCAGCGGCCGCGATGTGCCTGCTGGCCTTTGCTCTGCCGATGCTTTACAAGTACGTGCCCATCCTCCCTTCGTCCTCGACCAGCTTGGGGGGGCAGGGACGTCAGTCAGTTGCCGGGGGGGCGGCCATGGTCGCCGGGGGCAGGGGGCGGCGATCTCTTCCGGGATCCGGCAGAAGCGAACCGCTCAGGTTCAGTCCGGTCCCCCCCACGGTGCCCGGGGTGGGATCACTTCCGGTGGCGGTCCAGGGTCTAACGGTTTGTCGGGCCCGGCAACGCCTCGGAGGGTCAGGGCAGCTCAGGCTCAGGGCTTGGTTCCCAAGGATCCGGGATCTCGGGTCGCCGCAGTGCAGCATCGAGGATCCCCCCCACCGCACAAGGCACCTCCACCGGTCAGGGCGGCCAGGAGCGGCCGGAGACCCGCACGATCGGGGGGGAGCTGCAGAAAGCCGACCGTGCCGGAACCGGCGGGGGGGCCAAAGCAGCACAAGCGCTGAAGACCGGGGGGGCCGGTGCGGTGGGCCGGGGGGGTTCGGCAAAGG
>BBFS01000101.1 GCA_001313365.1 Paenarthrobacter nitroguajacolicus JCM 14115
ATCAACCACATCGACAAGTGGAACTTCACCGTCCCCCCCTTCGTCTGCGGTGCCACCAACCTCGGTGAGGCCCTGCGCCGCATCAATGAGGGAGCGGCAATGATCCGTTCCAAGGGCGAAGCCGGCACCGGCGATGTTTCCAACGCCACCGGCCACATGCGCAAGATCCGCTCGGAGATCGCCAAGCTCGCAGCCCTGCCCGAGGACGAGCTGTACGTTGCGGCCAAGGAACTGCAGGCCCCCCCGTACGAGCTGGTCAAGGAAGTTGCCGCCACCGGCAAGCTCCCCGTGGTGCTGTTCACCGCCGGTGGCATTGCCACCCCCCCGGCTGACGCTGCGATGATGATGCAGCTCGGCGCCGACGGCGTGTTCGTCGGCTCCGGCATCTTCAAGTCCGGCAACCCGGCAGAGCGCGCCGCCGCCGTCGTCAAGGCCACCACGTTCCACGACGACCCCCCCGATGTCATCGCCAAGGTCTCCCGCGCCTCGGCGAAGCCATGGTCGGCATCAACGTCGACGACATCCCCCCCCAGCCCCCCCACCGCCTCGCAGAGCGCGGCTGGTAAGCCGCACTTAAGTCTCGGACAGCGGCAATCCTCTGCGTGCTATACCGCGCCCCGTTGGCAGCTAAGTAGCTGCTCAGGGCGCGGGGGCCCTTTTACGCACACTGCCGGATCGCCCCCCCTGCCCTCAGCTTGAGGTGCTTGAGGTTGTGAACGACGCCGGACGGTCGCCTTATGAGGTGAGCGTCCGGCGTCGTTGTATTTAGTTGAGGCCTCGGCGCTTTAGCAGGGGGGGCCAGGTCGCGTCATGGCCTCGGAATGAGCGGAAGGATTCCAGCGGATCGCGGCTGTTACCCCTCGATAGCAGCTCGGATCTGAACCGGTCCCCCGTTGGATCGGGTAAGGCCGCCGTTTTCCTTGAACCACTCCACGGTGTCCGCGTCCAGCACCTCGCTCCAGATGTAGGAGTAATAGCCGGCTGCGTAGCCCGCGCCGGCGAAGATGTGCTGGAAGTAGCCGGTGCGATACCGCGGCGGGATCAGTGGGTGCGCGACTCCCGCGTCGGCCAAAGCCTTGGCTTCGAAGGCGGGAATGTCGTCCGGAACTTCGGACTCGGACAGCACGTGCCACGCCAGGTCAAGGAGGGCCGCGCCGAGGTATTCGGTGGTTGCGAAACCTTCTCCCCCCCACAACAACGACTCATTGAGTTTGTCCACCGTGCCCTGGGGGGAGAGCTTCCCCGGTGGAGTAGTGACGTGCGTAGTTGGCCAGTACCTCCGGCCACATGATCCACATTTCGTTGACCTGGGACGGGAACTCCACGAAGTCGCGCGGCACGGACGTGCCGGAGAACCGCGGATAGGTGACATCGGAAAAGAGGCCGTGCAGGGCGTGGCCGAATTCATGGAAAACGGTACGGACCTCGTCCAAGGACAACAGTGTAGGCTCGCCGGGCGCCGGCTTGGTGATGTTGAGGTTGTTAATGACCACGGAGCGCGTTCCCAGGAGGCTGGACTGTTCGACCAGGGAATTCATCCAGCACCTCCGCGCTTTGATTCCCGCGTGTAGTAGTCGCCCAGGAAGAGGCCGAGGCCGCTGCCGTCTTCATTCCGGACCTCCCAGATTCGGACGTCGGGGTGATAGCCGTCCAAGTCTTCGCGCTCATGGAAAGTGACCCCCCCGTAAAGCTGCGTTGCCGCATGGAAGACACCGTCCTTGAGCACGGTTTCAAGGCTGAAGTAGGGCAGGAGTGCCTGCTCGTCCACCTGGAACTTTTCCTTTCGGACAAGTGCAGAGTAGTACGCCCAGTCCCACGGCTCGAGTTGGTGTCCGGCGGATTCTGCTAAGCGTCTGCCTCCTTCCGGGCGTTACGCACAGCAGCAGGTGCCAACTGGCCCAGCATCGCCGCCACCTCGCTGAAACCGGGAGCAGTCTGTTGGTCCACGACCAACTCAGCGAAGTTGGCAAACCCCAGGAGCGTTGCTTTCTCGGCCCGCAAACGCGCGGTAGCCTTCACAAGTTCACGGACATCCAAGTCGCCGCCATCGGTGCCTCGTGCCAGGGACGCTTCGAACAGACGACGGCGGATGGTCCGGTTCTCCAAGGACGCCATGGCAGGTTGGTTGCTGGTTGGATCAAGGTCAGTAAGTACTTGCCGTCATGCCCGGCAAGCTTGGCTGCTTCCGCGGCGCCGGTGACCACTTCGGGCTGCAGCCCGGCAAGATCATCGGCGTCGTCAAGAAGCAGGGCGGCGGACTTCATGGCTTCCTTGACGCGCTGGCCAAACTCGGTGCCCAATCGGGACAGTTCGGAGTTAACTTCACGCAAGCGTTGTTGCCCGGTGTCATCCAGTTGAATTCCGGACTGCCGGAACTCCTTGAGGTACTCCTGTACCAGCCGGGACGATTCTGCATCCAAGTCTGTTGTATCGATGGCCGCGAACCGGTGGTAGAGCTCGCGGTTCATGTAAACAGCATCCTGGTGTGCCGACAACTTAGGGGACAACTCTGTCTCCAGCGCCTTGATGGCGTCGCAAGCATCCGCGGAAACCAGGGTGAAGAATGCCGCAGCCGCCCTGTTGAGGAGAAGCCCTGACCGCTCCATGGCCAGTGCCGTGTTTTCCAAGGTAGCTGGCTCCTGATTGGTCACTATCCGGGAAATCTCCTGGAGGTGCGATGCCAATCCTGCCTCTATAGCCTCCGCATAGTGCTCTGCTGAGATGCGGCAAAGGGCGGCAGCCATAGGGCAGGGGGGGCTGGGGGCTCAAGAGTGGATTAGTCATGAAGTGACTCTTTCACTTAAGAATCGTGTCCTCAAGGGCGGCACGCCCGCTTCCGCAAAGCTCCCGCCGTAGGATGAAAGCCATGGGCAAAATCACATTTTCCGGGGGGGGATGGTTCGGTCCTCGCAAGGCGGTACTCGTGCTGAGTGCCGTGGTCGTGTCCCTATCGGTGAACGCCTGCGGTGTCATCGCGGAAAATGATGACGGGAACCGCAGCAGCGCCACTTCCGCCCCGGCAAACGTGAGCCCAAGCCCAACCCGCACCCCCGCACCGAACCCCACCCCAGGTAAGGGGGGCCCGCCTGCCCGGAGTTACGCTGCACGTCCATCACGGTAACAGGCGACATGTTGGTCCATACCCAGCTCTGGCAACAAGCGAGAGCTGACGCTGCGGCAGCTGGTCAGCCCGGCTATACGTTCGTTCCGCTTCTCGAGGGGGGGCAGCGTCGCTACATTCGTAACAGCGACCTCGCCATTTGCCACCAGGAAACTCCCGTTGCAACCCCCGGAAGGGCCGTTCTCTGCCTATCCATCCTTCAACGTGCCACCGCAGATCATCACGGCATCCAAGGATGTCGGCTACCAGGCCTGCACCACGGCCAGCAACCACACCATTGATCGCGGTACTGAAGGTTTGCTTCGGACATTGGACGCGTTGGACGCGGCGGGCCTGAAGCACACGGGGTCCTACCGGACGGAAGCGGAGTCCAAAGAGATACTCATGCTCCAAACGGACGCTGCCAAGGTGGCGGTCATCATTGGAACGTATGGCCACAACGGGCAAATCCCTGAATACCCGTGGTTGGTTGACGAGCTGGACCCAGCGGCCATGATCGCTAAGGCGAAACAGGCAAAGGCGTTGGGAGCGACATTGTCCTGGGCGTCATGCACGCCGGTGACGAGTACGCCAGCGAAGCCAATGCCCAGCAGCAGGAAGTTGCGCACGCGTTGGTGGACAGCGGCCAGTTCACCATGATCTACGGGCACCACACCCACTCGGTGCTGCCGATCGAGAATTACAAAGGCACCTGGATCGTCTATGGGCTGGGCAACGGCGTCACCGAACTGTCCCCCGTGGTACGTCCTGAACAATGAGGGGGGGCTTCTCGTCCGGGCACAGTTCAGCCAGAACGCAGCAGGTGTTTGGACTGCGTCGGATCTCGCCTGGGCCCCGTCAGTGATCGTTCGGGATCCCTATCGTTGGTGCTCCGTGGCCAGCGATGCACCACAGGGAGTCTGCGCTACAGCCGCCGCCGATGCTGAGACCTACCAGCGAACCAAAGCGGTGGTTGAGTCCATGGGCGCAGCAACAGCAGGCGCGCACGAACTGCTGATCACCAAGGAAAAGTAGCGCCTACCGCGGCCGGCGTGCGGCGTGTTCGCGCGCAAGGCGGGCATAACCGTCTTCGGGCGTTCCCGGCACGAACGTTCCGAACTTGCGTTCGGCTGCCGTTCGGATCAGGAAGTCCGCAATGGCCGGATTCTTCGGGAGCAGTGAACCGTGCAGGTAGCTCGCTACGACGTTGTTGTAACGGGCGCCTTCATGTCCGTCCTTGCTGTTGTTGCCGGCGCCTTTCGTGACAGTCCCGAGGGCTCGACGCCGGGACCCAAAGTTGTCTGCCCGCTGTGGTTCTCGTAGCCCAGAATGTCGCCGAACTCGGCAGATTTCATGGTTACGTTGCCGATGAGTCGTTCGTCAGTACCGTGGGTTTCGACGTCAAGAATGCCGATGCCGGGAATGACGGGCCCGGTGCTGGTCTTGAAGAACTTGCCGAAAAGCTGGTACAGCCCACAAATCACCAACATGGGGGGGGCACCTTCATCCGCGAGCTGCTTCAACTGCGTGGCACGCGCCTGCAGGTCGTCCTGGATGACCAGTTGTCCACTGTCCTGCCCGCCTCCGCCCACAATAATGTCGACGTCGTCCGGGAACTCGTCACCCACGTTGTATTCGAGCAACTCGGGCGTATAACCGTGCCACTTGATGCGTTGCTTCAGTACCAGGCGTTGCCCCCCCAGTCGCCGTAGATGTTCATTTCCCGCGGGTAGAGCTGGAGGACGCGGATTGTTCCCTTGCTGGGCTGTGCGTCTGAGTGGGGCTGTGTTTCCGGGTGGGGGCTGTGTTTCCGAGGTCATGAGACCACCTCAACTATGGTGATTTTGGCCAGTTCACGGCGAATGGCGAGCATGGAGGTGTAAGTGCAGAAGACGCGCTTGGGCTTGCCTCGCGAGCCGTCTATGAAAGTCCGCAGGGCAGCGGTGATGTCCGGTTCCACTGTTCCGAACGGCACATCGTCGTATTGGAGGCGGAGGGCCATGTCGTAGGCGCGGACGCCGGTGAGGACTTCGACGCCGTCTTCCCGCAGGGATTCGAACTCGACGTCCCAGAGCCAGGACATGTCCCTGCCGTCGGCGTAGTTGTCGTTGATGGCAATCATGGTGGCGTATCCGCCGGCGGGGGGGAAGGACTTCAGTCCGAGTCGGAAACCGCTCGGGTTCTTCACAAGCACCAGCTCCAGGGGGGGCTGGCCGTCCACCGTGAGGCTTTCGCCGCGGCCGAACGCGGGAGCAACTTCTCCCAACGCCTTGACGAGTTTGGGCGTGTCCACCGGCCCGGTTCCCAGGATGCGCGCGCCAGCGACAAAGCTGCCGCAGCATTGAAGATGTTGTAGACACCTCGGAGCTTCATGGATGTGGTGACGGTTTCGTCGTCGAACTCAAAGTCAGCGTCCTGGGCGCTACCCGGCGGAGTACGACGTCGGCAGCCGGCAGTTCTACATCGTCACCGGTTTCCGCAGCAACAGAGGTGCCTGACGGGGGGGATGGACCAATGCCCGTGGTGCGCATTTCGTCGTCGTTGGGGGGGAAAGTGCTGCGCAACGATTCGTCGAGTCCGAAGTACCGGATTTCGGGGGGGTGGTGAACGGCGTCGAGGGTGTTGAGTGCGGCGGCAATCCGGGCAACGCGCGGGTCTTCGCGGTTGAGGACCACGGTGTCCGTCGTCTTGGAGGCGATGTGCTCCAGTAAGCGGGCGGTCTTGTCGATTTCTCCGAAGCGGTCCAGTTGGTCGCGCAGGACATTAAGCAGGAGGCTGAAGCGTGGCTCCACTTTGTTGACGAAGTGCACGGCGTGGGCTTCGTCGAGTTCCAGGATGGCGATGTCCGCATCGAGTCGTCCACGCCAGTCCACATCGCCCAGGAGCGAAGCGGCCACACCTCGGGTGAAGTTGCTGCCGCTGCGGTTGGTGAAGACCTTTAAGCCTGGCTTTCAAGGAGTTCCACCACCATTTTGGTGGTGGTGGTTTTACCGTTGGTACCACTGACCACGGCTACACCAAGGGGGGAGCGACGCGAGCGTTCGCTGCATGAAGCCGGGGTCGATCTTCTCGACCACCAAGCCGGGAAAAGCTGAGCCTCCGCCCCGGAGCCGGGACAGTGTGCGGACCAGCTTGCCGAGGGGAACGCTGAAGGAAAGCATGCTCTGTAATATATCCCAGTCGGGGGGGCATGGAACCCTGCCTGACGGCAGCGCCCGACGGCCGGACACAAGGTTACTGAGGGCTTGGACCACTATGATGGACCAATGACCAACCCCCTTTCCGACGCTTCGTCACGCGTGGGTGCAGGACTCCGAATAGGCGTGCTGGCTCTCCAGGGCGACTTCCGCGAGCATATCCACGCTGTTGAGGCCGCTGGAGCCACCGGCGTGGGTATTCGCCGCCCGTCAGAGCTCGACGACATCGACGGCCTGATTATCCCCCCCGGCGGCGAGTCCACCACCATAGACAAGCTTTCCCGGATCTTCGAAGTCCGTGACCCCCCCCTTCAAAAGCGCATCGCGGAGGGCCTTCCCGTCTACGGCTCCTGCGCCGGCATGATCCTGCTGGCCAATGAAATTGCAGACCCGGCTACGGACCTTGACGGAAATCCCCAGCAGACTTTCGGCGGCCTGGATATTACGGTCCGCCGCAACGCTTTCGGACGACAACGCGAATCCTTCGAAACCGACCTCGATTTCAAGGGCTTGGATTTCAGTGCCGGTGAATCCGGCGTGGATCCCGTTCACGCGGTATTCATCCGCGGCCCTGGGTGGAACGTGTTGGTCCGGGCGTGGAAGTCCTTGCCCAGGTTGATCCCGACCACGCCAGCCACACGGCTACTTTGCATGGAGTGGCTAGAATTGTTGCAGTGCGTTCCGGCCAACTGCTGGCCACCTCCTTCCACCCGGAAGTGACGGGAGAGAAACGCGTGCATGAACTCTTTATTCGAATGATCAGAGGAGAAGCGTAAAGCATGTCAGGCCACTCCAAATGGGCGACCACCAAGCACAAGAAAGCCATCATTGACGGCAGGCGTGCAAAGTCGTTCGCGAAACTGATCAAGAACATCGAAGTTGCTGCCCGCATGGGTGGACCGGACCTTGCCGGCAACCCGGGCCTTGAGCTCGCCGTCACGAAGGCAAAGAAGACTTCGGTACCCAACGACAACATCGACCGCGCCATCAAGCGTGGTGCGGGCCTCACCGGTGAAGTGGTGGACTACACCGAGATCATGTACGAAGCCCGCGGTCCCCCCCAGGGTTCGGCGTTGTTGATTGAATGTCTGACCGACAACAAGAACCGTGCCGCTTCCGAGGTGCGACTGGCGATTTCGCGCAACGGCGGCACCATCGCCGATCCCGGTTCCGTGAGCTACCTCTTCGCCCGCAAGGGTGTTGTTGTCCTGCCCAAGAACGGCCTCAGCGAAGACGACATCCTGATGGCTGTCCTTGATGCCGGAGCCGAGGAAGTCAAGGACAGCGGTGAAAACTGGGAAATCCACTCCGAGCCCTCCGATCTCCAGGCCATCCGTGACGCCTTGAAGGAAGCCCGCATCGACTACGAAACTGACGAAGCCGAATTCGTTCCGTCCATGCAGGTTGACTTGGACGTTGACGGCGCCAAGAAGTTCATGAAGCTCGTGGATGCGCTGGAAGACCTGGACGATGTCCAGAACGTGTACAGCAATGCGGACCTCAGTGAGGAAGTGCAGGCTGCCCTCGACGCCGAGTAATCGGGTGGGCGCAGCGCATCAATTTTGACAACCAGCAGGCTTACAGCCATCAGGAAGGCCCGGACTTGACTCTTCGCGTATTGGGAGTCGATCCGGGCCTCACCCGTTGCGGCATCGGTGTGGTGGACATTGAGCGGAACCGCCGGGCCACCATGGTGGCCGTCGGAGTGGTGGGCACGTCCGCCGAGCTGACCTTGGACAAGCGTTTGCTGGTCATCGCCCAGGCCATCGACGAATGGTTGGACCTGCACAAGCCGGATGTCGTCGCCGTCGAACGTGTTTTCTCGCAAATGAACGTGAGCACGGTGATGGGCGTAGCCCAGGCTTCGGGCGTCGTCATCGTGGCGGCGGCACGCCGGGGCATCCCGGTCGCCATGCATACACCCTCCGAGGTGAAAGCCGCAGTTACCGGCAGTGGCACTGCCAACAAGGATGCGGTCACCAAATTGGTGACCAAGATTCTGCGCCTGGATGCTCCACCCAAGCCGGCTGATGCTGCCGACGCCCTGGCCCTGGCCCTCACCCACGCGTGGCGCGCAGGCAGTGGCATGGGCTCAGCCGGTGGCGCCAACGGCAAAGCCGGACTTACTCCCGCGCAGAAAGCGTGGGCCGAAGCCGAAGCAAAAGCGCGCCGCAAACGGTGATTGTCGGCCGCTCTTGCTAGGGTATTCGTAGATATGTTCGGATAGTCCGCTTTGGCCGCAGTTTTCACGGTAACGGAGCAGGCAGTATTTCAGGAGCCGGGTCTTGATCAGTTTTCTCCGTGGAACCGTAGCCCACGTTGGTTTGTCCACCGCTGTTATCGACCTCAACGGTGCGGGAATGAGTGTCTTCGCCACACCGCAGACCTTGAGCCACCTCAAAACAGGAACCGAAGCCAAGCTCTTCACTTCCATGATCGTCCGTGAAGATTCACTCACGCTGTTCGGATTTGCCGACGACGACGAACGCGAAGTTTTCGACGTCCTGCTCAGTGTCAGCGGGGGGGTTGGGCCCCGTTTGGCCTTGGCCGTCCTCGCCGTGCACGAACCGGAAGCCATCAGGGTGGCGGCTCACACTGGTGACAGCAAGGCATTCACCAAGGTGCCGGGCATCGGCCCAAAGGTGGCCGGCCGTATTGTCCTCGAGCTGGCCGGGAAGTTGGTGCCGCATGGAACCGGCACTGGAGCTGCTCCCGCCGCGGCCCCGAACGCAGAATGGAAGCCACAGGTAGTCGCAGCCATGACCAGTTTGGGATGGTCCGAGAAAGACGCCAACGGCAGTATCGACAAAGCGATGGCCGACTCGCCGGAACTCGTAGACGCAGGAAACGTGGCCCAAATACTTCGGGCTACGTTGCGCTGCTTGGCCAGGACGGGGCACGCGCCGGCAACCGTGTAGGCAGCCGTGGTTGAGCAGTCACTCGTCAGCGGGGGAGAGGAACCGGAAGAGCGGGTCATTGAGGCTGCTCTCCGCCCCCCCAAGAACCTGCACGACTTCGTAGGACAGCATCGGGTCCGCAAGCAACTTGCCTTGGTGCTTGAGGCTTCGAAGATGCGTGGCCGCAGCGCCGACCACGTGTTGATGTCCGGACCTCCTGGACTCGGTAAGACCACACTTGCCATGATCATTGCAGCGGAGATGAACGCGCCGCTGCGTATCAGCAGCGGTCCGGCCATCCAGCACGCCGGGGGGGATCTCGCTGCCATCCTTTCCTCGCTCTCGGAGGGCGAGGTCCTGTTCCTCGATGAAATCCACCGCATGTCCAGGCCTGCAGAAGAAATGCTGTATATGGCCATGGAGGACTTCCGCGTGGACATCGTGGTGGGCAAGGGAGCAGGCGCAACTGCAATTCCCCTGGAGCTTCCTCCTTTCACCCTGGTAGGTGCCACCACCCGCGCGGGACTTCTTCCGGGGGGGCCCTTGAGGGACCGATTCGGTTTCACCGGGCACCTCGAGTTTTATTCGGTGGCCGAACTCGAACTCGTCCTCCGCCGTTCTGCCGGGCTTCTGGACCTGAAGGTAAACTCCGCGGGTTTCACCGAGATCGCCGGTCGCTCCCGGGGGGAACGCCGCGTATAGCCAACCGGCTGCTGCGCCGTGTCCGTGACTGGGCGCTTGTTCATGGCATCGAGCAAATCGATGCCCGTTCGGCGTCAGCTGCCTTGGATATGTACGAAGTAGACGAGCGTGGCTTGGACAGGCTGGACAGATCCGTTCTGGAAGCCTCATAACCAAGTTCAACGGTGGCCCTGTTGGCTTGTCCACGTTGGCCATTGCCGTCGGTGAAGAACCGGAAACGGTGGAGACCGTGGCTGAACCGTTCCTTGTACGCGAGGGACTTCTGGGACGTACTCCGCGGGGTCGAATCGCGATGGCGTCGGCTTGGACCCACCTTGGCTACGCCGTACCGGCCGGAGTCTTTGGTCAAGAGACCCTCGCCTTGTTCGGTGAGGACGAAAACCACGCCGAAAGCATAGATACGGTCGGTTAACACGCTCTGTTCAGCTTTTCCCACTAGACTGGTATGACGCTCGGCACGTTCGAGTCCTTGATCAATGCCCGCTATGCGGATCTGCCAGGGACGTTGCCGTGAACCAAAACGTAAGTACAGAACGGAACTTCCCTGTGGATCCAATGACCATATTGCTGTTCGTCATGCTTGGACTCTTTGTCTTCATGATGTTCCGCCGCAACAAGAAGACCCAGCAGCAGCAGGCTGAAATGCAGTCCAAGTTCGCTCCTGGTGTTGACGTCATGACCAGCTTCGGTCTCTTTGGCCGCATCGTGTCCATCGACGAAGCCGAGAACAAGGTCGTCATCGAACTTTCCCCGGGTAACCAGGCAACGGTTCACCGCCAGGCAGTCACCAAGGTGGTCGAATCCACCCCCGAGGAAGCACCGGTTGTCCCGGATGACGCTTCTTCCCTGACCGCCGCGGAGGCTGAGGCTCCTGCCGCCGTCGAGACACCGGACGAAACCATCGCGCGCCTCAACAAAGAGGACAAGAAGGACAACTAGCACCGTCAGTCGCGGCGACACCGCGCAAGGCAACTTCTACGGCAGCGGAGAGCCGCCGGCAGACGCTCACCAGCGTCGGCCGGCGGCTGTCCGGCGATAACAGGAAGATCGATAATGGCACGGACCGGCCCCCCCAAAAACTCAGCCCGCAGGGTGCTGACCTGGCTTGGAGCAATTTTCGTTGTATTAACCGCTGTCCTTGCTGGCGGAGTGGTGACTGGCAATGCCAGTTGGGCTCCCAAGCTTGCTCTGGACCTTGAAGGCGGAACCCAGATGATCCTGGCACCCCCCCGCGTGGAGGGTTCCAGCGAGATCAATGAGGAGCAACTCAACCAGGCAGTCGCCATCATCCGGCAGCGAGTGGATGGCTCCGGTGTTGCTGAAGCCGAAATCAGCACGCAGTCCGGCCGCAACGTGGTGGTCAGCCTTCCGGGAACACCATCGAAGGAAACCCGCGACCTGATCCAGGCTTCGGCCGACATGAACTTCCGTCCGGTCATCACCTATGGCGACCCGGCAGCTATACCGGCCGAGCAGCGCACTCCTGAGGACCAGCTGAACAAGCCGACGGCGGAGCCGGCCAACGCGAGTGATGTCAACTGGATCACCCCCGGAAGTCCAGAAGGAATTTGAAGCGCTCGACTGTGTTAATCCGTCACCGGAAAAGCGCGACCGGTCGGATCCTGCCAAACCGCTGGTAACCTGCGAGGCGGCCACTGCCACGACTCCGGCAATCAAGTACATCCTCGGGCCCGTTGAGGTCAAGGGCCAGGACATCAGCGATTCCACCTTTACCCAGGTGCAGGGTGCCCAGGGCTCCGTGACGAATTCCTGGGGCGTCAACATTGTTTTCAACTCGGATGCAACGGCAAAGTTCAAAGCCGTAACCGAACGCCTCAACCAGTTCTATGCTGCAGCGCAGACGCAGGGTACTGACGATCCCAAGTCACAGTTCGCTATCGTCCTGGACGACAAGGTACTTTCAGCCCCCGCGAGCCCTGGCTGTCATCACCGATGGCAAGCCGCAGATCACGGGGTAACTTCACCCAGGCGTCAGCGAAGGCCTTGTCTGACCAGTTGCGCTACGGCGCGCTGCCCATCAGCTTCGAGATCCAATCACAAGAGCAGATTTCGGCCACCCTCGGTGGCGACCAACTTCGCCTCGGCTTGCTGGCAGGCATGATCGGTCTGTTGCTGGTGGTTGTGTACTCCCTGTTCCAGTACCGCGCTTTGGGCCTTGTCACCATCGCGTCCCTTGTGGTGGCTGGTGTGCTGACCTATCTCGCCATTGCCATCCTTGGGTGGACGGAAAACTACCGTCTCTCCCTGGCAGGTGTGGCGGGCCTGATCGTGGCCATTGGCCAGACTGCTGACTCGTTTATCGTCTACTTCGAACGCATCAGGGATGAGCTGCGCGAGGGCCGTGGCCTGGTGTCCGCCGTCGAGAATGGTTGGAAGCGGGCCAAGCGCACCGTGCTGGCTTCCAAGGCCGTCAACCTCCTTGCTGCCCTGGTCCTCTATTTCGTAGCTGTGGGCAACGTACGTGGCTTTGCCTTCACCCTCGGCCTGACGGCCTGGCTGACCTCCTGGTGGTGTTCATGTTTACGCACCCCCATGCTGCAGGTCCTTGCCCGCACCAAGTTCTTTGGCGAAGGCACCGTTTCTCAGGGCTTTCCCCGGACCGTCTCGGCGCAGTTCCCCCTTTACCGGGGCGCGGGCCGCCTCCGTACGCCTGCGGAAAAGCCTGCCGTGGTTCGCGCACGCAACACCGGCGCGGCAGCCGAAGCAGAACGACGCATGACCATCGCCGAGAGGCGCCTTGCCGAGAAGGGCCAGCTCACTGGTACTTCCAACGGCACCAAGGAGGAGAAGTAATGACCACGAGCTTCGCAACCTTCGGCCACGAGCTATACACGGGCAAGCGCTCGTACAACTTCGTCAATTCCAAGAAGATCTGGTTCATCATTGCGGCGGTCGCCGTGGCACTCTCCATCCTGATTCCGGTGGTCAAGGGCGGTTTCAACCTTGGTATCGAATTCCGTGGCGGCTCCGAGTTCACTGTTTCAAATGTCAGCACCACTGATGCAAGCCTGGGCGAAAAGGCCGTCCACGACATCGTGCCCGATGCCATTCCCCCCCGCGTTGCCAACGTGGCAGGCAACACCATGCGGATCCAAACGGATCAGCTGACCGATGACGAGACGAACCGGATCAAGGATGGCCTCACCAGCGCCTACGGCGTGACGGAGAACGAAGTGACATCCAACTTCGTGGGCCCAACTTGGGGTCAGGATGTCACTCGCCAGGCCCTCATCGGCCTGGTGGTCTTTGTTGCCTTGGCCGCTGTCCTGATGGCGCTGTACTTCAGGACCTGGAAGATGTCCTTGTCGGCACTCGTCGGCATGCTGGTCACCATGTTCACCACGGCGGGCGTCTACGCCCTGAGCGACTTTGAAGTGACGCCTTCGGCCATCATCGGCTTCCTGACGGTCCTCAGCTACTCGTTGTATGACACCGTGGTGGTCTTCGACAAGATCCGTGAAAACACCTCTGACATCTCCACGTCCACCCGCCGCACGTTCAGTGAAGAGGTCAACCTCGCCGTCAACCAAACCTTGGTCCGCTCCATCAACACCATGATGGTGGCCGTCCTCCCGGTGGCGGCAATCCTCTTCATTGGTGCCGGGCTTCTGGGCGCGGGGCACCCTTCGCGATCTTTCCCTGGCGTTGTTCGTGGGTATCCTCATTGGTACCGCGGCCACGATCTTCATTGCGGCACCGCTGTACGCGTGGCTCCGCCAGAGCGAGCCCGACCTCGTCAAGCAAGCCAAGAAGGTTGCCCACCGCAGGACTGAAGCCACAGTCTAGGGGGTTTTCAGTACCGTTGTTTGGCCGGGAGCCGGCCTCCGCACGACTGCGGAGGCCGGCTCTTTGACTTGCCTGCGTCATCGTCATGTGCTGCCCGGTTGCAGAAGCATTCACCTGCGGGAATAGACTGGGAGAATTAAATCGGTTGTGAGGGGGTACTTCTGTGGAAGAACGTGCGACGTCGGCACCACCGGCGGGCGGGGATGACGGCCGCAAGACTGTGGCAGTTCCGGCAACGAGTGTGCCCGGACGGACTGCAGCTGCGGTTCCGGTCGATGCTCCCGGCGCGCGTCCCACCTTCCCGGGACGGCGGGAGCGTACGCGTTCCCGGCTTGCCCGCCTGACGGGACGGGGGAATCGCTCCGTACTCGCCGATCCTGGAGCCACTGCTGCGGACGGTCCGGGCGAACAATCCCAAAGAGGACTTCGACCTGATCCAACGCGCCTTCGCAGTGGCAGAGCAGAGCCACCAGGGTCAGAAGCGCAAGAGCGGTGATCCGTACATCACCCATCCGGTGGCCGTGGCCACCATCCTGGCTGAACTCGGCATGACCGGGACTACTCTGGCAGCAGCGTTGCTTCACGACACAGTAGAGGACACCCCCCTACACACTGGCTGACCTTACGCGGGACTTCGGACCCGAGGTTGCCATGTTGGTGGATGGCGTCACCAAGCTGGATAAAGTCAGTTTTGGCGAGGCTGCGCAGTCGGAAACCGTTCGCAAGATGGTGGTCGCGATGGCCAAGGACATCCGTGTCCTGATGATCAAGCTTGCAGACCGCCTCCACAATGCGCGCACTTGGCGGTTCGTTTCAGCAGAGTCTTCATCGCGCAAAGCCCGTGAAACCCTGGAGATCTTCGCACCCCCCCTGGCTCATCGCCTGGGTATGAACACCATCAAGTGGGAACTGGAAGATCTCTCCTTCGCTGCGCTGTATCCCAAGGTGTACGAGGAAATCGTGCGCATGGTGGGCGACCGCACACCGGAGCGGGAAAAGAGCCTCAGCGTCATCCGCAACCAGATAGCGGATGACCTTCGAACGGCACGAATCAAAGCGACCATCACTGGCCGGCCCAAGCACTACTACTCGATTTATCAGAAGATGATCGTCCGGGACAAAGACTTCGACGACATCAACGACCTCATGGGCGTGCGTGTCCTGGTTGATTCGGTTCGTGATTGCTACGCCGCCTTGGGGGACGCTGCATTCGCGGTGGAACCCCCTTCCGGGCCGGTTCAAGGACTACATCGCGATGCCTAAATTCAACATGTACCAATCACTGCATACAACGGTGATTGGCCCGGGTGGCAAGCCTGTGGAAATCCAGATCCGCACCCACGAGATGCACCGCCGTGCAGAATACGGTGTGGCAGCCCACTGGAAGTACAAGGACCAGCCCAACCGCACCGCGCAAGGCCCGGGCAGCCCTCGTGACGGCGACATGGGCTGGCTGCGGTCGCTGGTGGACTGGCAGCAGGAGACATCGGATCCCGGAGAATTCCTGGATTCGCTCCGCTACGAGATCAACGCCCGGGAAGTGTTTGTTTTCACTCCAAAGGGTGAGGTCATGGCCCTTCCGGCCGGATCAACCCCTGTGGACTTCGCCTACGCCGTGCACACGGAGGTGGGCCACCGAACCATTGGTGCCCGCGTCAATGGCAAATTGGTTCCGCTGAACAGCGAGCTGAACCATGGCGACTGGGTAGAGATCTTCACCTCCAAGGCGGAAGGCGCCGGGCCCAGCCAGGACTGGCAGCACTTCGTCAAGTCGGCGCGGGCACGCAATAAGATCCGCCAATGGTTCACCAAGGAACGCCGCGAAGAAGCCATTGAACGCGGGAAGGACATGCTGACGCGGGCGATGCGGAAGCAGAACCTGCCCTTGCAACGCCTGATGACGCACGACGCTTTGTCCGCGGTGGCGGAGGACTTCCACTATGTAGACATCTCCGGGCTGTATGCGGGCGTTGGCGACGGGCACACCTCGGCCCAGTCCGTCATGGAAAAGCTCGTGGAGCACTTGGGTGGTCATGAAACACCCGACGAAGACCTCGATGAAGTCAGTATTCCTACCCAGGTTGCGAAGTCGAAGTTCTCGGATTCGGGCGTCATCGTGCGCGGCGTGGGTGATGTGTGGGTCAAGCTGGCCCGGTGTTGCACCCCCCCGGTACCACCGGACCCCCCCATCCTGGGCTTCGTAACGCGTGGATCAGGAGTTTCTGTCCACCGGACTGACTGCACCAATGTCTCGGGTCTTCGTGACCAGCCGGACAGAATTGTTGAAGTTGAGTGGGCACCCACCCAGTCGAGCGTGTTCCTGGTGGAGATTCAGGTGGAAGCTTTGGACAGGAAGTCCCTGCTGTCCGACGTGACCCGTATCTTGTCCGAGAACCACGTGAACATCCTGGCCGCGTCGGTTCATACGTCGAGTGACAGGGTGGCGATCTCGAAGTTTGCCTTCGAAATGGGCGATCCGAAGTACCTGCATCACGTCTTGAACGCGGTTCGCCGCATTGATGGCGTTTTTGACGTGTATCGCACCACGGGAAACCGCCGTCGCAGCTAGCCCGGGTCTGCCTGAGCCAGCTGCGCCAATGTAGCCAAGGCGCGCTTCTTATGTGGCACCCGGGGGAGCGTCTCGACGGCCAGGGTGAGCAGCCGGAGCCTGATGCCAAGCTCCTCTCGTTCCAAAAGGCGCTTTAGTGCCGGCAGCGCGCGATCGGGTTCGACGTGGAGGGCGATGTCCGCCGCGGTACGCAGTGGGCTGCTGACCAGCATTCCTCCGAGACTGACCACGTCCATCTGACCCAGCCGAACCTCATGGAGACTACATTGCGTGGTTCCCCCCCGCAGGCTGGATATGCGATGTTTTGCATCGACCAGTAGTGACAGGTGCTCGGGCGGATTGGCGCACCCGTAGATCCATGCTGCCGTGAGCCGGCCGGCCACAACCTTGGTCCGGATTCTTTCCGGGACTGTGAGCGCCGCTGCACGGGCTCTGAGGCGGTGAGTGACAGCAACACCGGGGGGAGGCGTAACTCTTCCCGTACAGGGGCAGCAGGATGCCATCGAACGCCATACTTTGCAGTTCGTTCCACGTAAAGATGCGGCTGGGGGGGAGTAGAGCTCGGAGATGACCGGCTCCAGTAAATGCGGGGCGTTGACAGCGGGGGGGACCATTCATCGATCATTCCGTGCGGCCACCCTACGAGTACAGGCTCCGTCCCGGTTATGTGGATAACCGGAACAGAGCCTGCAGGAAAGTTTTTGGCTCGGAGTCCTCTAGGCGAGGTCGCTTGCCGAGCGCTGGATCTGGTCAAGCCATGCCTGGCGAGCTTCCAGAGCCTCTCGGGCGGCTTGATACGGCGCTGGTCGCCGGCCTTCTCGGCCTTCTCCAGATCGTCCTTGAGGCCTGCAATAGCCGATTCAAGCTGTGACAAGGCGCTGTTGGTGCGGGCCTTGGTTTCCGGGTTGCTCCGGCGCCACTTCTCTTCCTCGGCTTCACGGACCGCATCTTCGACCTTGCGAAGCCCGGCCTCAATCCGCCCCATGTCGGCGCGGGGGGGAACCTTGCCGGCATCTTCCCAGCGGTCCTGATGGACTGCAGGGCCTTCTTGGCGGCGTTGAGATCGTTGATGGGCAGGAGCGCCTGCGCCTCAGCCACCAACTGTTCCTTGACGGCCAGGTTCGCAGTGTATTCCTGGTCGATTTGCTCGTTGGCGGCCTGGCGGTTGCTGAAGAAGACGTCCTGGGCGGCGCGGAACCGGCCCCCCCAGAGAGCGTCATCGTCCTTGCGGCTTGCACGCGGAGTGGTCTTCCACTGGTCCATCAGCCTGCGGTACTCGCCGGCCGCGAACCCCCCAGTCGGTAGACGTTGAAAGCGCCTCGGCCTCCGCGATCAAGGCCTCCTTGGCTGACTTTGCCGCGGAGTTATTGCTGTCAAGCTGCGAGAAGTATGCGCGGCGGTGACGATCAAATACCGTCCGCGCCGAGCGGAAACGCTTCCAGAGCGCGTCTTCGTTACTGCGGCCAAGCCTGACCCCGCTCTTTTGTGCGGCCTTCCAGGTTTCAAACAACTCGTTCATGCGTGCGCTTGAAGTCTTCCACTGAATCTGCGCAGGGTCCTGGCCGGCAATGGTCTCGGCTTCAGCAACAATTGCTTCGCGCGCTGCGAGTTCGTTGGCACGCACCGCCTCGTGGGCAGCCTTCTCGGACTTCTCGAGTTCTACGATCTGGGCTGACAGGGCGTCCAAGCGGGCCTCAGCAGCACGGATGTCACCCACCATGTTGCGTTCCGCAAGTTGCTCGCGCAAATGAGTGACCGTCTTCTGCATGTCCGTGGCAGGAGCCTTGGACTCCACGCGGTGTTCCAGGAGAACCACCTGCGCGATGATGTCGTCGAACTTACGGGCAAAGTAGCCAAGTGCTTCGTCGGCGCTGACACCCGGGTACTGACCGACAGGGATTTCCTCACCATCCAGCGTCAGGAAGACGTGGCCATCACCTTCAGCCCGTCCCCCATTTGGCTGCCTCGGCCAGTGAGGCAGCGGAGACCGCCGGGGGGGCGGCAGGTA
>BBFS01000102.1 GCA_001313365.1 Paenarthrobacter nitroguajacolicus JCM 14115
CCGCAACGGCGCCCCCCCGGCCACTGCCATCACCTATCTCCGACGCGCCATAGCTACTGGAGGCTCGGACCCTGAGGAACGAGCGACTTGCTGTTCGACCTGGGGATCATGGAAGCAGCCGCGGGCGAACCCACTTCACTCAAGCACCTCGAGGATGCGCTGCAGTTGACCGAGGTCTCTCAGATCAGGTCCCGTGCAATGTACGCCCAAGGCCAGACCTTGTTCCGGTATGGACGCGCGGCCGAGGCGCGCACAGTCTTCCGCCGTGGAGCCGACCTGTTTGCCGACGTCGACCGGGAAGCGGCGCTGGCCTTTGAAGCAGGCTATACCGCCTCGGCCACCTACCTCATCGACGGTCTCGATGAGGCCTATCACCGGGTTTCCGCCCTTGCCGCCGGCTGGACCGAGCCGGCAAAGCGCAGCGCCGCCGAGCGGCTTTTGATCCTTCACCTGGCAGTGTTTCGTGCCATGTCCAATCCACCTCGCCCAACCACGCGAAACTCGCCATCGAGGCACTCGGGGACGGTGTCCAGCTTTGGCAGGAGACATCTGACGGGATGACTATCAGCCACACGGCTCTGGCATTGACGTGGTGCGGCTTCCCGACCGAGGCTGTCGAGGTCTGCACTCGCGTTCTCGATGACGCGCATGAGCGCGGCGACACCCTGATTTTCGCCGAGATATCACTGGCACGCGCTCTCGCGATGTACGCACTGGGGCGCGTGGACGAGGCGATGGCAGATGCTGAATCCGCGATCGCCGGAATGAGGCACGGATGGAATTCCACCGTCCCGGCTCCGCAGGCGTACTCGCCTACTGCCTCATCGACAAAGGTGAACTTGATGCTGCTGCAGAGGTGATCGATGAAGCGGCAGGGCACCTTCGATCGGGTGCTACCGAGACCTTGAATGTCTGGTACTACATGGCCCGCGGACGACTGCATCTGGCGCGAGCAGACCCGGCGAAAGCGCTCGAGGACTTTCTTCACGCCGGCAAGCTGCTCGAAGACCGCAACTTCCTTAACCCGAATTACCTGCTGGTCCCGTGGAGGTCGCAGGCCGCCCTCGCAGCACACTCGCTGGGAAAGGGGGGGCAGTACGCGCAGCAGCTCGTTGCCGACGATATCGAACTCGCCCAGTCATTCGTCATTAACAACGCTCTCGGTGCGGCTCTCCGCGTGAAAGCGCTGGTCTCTTCCTCGCAAGTCGACATTCCGGCACTGCAGCAGTCCCTGAGCGCGCTGTCGGCGCCCAACACGTCGTCGCTGGAACGAGCCCGCACACTTGTTGAACTTGGGGGGGCTGTACTGCGTAGGAAAGGAAGCAGGAAGGATTCGCGTGAGCCGTTGCGCGAAGCTCTGGACCTGGCGCACATGAGCGGTGCCATTGATGTGGAGTCGAGAGCCCGGGCCGAGCTTCTCGCGAGCGGTGCGAGGCCTCGCCGAACGGCGCTTTCCGGCGCTGCGGTCGTATGGTTTTCTGAGACAGGTTGATGGGAGATCGACTACAGAATGACTGGTCCCAGAAGAAAATATGATGCCGCGTTTCGTGAGGAAGCGGTGCAGCTGGTGTTGTCCTCGGATCGTTCGGTGAAGCAAGTCGCTGACGAGCTCGGAGTGAACGAGAGCACGTTGGGGGAACTGGCTCCACCGGTACCGTGGCCAATACCAGGACAGTGCGGTTGCCCCGGCTCCGGAGCGGGGCCCGGTGTCGTGGGATGAACACCGGAAGACCTTGGCCGAGAACGAGCGGTTGAAGGCTGAGGTTGAGTTCCTGGGAAAAGTCAGCGCCTTCTTTGCCGCGAAGCAAAAGTAGAGGACTTCTACGAGTTCATCGAAGCGGAGAAGGCCAACCATTCGGTGGTGTGGCTGTGCCGGGTGTTGAAGGTTTCCCGGGCCTCGTTTTACCGGTGGCGGAATCCCGCAGGCCCGTCGCCAAGGGTGGTACGGCACGAGCAGCTCGCTGCGGCGGTGACCACGCTTTACACGAAGGAGGAAGGCCGGGCGGGCCGGGACCAGCTCACCCTGCTTTTGAACGAGGGCGGGGGGGTGAAGGTCTCAGCCCCGACGGTGGGTGCGATCATGCGCGAGCACGGGCTGCGGGCTGTCCGCACCCGGGCTTGGAAGGCCACCACGGTCCAGGACCCGCAGGCCAAAACAGCTCATATCGAGAACCACATGCTCGACGCAAAGGGCAAACGGGACTTCACCTCAACAGTGCCCGGAACCCGCCTCGTTGGTGACATCACGTACCTGCGCACCGGTGAGGGCTGGCTGTACTTGGCCACCGTGATCGATCTGTTTTCGGGCATGGTGATCGGCTGGTCCATGGCCGCACACATGCGCGCGAGCTGTGCACCGCGGCCCTGCAGATGGCCCGGAATCACGGCCATCTGACCGGGACCTCGGTGGTGTTCCATTCAGACCGGGGAACCCAGTACACCTCTGATGAATTCCAGAGATGGTGCGGCGATAACGGGGGTCACCCAGTCCATGGGCAAGGTCGGGGGTGTGTTGGGACAACGCAGTCGCGGAAAATTTCTTCTCCCACCTAAAAACCGAGTTCTACCACCACCAACGCTTCGCGTCCCGGCTCGCTGCCCGCACCGGAGTCATGGACTACATCGAGGCCTGGTACAACCGCCGCCGGCCCAACCGCAGAGCAGGCGGCATCCCACCAGCCAAAGCCCACACCCAATACCAAACCCGCGCCCACCAACCCCTGGCCGCCTAACCCAAAACAAACAACGAACCTGTCTCAAGAAGTTGACGACCGCACGCCGAGTCCTTGACACCGAGCGAGGAGAGGATCGCCACCCTTCTCGCAGACGGCCTTCCGACGCGGGCTGTCGCCGACGACCTGCATCTTTCAATCAGCACGATCGACTGGCACCGCCGCAATATCTACCGCAAGCTCGACATCCGCTCGCGTACGGAGCTGCGCGAAGCACTCTCGAACGACTGATCAAATACACGGGGGGGCCGCGACAATTTCCCATGGTGGCAGGGGGGGGCGCTACGCGGGACGCCCAAGATTACCGTAGAAGTTGAGATACCGAGCCGAGGATGACCTCCCGACGCGGTGTCGCCGGACGCCCCCGTCAACACAGGAGTTGAAATGCACGCCGTGCTCTCACCCGCTGCCCGTCGTCTCTCTACCGCTGCACGCGATGGACTCCCTGGTCTCCCGGTGCGCGATCTCCTGGACGGAGGCGTAGCCGCCGCCTACGAGGTCCAGCTTGAGATGATGCGGCTCGAAGTCGAGAGTGGTAAGTCAATTGCCGGGCGCAAGATCGCCATGACCTCTGAAACAGTGCGCCGTCAATTTGGAGTGGACAGCCCGGCACAGGGTTTCCTTTACCACGATCGCGACCTTAGTCGACAAGGGATCGTCTCCACCGATTTTCTCGACCCTAAGATCGAAATAGAGGTGGCCTTCCTCCTTGGTGAGGATGTTGGCGCGCTGTCCAAGCGGGGGGGGCAATCGGGCGAAACGATGTTCTGCGGGCGACCCGATGGATTGCTCCCGCCTTCGAGATCGCCGACAGCAGGATCCGTAACTGGGACATCACACAGGTGGATCTTGTCGCTGACAACGCCTGCGGTTCTGCGTTCGTGCTGGGGGACGAGCGCGTCCGTCCACAGGGTATTGATCTGCGTGGGTCCCATGTGGAAGTTCTCGTCGACGACGAGCTTTCGTTCGTCGGGTCCGGCGCGGACTCGATGGGGGATCCCTTCCTTGCTGTCGCGTGGCTCGCGGAGTTCGCCCGGGACCTGGGTGTTCCGCTCCGGGCCGGGGGAGGTTGTGCTCTCGGGTGCGCTCGGGCTGGCGTGGCGGCTGCCCCCCCCTCTGGCGTCGTATCCGGCAGCATCTCGGGGGTAGGTGACGTCACGGTGACCGTGACGACGTGACGCATATCGCCGCGTTCATGCGTGGTGTTGGAAATCGCCCACGTCCGGTTCTTCAGGCCCGTTCCGGGCCGTTCGGTCCTTCTGCAGGGCGGGCGTAAATGCAGGGGGGGGACGACTTTCGGATACCGCTGCCCCCGAACCCAGACGCAACCTGGACAAAACCTCGAATATCGGTACGCAACTATCAGTTATGACCGGTGCAATGCTACCGGCCCCCAATGGAGAGGCACACCAATCATGATTCCCACGAAAAAAGTCATCATTTCCACGGCTGTCACCGGATCGATCCACATTCCATCGATGAGCGAGTTCCTCCCGATCACACCAGACCAAATTGGCGACGCTGCTGTGGAGTCAGCACAAGCGGGTGCCGCGATCATCCACCTGCATGCCCGGCATGCGAAGGACGGCGCCCGGCCTTTGAACCGGAGGTCTTCGAGCAGTTCCTTCCCCCCCGTGTGGCACAGGAGACCGACGCGGTGTTGAACATCTCCACTGGAGGGTCAACGTCCATGTCGATACAGCAACGGCTCTCAGCGGCGGCCACGTTCAGCCCCGAACTCGCGTCATTGAACATGGGGTCAATGAACTTCGTGTTCTCGGGTATTGCGGACAAGATCACCAATTGGCGGTACGACTGGGAAAAGCCTATGTGCAGAACTCTTACTCCCACCCTTTCCAAAACACGTTCGATCAGATCGAGTACGCCCTCCGCGAGCTCGGCGAGGGCGGCGGAACAAGATTCGAGTTCGAGTGCTACGACATCGGTCATCTTTATACCCTCGCTCACTTTGCCGAACGAGGCTGGCAAAGCCCCCCCTTTCTGATTCAAGGCGTATTCGGGATCCTCGGCGGCATCGGTGCAGACCACATGAACCTCACCCACATGATCGCCGTCGCCGACAAACTTTTCGGGAACGACTATCATTTCTCCGCCTTTGCTGCGGGGAGAAGCCAGTTCCAGTTCGCTACCCACAGCGCCTGGCTTGGTGGACACGTCCGGGTTGGCTTGGAAGACAACCTCTTCATCCGCAAGGGCGTGAAGTCGGAGTCGAACGCACAGCAAGTGCACAAGATGGTCGAAGTTCTGAAAGACCTGGGCAAGGAAATCGCCTCACCCGAAGAAGCAAGGGCCATGCTCTCTCTTAAGGCAAAGCCGCAACCAAGATCCCTGCTTTCGACCAGGTTCCGGCTGTGTGATCGAAGAATCAGGACCCACCCGCGCCGATACCGATGCCCCAAGGCAGCCACCTCTCACTCCACCCACGCCCCACTCGGATGTTAGGAACTTCATGCTCGCTGTCGAACACAACGGACCCCTTATGGTCATGCGGATCAACCACGGCAAGGTCAACGCGTTCGACCTGGATCTCATTCGTGCCATCGCCCTGCAGGTCCAAGACCTTGGCACGGCCAAGGGCGTTGTCATCACTGGCACTGACCGGATCTTTTCCGCCGGGGTGGACCTCACCCGCCTGCTGGAGAACGACCTGGACTACACCAGGGCCTTTGTAACCGAGTTGGACTCCCTGGTGCACACGCTTTTCGAGCTGCCAGTGCCCGTGGTCGCCGCTCTCACAGGTCATACCATTGCCGGGGGGGCCTGCCTGCTTGCTGCCGCCTGCGACTACCGGGTCATGGCCCAGGGCCGCATTGGCGTCACGGAGCTATCGTCGGCTTGCCTGTGCCGCCTGCGAGTTTGGAGGCACTGCGTTTCACCGCCGGTACCCGCACGGCAGGGCTCGTATTGTCAGGGCGGACGGTAGAGGCAGACGAGGCCCTCGCACTGGGACTGATCGATGAAGTTACAACCCAGGGCAACGTCGAACGGCGAGCTTTGGAGATCGCCCGGCAGTTTACCTCTACACCGGCCCAGACGTTCGGCCTGCATAAGCAGATGCTCCGGGCCGATGCCAGCAGACGGATACGGGAAGCCATGGCGGACCACGCGGCCTTAGTGACGCAGGCATGGACAGGGGAGGAACCCCCCCGGCGGTTCGCGGGCGAATACATGTCAAGGCTGAAAAGCCGCAAATAGCACAACAACCAACCATCTGCGCCAGCCTCGGCTGCCCGACAACAGGCTTACGTAGCGCTAACAACTCGTTCAGCACACTGACGTGCTACCAAAGGAGACACGTGACTACCGCTGCACCCACCCGGACGATTCTTAGTGAACGAGTGGTGTCCAACCGCCGTTTCGCCATATTGCAGTTCCAACCAGCCACCGGCGCGCTTACCACCTGGTCTGCCCCTGCCCTTGCGGAGTTAGCCGAAGCCTCTGGACCCTTGACGCGTCCAGCGTGGACGCCGTCATCTTCCACGGCACCGGACGAGTGTTCGGCGCCGGCGCCGACCTCGACGAATTCCGCACGTCGGCCCGGTGGGAGGACGGGGGCAGCCATAGCCACCCGCGGATACGACATCTTCGACGCCATCACCCGACTGAAGGTGCCCACCGTTGCCGTCATCCAGGGTCCGGCCTTGGGCGGAGCACTGGAACTGGCGCTACGCGCCGACTATCGAGCCGCAGCAGCTTCCGTGAAAGCCCTTGGCCTTCCGGAGGTTAGCCTCGGGCTCATTCCAGCTGGGGGAGGACTAACCTCCCTGGCCCGCCTGATAGGGCCCACCCGAACAAAGCACATCGCTGTGACGAACTCGCTGAACGGCAAGCATCTGACGGCCGCCGCCGCACTGGAAGAGGGCATCGTCGATGTCGTACTGGACGACGAGGACCTACTCGAAGCCGCCCTCCAATGGACCAACGACGTCCTCGACAATGTGAGCCCGGTCAGGAACCATGCCAAGGAAACAGGCGCGGGATCCGCCGTCGAGCACTCCCGCGACACCGTACCGGCCGCCGCCGCCGTCACCGACCTCCTGGCACGCTGGCAGCAACAGGAACGTGCTGCAGGAGTGCCCGAAGGCAGTCCTGCGACCGCACAAGCGTCCGCCTCGCCACAGGGGAGGACCCGATCCGCGACGACACCATCACGACCTTTGCCACGCTGCTGCAATCAAACGAAAGCCGCGCGAGCATCTATGCCTTTGACATCCTGCAGGAAGCGCGAAAAAACAACCGGGCCCGCAACGACTTGGAACTGGCCAACGTCGGTGTGGTCGGAGGCGGCTGATGGCTGTGCAATTGGCCTCGTCTTCGCCGAGCACACCACCGCCAACGTGCTGATCAATGATCTCGACCAGGAACGGGTCGACAAAGCCCTCGAGCGGGTCACTGCCCAACTCGACCGTTCCGTGCACCGCGGACGCCTCACAGCTGAGCGCCGGGACGAGATCCGCGGAAGAATCCACGGCACGGTCCGGCTTGAAGACTTCTACCCCTGCGACATCGTCATCGAGCAGTCTTCGAACAGCTCGAGGTCAAACGGCAGGTCTGGAGCACACTTGAACGCATCGTTGCACCCGACACGCTACTCCTGACCAACACCTCTGCCCTGTCGATCGATGACCAGGCAACTGGCCTACAGCATCCCGGCCGCTGATCGGCTTCCACTTCTTCAACCCCGTCGCCGTGCTCCCCCCCTGATAGAAATTGTCCAAGGGGTCAACACGTCATCCACCACAGTCGAGAAGGCCTTCGCCCTCGCCAGGGCCTTGGGCAAAACACCGGTTCTCGTCCAGGACCGTCCCGGATTTGTCGTTAACCGCCTGTTGACCCGTCTCTTCAGCGAAGTCCTTCAACTCATCGACGACGGATCGGACCCCTTCACCGTGGACCACGCCCTGGACCCGGTGGGGGGGCTGCCGATGACACCGCTGCGGCTCCTGCAATTTATCGGTCCGCGGGTCCAACTGCATATCTGTGAAAGCCTGCACGACGCCTATCCGGAGCGATTCCCCCCCTCAGCCGCAGCCTTTCGCGGGTGGCACAGGAGGGGGCTGCCCGGATATCTTGCCGACGACGGCAGTATCGTTCCGGAGCGTCCCGCCTCCTGCCCGCGGCAAAGTCCGCTGCGGCAGACGACGTACGCGCCCGAATCCTGTCAGCAATGGCAGATGAAGCGGCGCATATGCTCCGCGAGGGCGTGGTCACGGGGGGGCCGGAACAAATCGACCTCTGCATGATTCTCGGGGGGGCCAATTATCCAGCGCATACCGGAGGCCTGACCCCCGCTGCTTGACCGGGAAACCGGCAGCAGCTTCAGACCGGATCTGCACCCGGTAGTACCCACCCGGGGGGGGTAGCTGCCGCTACGCGTCAAACCACTATTCCCATTACTTACAGGAGCACGAATGAACCGCAGCCAGGACATTGTCATCGTAGGAGCGGCACGGACACCACAGGGCAAACTGATGGGGGGGCAACTCGCAGCCTTATCCGCCGTGGAGCTTGGGGGGGGAGCCGCAATCGCAGGAGCCCTGGACAAGGCACGCATCGCACCCGACATGGTCGACGTAGTGATCATGGGGCAGGTCCTCCAGGCTGGCTCCGGCCAGAACCCGGCTCGCCAGGCTGCAGCAGCGGCGGGCATCCCCCCCTCCATGCCCACGCCACCACAGTGAATAAAGTCTGCCTTTCCGGACTGAGCGCCATCATTGAGGCGAGCCGTATGCTGCGTCTGGGCGAAGCCGAGGTGGCTGTCGCAGGCGGCCAGGAGTCAATGAGCAACGCACCGCACCTGCTGCCGGGCTTCCGCTCCGGCCATCTGTATGGCAACAGCACCCTCCTCGATTCCGCCGCGCTTGACGGGCTGATCGACGCTTTCGAGCACGAATCCATGGGATCGGTCACCGACCGGGCCAACGAGGAACTACAGATTTCAAGGGCCGACCAGGATAAGGCCGCACTGGCATCGCACCAACGGGCAGCGGCCGCCCAGGACAACGGACTGTTCCAGTCTGAGATTACTCCCGTGAAAGTTCCACAGCGCCGCGGTGAGGCGGTACTGGCAACGAGCGACGAGGGAATTCGGGCTAACACCACCATCGAAGTGCTAAGCCGGCTAAAACCCGCCTTCTCCCCTGAAGGAACCGTGACCGCTGCCAACGCCTCCCCCCACTCAACGACGGGGCGGCCGCTGTTGTTCTGACCACGCGGAAGTACGCCGAGACCCACGGACTCGAAATCCTCGCGACCGTGGGAGCTCCAGGCCAGGTTGCCGGGCCTGACACCTCACTGCCCGACAAACCCGCACGTGCCATTACGAAAGCCTTGGCCGGAGCAGGCTGGAAAGTCGAGGAGCTCGACTTTATCGAGATCAATGAGGCATTCGCCTCAGTAGCCCTGCATTCAGCGGCCCTGCTCGGCATCAGCATGGACCGCGTCAACGTCAACGGCGGAGCAATAGCCCTCGGACACCCCCCCTCGGGGCCTCCGGCGGGCGGGTCGTGGTCTCCGCCGTCCACGAACTGATGCGCCGAGGAAGCGGGAAGCCGCCGTCGCACTGTGTGGTGGAGGCGGCCAAGGCGAGGCTCTGCTGCTTTCACGCTAATCAGAACCAGAGCCTCCCACCCCCCCCTTAGCAGCACGAACTCGCTCCGGAGCGCGACTAAGGACCGCCGCCACCGCAGGTCCCGCAGGACGCGACCTGAGAGCGGCGCCATGCCGTATCGGAGCCCTGCGGCGGGCATGGCATAGCGATTGAAAGGAGAGAAATGTTGTCGGCCTTTTTGTGTAGCGAGTGGAGCAATCTCGTTGGCGTCCCGGTCCAGCTACATCGGCACGGAAAGTACATCCGTTCCGGGGGGGTGATCGACGCTGCCATGCCGGATTCATCAATACTGTGGCTGGCTGCTGACGGAGCGGATGAGCGGCAAATGTTCGAGGCCGCACTCGGCTACCAAGCTGGATTTGTCCAGAGGAACTAACCGGTGACCTTCGCTTCAAGATGGCCAAGAACACGCTGGATGCGGTAGACGAAAACGCCGCGGCGATGTCTTCCGTGCTGCCCCCAACGAAGCCGCGGCCGAGATACATCCCGTGCCATGGAATGGGTAGCCTGACGCTCCGAAGTCGGGTCTACGCCTGCCGAGAGCACGTCGTTTCCTTTAGATCTGGACCGTGTTTGGGGTGCTGCCGTCTCAGTGCACGCCAATTTGTCCAGTTGGATTTTGATCAACGGTCAAGCGGCTGCCGGACTTAAGCTCGAGAGCTGGGGGGAGTCGGGGGTCCTGGTCCAGCTCCTCGATGACCTCCGCGGCCAGGGTCTGGCAAAACGCCACGCCAGCGCTGCAGGCTCACTCACCCTTCGGTGTCCAGGGGCTGCCCGGACAGTGCGGCCTTCAACGTTTGCCGGGAGTTGACGTCCAGCTTGCGGTAGATGTTGCGCCGGTGCCATTCCACGGTGCTCAGGGTCAGATAGAGTTGCTCGGCGATCTGACGGCTGGTCATGCCTTGGGTCATGAGGTCTGCGATGCGGTGCTCGCTCGGGGGGTTAAGGCGTTAGGTCCCTGAATGACTGGACGGCGGGGGGGTCGCGCGCCCGCGGCCAGAAGTTCTTCGTGGGCTCGTTTGCCGATTGCCGTCGCCCCGGCCTGGTGCGCAAGATCCAAAGCGCGGCGGAGCGTGTTGCGGCATCGGACCCGCTCTCCTGCCCGCCTCTGGGCCGCGCCGAACTCCAACAGGCTGGTGGCCAGTTCCAGAAGCGAGGGATCTATTGTGTCGAGGACCGTGACCGACCGTTGAAGGAGATCGATGTCCGGTACGGGATCTGCAATCATCGCTTTGCATCGCAGTGAGGCGCCCAGAGTGGACGTCAGGCCGAACCGTTCGGCCAGGGCGATATCCTCGTCGACAAGTGCTTGAGCGTCTGCGGTTCGTCGCAGCTTATGGGCGGCCAGCGCAGCCTGGGATCGCCACGGAAGTAGCATGTATCCGGGATTGGTGTAACCGTTGGCTTCCAGTAACTGGCCAACCTGAAGGAAGTCCTCCCATGCCCCCCTGGCCGTCGTTTTGGGCGGCTCGGAGGCGGCCGCGGCCCATGTAGAACCACACATTCAGGGTACGGGTCTGCTCGTCCCGCAGTCCTTTTTCTGCTTCTTTCAGTACCTCTGAGGCTTCGTCGATTTCTCCGCGGTCCAGGTGGCAGTATGCCAGGAGGCCTTGTGGTGCCGGAACTGTGGAGTTCCAGCCCCCGGCTCATGCCGATGATTGCGGCCTGGGCATCGGCCATGGCTTCATTTACCCGGCCGCGGGCGTACATAGCCAGGCCCCCCCGCGCGAGCGAAATTTCGGCGAAGATAAGGGAGTCCCCGCGCAGCCGGGCATCGGTCAGTACCTTGTCTGCCACGGTGACGGCATCACGCGGCGCTCCGCACCAAGTCAGGGCCAGAACGGTATGGCTGAGTGCCATACCGTCGGATGTCTCACGCCACAGCTGCAGCCCGTCTCCCAGGACGCGCAGCGCCAGGTCGGCGTGCTGCGCCGAGCCGGGTTCTGACATGGCGCGGAACACGGCCAGATGCAACACCAATAAGCGTTCCGCCGGGCTTAACATGCCAGGATCATCCATCGCCAGGCCCGACGTCATTGAGGCAACCCGGACGAACGCCTCGCGGGGCCCGCCGACGAGGTATGCAGACGAGGCGAGGTAGCCTGCCTCGAACCGCAGACTGAGCTCCCGGTCGTAATTGGCGAAGTCATCGGCGCCGCGGCGAAATATCGTGAGAGCTTCGGGTGAACGGCCGTAACGGAACAGCGTTTGTCCCAGGGCATACATTGCCAGGGCGCGCTCGGCCGGATCGTCAAGAATATCAAGGGCCCGTTCGAGGTGCGTAAGAGCCTCGGTCTCGCCTGTGGCAGCTTCCATGATTCCCAGATCGATGAGCAGGCGGGCATTGCCCACATCGTCCGGATCACGGAATTCGAGAGCCCGACGCAAGAAGCCTGCGGCAGAGACGGGTGCGCCCTTCTGGCCGGCGCTGCGGGCTGCGGCATGCAATGAGGACGACGCCCAGTCTTCGAATACCGGTGTTGCCCGCATCAGGTGCAGCGCGACGTCTTCTTGTCGGGCCCCTGCGAGGTGAAGCAGCCGGGCGGCGGCCAGGTGGGCGCTCGCCCTTTCATCAGCGCTGTACTTGAGATACACCGCGGAGCGGAAGAGGGGATGGTGAAAAGATAGTTCATTGCCTAAGGTGAGGATTTGGGCGGCCGTCAGCCGTTCAGCGGCGGCGAGGGCTGCCTCTGGGGGGAGAGCCCGGCTACCTGCGCGGCGATGGTGAGCGAAGTGGAGGTGCCCAGTACGGAGACGGCGCGGGCCAGCGCTGCGGCATCCGCGCCCAGCGTGGAAATCCGCAGCATTATGCTGCGCGCTACCTTGTCAGGAGCCGTATCGGCCGGAAAAGTTTGACCTTGAAGGCCGGCTTGCCGGTGCTTCAGTGTGGAGGCCACCTCCCGCAGGAGAAATGGATTCCCGCGCGTGGCAGACCAGGTTTCTTCCACAAGCCCGTCCGGTTTGCTCTCCGGCGGCAGCGACGCCTGAAGGAACTGGCGCACACCGTCGACGGTGAGCTCCTGAAGACGAAGGGAAAGATCGGCCTGCAGCATCAGACGTGAGAAGAGGTCGTTCTCGGCGGCCGGGTCCCCCGCTCCGCACGGCGGCGGCCAGTACTATCGGCAGATCCTGCAACCGCTGGGCGAGATAGAGGAAGAACCGCAGCGACTGTTCATCGGCCCATTGCAGGTCATCAACTAGCAGGACCAGAGGTCTGCGGTCCGCCAGGTTCACCATTAGCCAGTAGAGGCTGTGCATTAGTGCGAACTCATCGTTCACGGCTGTAGTGCTCTCACTCCAGGAACCGGTGAGCATTCCCTTCAGAAAGCCTGCCTGACCGCGGAACAGGATCGGCAGCTCGTCTTCCGAGGCCTTGGAAATGCGATGTTCCAGCAACCGGAGCACTAGCCCCAAGGGATGCCCCCTGCTCCAGTTCACCTCCACGCGCGCTGAGCACTTCAGCATCAAGATCGCGGGCCAGTAGTTGCGTTTCCTCCAGAAGCCGTGTCTTGCCGATCCCCCCCGCCGGTCCTTGGATAACCGCCAGTTGCCCGGACCCACTAAGGCCGTGACGCAGCAGATCCGCGAGCGCGCTCACCTGCTCTTGGCGTTCGAGGAGCGGTATTGTGATCGGTCCCCTGTACGGGACCGGCTGGAGGTTCTCCTGGGCCGACGGAATTTCGCCTTGGTCGATATCCGGCATCCCTCTCATTGACTCCTTCGTCTCTGGCCCGTCACCACGGCTTTCATGTTACTCCCGGACAGGTTTCCTGACGGGATAGGGGGACCCCCCGGGAATGCGACCCAAAGGAGCAGTCCACCGGGTGGGATTTGGCCCCCCCGGGGTTGCCTGGGCGGCATGTGCGTGCCGAAGTCCCGGATCAATCACTGATTTGTGGCTGCTCCAATTCTTGGGGGAACCAGAGCACTGGTTCCTTGTTTCTGCCGGCCTGTCCCGGACCAAACGTATAGGAAGGGCGGTAAGGCCCGAGGGTACCCCCAGGATCAGAACCAGGGCAGGCATTTAGCCGGGTGGACGTCAGTTGCGGCAGGGTGCGGTGATGCCGCTGCCGGGCAACTTGGGTCGCCTAGTGTTCTCCCCCCCGGCGGGGGGGCGGCCCCCGGGGGGGATTCAAAGCCCAGGGGTTGTCCGAGGGGGGGCGCCGGGGGGGCTGGGCCGGGCCTAGTGTCATTTGTATCCGGCCGATGTGGTCGGAATCACGATTCAAGGAGGATTCGTATGACCGATGCAGCGCAGTTTCGCGCTTTCACGGGTCGACCCCCCCCGGTGCCCTACTTCCCTGTTATGGGCCGTCCGAGAACTCCGGGTGGATGGATGAGCAGTTGTCGTGGCACGAGAACTGCTACGTCGGTGACTGGTCCTTTGTTCCGCAGATCCGAGTCAAAGGCCCCCCCGATGCACTGAAGCTCTTCCGGGATTTGTCGGTCAACAACTTCGTCAATTTTCCGGTCGGCAAGGCCAAGCATGTTATCCAGTGCAACGACGACGGCAAGGTGATCTCTGAAGGCATCCTCCTCCGTCACTGGGAGGATGACTTCGAGTATCAGTCGGGACGCCGCAATGGACGCTGTACAACGCCCACCGAGGCGGATACGACGTGGAAATCACCTTCCCGATCACGCACAAGTTTCAAATTTCCGGGCCCAAGTCCCTGGCCGTGATGGAGCGGCTCACGGACGCCAACCTGCTGGACGTGAAGTTCATGTCCACCAAGTACGGGACCATCCGCGGCGAGGACGTCATGTTCCTACGGCAGGGCATGGCAGGGGAAGTCGGCTTCGAAGTGCAGGGGCCGATCGAGAACCATCAGAAGGTCCTGGAGGCCATCCTGGAAGCGGGTAAGGATTTCGGGATGCGGCGCCTTGGGACCCGGACGTTCATGATCAACCATCTCGAGGCATGCTATCCAACGGGTGGGATGCACTTCATGAATGCACTCTCTGATGAGAGTAAGGCTGATTACTTCCGCTTCATGGACGAGAGCCTCCCGCCCGAGTGGGAACCGACGCCTTTTAGTGGACCGCTGCGTTACAACTTCGCCACCACCTTCACGGGCAGTTGGGACGGGCCTGACATTGAAGAGCTCTACCGCAGCCCTATCGAAATGGGATGGGGGCGCAACATTGCCTTTGACCACGACTTCCCGGGCCGAGAGGCTTTGGAGAAGGAGATGGCCAATCCCCCCGCCGCACCGTCGTGACGCTGGAGTTCAACAGCGATGACATGAAGCGCATTCACGCCTCCCTGTACGGCGAGGGGGCCCGTCTACCAGCAGCTGGACCTGCCCGAGAACCAGTGGGTTTCGGCGTGGACCGACTGGATCGTCAAAGACGGCCAAAAGATCGGTCATGCGACGCACCCGGGCTACAGCAGATGGTTCAAGAAGGTTTTGTCGTTGTCATTCATCGACGTGGAGCACAGCACCCCCCCGGGACCGAAGTGACGGTTCTCTGGGGCCAACCTGGCGAACCGCAGACCGAGATCCGGGCCACCGTCGCCCCTGCCCCCCCTACAAGCAGGACAGCCGCCGGCGCGACCTTACAAAGGAACCCGGCGTGCTCGTGTAGTTCAACTGTGCCGGCATGCTAAGCCGCTCGTTCTACCCCCCCAAGCAGTAGTAGAGACCTGCCCTACCGTGCCCCGCGGGGCCGGTAGGTCATGTTTTTGATGCAGTCAGGGAAATCGCCGGCATCAGCACGCCCGTTTCCGATGGCGTGGGACCGATGACGATCCTTCGCTATTACGCAACACCCTTGATGCTGCAGCGGCCACACGAGGACTGCCAGCCCCATTTCAATTCCACTGTTTGGAGAACGTGATGACCTACGATCCCCAGAACCTCCGCTCACGCCTGACTCCCGTAGAGCCGGCAGGCGATGTGGCATGCGCCGACCCTGCTTTCTTCGATTTCAGTCAGCTGGAACCCGATGAGATTTCAGGTCCGGGCAGCCGGACCTGGTGGGTGCGTGGGCAGAACTTTGTGCTCGCCTACTCCTGGGCCGTGGAAGGTGACGCCTTCGCCCGCAAGGACCAGGGAGACGAATATGTGGTGCTGCTACTCGACCATGCAGGAGTGGTCAGTGTGGCAGCTGGCGCTGAGGACCGTGAGGTCACAGGGCCAGCCCTTGTCGTGGTGCCGGCGGGAGACAGCGAGATTGAGATTCGCCGGAACGGCCCGATGGTCCGACTATTCTCGTGCCGGGCCGAGGACCTGTCGGACGCTTCCCGCAACGCCGGGGGGGACTACGCCCAGGCTCACCCCCACGTTGCCCCTTTCCAGCCGTGGCCTGCCCCCCTCGGCGACCCCGGGGTCCGGGCCTACCGCATCGAGGATTACCCCCTACGAGCCTTCGCGCTTCGGCCGGATCTTCCAGTCCAGGACCTTCATGGTCAACTGGTTCGATCCGGACCAGGGACCCCGTAATCCGGATGCACTCTCCCCGCATTCCCACTCCGATTTCGAGCAATGCTCCCTGGCGGTTGAGGGCGAGTACATCCACCACGTCCGCAGCCCCTGGACATCCCGTGTCGCGGAATGGCGCGAAGACGAGCACCGTCTCCTCGGCAGCCCCCCCTCGGTGGCGATCATCCCCCCCGCGGGCGATCCATACCAGTCAGTCCGTCGGCCACGTGCGCAACCACTTGATCGACATCTTCTGCCCGCCCCCCCGTGCTGACTTCTCAGACCAACCGGGATGGGTCATCAATGCTGCGGAGTACCCGAACGTCGCCCGGAGAACCACTATCAGGCACTTCCGGGAACCGCTTTCAGAACCGCCAGTGCAGCACACGGCACGTTAAGGAAAATTTGCCCATTCCGATGTGGTCGAACTCCTGGCACTGGCGGGATTCGACTTCGTGCATCCCGGTTCCACCCCTCAACCCTGAATTACCAACAAGTAAGACAATCCTTAGGAGAACAAAATGGCAATTAACCGTATCGATCACGCTGCTGTCCGGGTCGAGGAACTCGGCCAGGCATTGGAATGGTACGAGGGGGGGGTGCTCGGCCTGACCGTACTGGATAAAAACAAAGACCGTGCCCTGCTGGCCTGCTCCGGTGACGCGGCCGACCTGACCCTCATCGCAGGAGGTCAAAGCATTGAAAGCTTCGCCTTCGGCGTCGACCACGCAGACGATCTTGAGGAAATCGTCCACCGCTTGTCCAGCAATGGCGTGGAGTATGAGAAGTACCGCAGCCCTGACCGGCCCGGCCACGATGAAATCCTCGGGTTTGACCTGCCCAGTGGCCACCGCATGGAGTTCGTGGTAGCTGATGGCAACCGGCGCGCCGGTGTCACCGAAATGACTTCCGACGGCGGATTCCGTCCCACTGATATTGACCACATCAATCTCCTGGGCGAGGCTGACCCTCGCGAGTTCTCGGAGTTCATGAAGATGGTGCTCGGGTTCAAACAGTCTCTGGCTCTGACTATCGCCGGTAACTGGGCCGCCTCGTGGATGCGCGCCACCAAGATGGACCACGACCTGGCCTACATGCAGGCTCAGCGTAAGTCCGACCGCCTGCACCACATCGCCTTCGCTGTGGAAGACGGAAACCACTACTTCCGACTCTCGGACCGGTTGGTCGAAACCGGAAACCGGTGGGAGTTCGGTCCGGGACGTCACATGGGCGGGGGGGTAGACCGTGACACCCAAGGCTTCGGCACCAATTGCTTTGCGTACGCTTTCGATCCTACGGGCAACCGCAATGAGTTCAGCGCTGGCATGAACGAGTTCGAGGACTCTGAATTCTTTATTGCCGAGACCAGCCCGGAGAAGTTCCCGGAAATCATGAACGGCTGGGCTTACAACATGCCCGAGACGTTCATGACCCAGGGCTCCTAGGAGTCGACCATGCGATCACAGGTCGGTGGCGGAACGCATCAGGCCGCCCTGCTCGCTTCCGTCTCCGAGCTCGTCCACGCAAGTTGGTGGAACGTTGATCACGAGAACGGCGACGGCGGCGAGACCTTCTTTCGTCCCGATGGGATATGCGAGATGCCGGCGATGACGATGTCCGGACGACCGGCCATTGCAGAGGGGGGGTATGCCGCCCGCCGCGCCGCGGCGACCGCGTGTCCCGACATCTTGTGTCCAACCTGCAGGTCAGCGGGCGGGACGACTCCCGAATCGTGGCCAGATATTCTCTGGTCCTGCATGCCGGGCACGGCCCGCTACCTGTTGCTCTGGAGCTTCCCCAAGCGGTGTGCGACGTCGAGGATACGTTTGTTTCGGACGATGGTTACCTGTTGATCGCCCATCGGCGGCTGGAGGCGGCTTCGTGGCCGAGGGGAACGATTCGGTCATGTTGAGGCCTGCGACATGAACGCGATGCCGATCCAGCGCGAAGAACAAAGCCTGCCACCTGTGGCGCTTGTGCACGGATGGGGGGGGAGTTCTTACGACAGGACCTGGCGGGGGGGAACCTGGCTCGAAGGCGAGCTGCTGGCACAAGGCCGCACTCTAATACCCGTGGCCCTCCCTGGGCACAGTCCGGGCGTCACCTCTGACCGGCCCACTGACTATGCGGAAATTGCGGACCAGGTCTGGTGCACGCTGGAGCGCCACGCTGTCTCGATGCTGTCGGATTCTCGCTCGGTGGCAAGCTGCTTCTGCGGCTTGCCGCCGAGCACCCCCCCACCCGTTTCCGGCGGTTGGTGATCGCCGCGTCGGGGGAGAACCTGTTTTCAGCGGAGAACGGCACGGCCGTCTCGAATGCCCT
>BBFS01000103.1 GCA_001313365.1 Paenarthrobacter nitroguajacolicus JCM 14115
CCCGCCTCGGCCTGCTCGGCACGCTGGGCAAGATCAAAAGCCACAGCAACCCGCGCCTGCAAAGCGTAATGGCCGACTTCATCTCCTCCAAAACCCGCAACTGCTCAATCAGGTCCCCACTCACAGAGCCAGCCGGAACCGCGCCGGGCCGCGTCGGGACCCGAGACGTCGGGCCGGGAGACGAGGCAGGAACAGGCGCATCCGCCACCACCGCGCCCGCCTGCTTATCCCCCAATCCGCTCCATGCCCTAACTCTGGCAGCAGCCACCGACATTATTAGCTCCCGGCAACCGGCCACAGCAATTCGGGGGGGTACAGGTCGGCGTGCAGAAGGGAACGGAGAACTATTCCGGCGCGTCCGTTGGGGCTTCGTAGCCTTCGGGGGATGGCTGGGACTCCAGCCTCCAAAGCGCCTCCATAAACCGTGCGGAGACCAGGCGTCCGCCGTCACCCGATACCTTCACATGCAACTCCGATGCAGTAACAGCCGGCAGCTGATGGATCCGCCGGTTCCCCCCCACAGTCATCGCGTCCAGAAGGTCGGCTCCATCATTGGACACCACATGACGGGTAATTCGCTGTCCGGTACGTAAGTCCTCCACCAGCTCCAGATGGTTGAACGTGACGGGAGACGGAAACCTCAGGGTCGCTCCGCCGTCGTGATTTTCAACCGACGCTTCCACAGCACCGGAGAGACGACGATCCCGTTCAGCCTTCCACTCCTTGAGCCTCGCGGAATCCTCGTCCGGAATGAGTCCACGGGTATCGGGAGGCAGGTTCAGGAGGAGGTTCGCACCCATTCCCACCGATTGGTAATAGATGGCGAGCAGGTGCTCCACGGATTTCGGTTCGTCCGGATGCCAGAACCAGCCGCGACGGATGGAGACATCGCATTCCGGCGGCAAGTAGTGTTCGGCATGCAGCCCGGAGCTGGAGTCCGTGTACTGGGTGTCGGATGTGCGGTCCACAACGTAGTCCACGGGATCAGACGCCAGTCCGTTCTCGTTACCTACCCAGCGAATGGTGGGCTGGCCCATGTTGAAGATCATGGCGTGGGGCTGGTGTTCCTTAACTACAGCGATGATCCGGTCCCAGTCATACTCACGACCCACCGAGCCTGCGCCGTCGAACCACAACTCCATGAGCGGACCGTAGCCCGTGCAGAGTTCCGTGAGTTGCTGGACGTAGAAATCGTCGTAGGCGGCGGGGTCGCCATAACAATCAGCGTTCCGGTCCCATGGGGACAGGTAGAGACCCAGACCGATCCCCCCCTGCTCCGCACAGGCGTCCGCCACTTCGCGGACGACGTCCCCTTCCCCCCCGGCGCGCCACGGCGAGGACGTAACTGAATAGTCAGTGGTTGCCGTCGGCCAAAGACAGAATCCGTCGTGGTGCTTGGCGGTCAGGATCAGGTACCTCGCACCTGCCTCTTTCGCCGTGCGGACCCAGCTGCCGGCGTCGAGTTCCGTCGGGTTAAAATCCGACGCCGGAACGGTGCCGTCGCTCCACTCCTTGCCGGCAAAGGTGTTGATGCCAAAGTGGATGAAGACGCCGAACTCCAGCTGCTGCCAGCGGAGTTGGGCCGGAGTGGGCACAAGATGAGTCACTGGGCGGGTTCCTGTCCGTGGATCAACCATTGTGCCGTGCGGATGATGGCTTCGTCGCCGGGCTCAGTTCGCAAGCCCGCGATGTCCGAGCGTGTCACAGCCGCCCCCCTCGAAGAGGCTCACGATCGCGGAAGCGACACCGTGAAGTTCCGGCTCCGGTAAGTCCGGCCTCCCCCCCGCCGCACAACACCGCCCACATGAGCCGCATACTGCGCATAGAAGCTCCTCAACGCATTCGCCGCCTGCTGATCCGCGGAGGCCAAGGCCCAGATCTCCAGGTGCATCTTCACGTCCTCAAGGGCGGAGTGTTCGTGCAGCAGTGCCGTCAGAAGCCGACGCGAATCATCCCGGGTCAGGCCTTCCACCGAGCTTGCACCAAGGTCGAGCCCGGCCTCCTCCGCGAGCCGCTGCAATGAGTTCTCCAGGCTTCGCTCAAGGACCGCCCGGATCAGGTCTGCCCGCGTAGGGAAGTAATGCTGCAAGTGCCGATCCGTACCCCGGCAGCTGTGGCGAAGTCCCGCATTGCCGCGTTGGCATTGCCCTTGGTGACCAGAACTTCTTCCGCAGCGTCAAGGAGCGCCGCCTTTCGCAGGGCGCCCTTGCTTTCGGTCATGACCTCAATATTGTCACACCGTGTGATTCAAGTTCCGCGAGCCGGGACACAGGATCCGGTGCGGATTCGGGGGGGAACGAAACGCCGGCCCTCGCGCCCTCTGCAAGCACTGTGTGCAGACCCAGCAATCCACCCAGCGCGGTCAAATGCGCCTGGCCTTGCGGATCGGAAATAACCGCAGTTCGTGTTCCGGCCGGACCTTTCACATCTATGCGTATATGTGCCGTTCCGCCTGAGCCGGGCGAATACAGCAACGAGCGACGCAGCGGCGCCCACCGTTCCCCGCTACCCCCAGCGGAACAGTCCCACCGCACGCGCGGCGAGCAACGCCGTCGTGGATGTATTGGAACTGAACCCAATCCGGGTTGCCACCGATCCCGCACCGATAGTCAGTGGCAACGTGAACTGTTCAGGTGTGTCGAGCCGCGCCACCTTGGTTCGGTGCCCGGCAATGTCCACCCAGCGCGCGTCAGTCAGGGGGCGTACGACGCAGCCTGACCGCCTTTGCGTACTTCATAGTCCAGTCCCAGCCGGTCCATGAAGTCCACTGAATCGGCTCCTGCCTGATCGTTGATGTCGTAACGGATTGCGACGTCGATCCGGTCCCCCCCGCCGCCTGCATCCTGGGCCAAGGCTGCTGCGACGATGTTGGTGACCCCCCCGCCCATCCAACCCGAGCTCAGCAGTACAGGAGCGGTTGGCCGCAGGAGGGTGGCCTGGGTGAGTGCCCGGGTAACGCGGCTGGTCCAACGGGTGACATCAACATACGGAATCCCGGCGCCGACGGCAGCGCGGAGCACCCTGTCATCGGGGTCATTGACGGCGCTGATGACTGCCCGGACCTTGGCGGCAAACGGCTCCGCCTGTTTGAGGTCCCACTTCTGCACTGTCACTTTTTGTTGCTCACCGGGAACGTTGCTGCTGATCAAATGGCTACCGCGATCAGGGTTCCTCCCCCGTCAGCAGCAGGGGCCATTCGGCTGCTGCGAGTCGGGTTAGCGCTGTTCCGACGGTGCCGTAGCCGCCGGCGATCAGCACGGGGGCCAGTTGTATCGAGTTCGAGGAAGTCGTTCATGAAATCATTCTAGGTCATTTGACCTAAAATTATTTCGCGCTGGTCGGCTCCTCAGCCCACCAGTGGATTCAGCTCGGCATAGGCCCATTCGGCCAAAGTGGTGGGCGTTGTGCTGTGGACGGACCTCGGCTGCTCAGGCGTGAAATCGCCAAGGAAACCTGTTGACATGCCTACCAGGGAATCAATCTGCGCTGCACTCATCCCGAAGCTCTCCAAGGTGCCGCGCATTGTTTCCTCGGGAATCCGTTCCACCTCGAGGGGGGGCCTCCCCAAAGCCTGGGCAATAATTCGGGCAACTTGCTGCATGAAAGATCAGCCGGTCCGTGAACGGCCTGGACCCTCTGCCCTCGCCACTCCCCTGACAACAAGCGCCCGGCTGCCACCCCGGCGATATCCCGGGGCGACACCCAAGCCATGGTTGGGTGACAGGAAGGAGGACCTGGAGCATCCCTGCTCGAATCTCGTCCAGCTGATACTCAAGATTGGTGAAGAAGTAGCCACAGCGCAGATGGAGGACGTCGGCGCCCGTCGCGTTCAACGCGACTTCCGTGGCGGCGAGTCCGTCGATTTCGCCCACACCGTGCCGCTTCTCGGCTCCAACGCTGCTCTGAAAAACCACTCTGTCCACGCCACCCTCGGTGACCGCTCGCGCCGCACTGGCGGCGGCCAGGTTGTACTCGGCCAGAGGATTATCGCCCGCCGGAGGCGGGTCCACCCAGTAAAGGGAGTCGACGCCGGATACAGCCCGGGCCACGGCGTCGCCGTCGAGCAAGTCAACTCTTGCCACATCAACTTCGGATCGAATATCCGGAGCCAGTCCGTCCGGATTCCGGAGTAGCACCAGCGGCCTCACTCCGGCCCGGATCAACATTGGCACAAGATGACGGCCAACATGGCCGGTTGGTACCGTCACTGCAATTCGCATGTTCCGCACCTCCAGGTAGTCTCCCTGTTCCCCCACGGTAGCCAGTATTGCGGTCTGTTTTTGTCCGCAGGTGAGGAAGCATGCCCTGTGACTGACAAGAAACCGGGAGTAGGCTTCTGGTATCTGCCGGAGCAATACCCTGAGTACGCAAAGGAGAGATCATGACACTGCCTCCAACTCACGAGCCCGAGCCATTTCCCCCGGATCCCGGACCTGTCCCGCCACCGCCGGATCCCACTACGCCGTTCCCGCCGAGCCCTATTCCGGACCCGAATCCCACACCGGGCCCGTCTCCGGTTCCTGATCCAGGACCCGTTCCGCCGCATCCGGATCCAACTCACTAGCCGGACCGTTTCAACGCGGCGCGTTCCCACGCCAAGGAAATAATCAGTAGGCTTATGTTTGATCTCGTCGGTTTGACCGATGCGAACGAACAGGAGCATCATGACGTCGTCCAAACAAACAGCGCCCGTATCCGTGCGCAGGCAATACAAACCTGATCTCTGGAAAGACGCATTGGGCCGGACGGCATCCGGGCAAGCCAGATACTGCTCGTTCTTACCCTGACAGTGGTGGCAATCTTCGGGCTGTTGCAAATTCGACTGCTGGTCATCCCGGTACTCATCGCGCTGATCCTGGCCGCCGCCATCGGCCCCTTCGTAAATATGCTGCGACGTCGTGGTTGGCGCGGCGGCTTGGCCACCGGCGTCGCATTCCTGGGCCTGTTGATAGTGCTCGGCGGAGTTATCACTGTCATCGTGCTGTCAGTGCGCAGCCAATGGAACGAGCTGATCAGTCAGGCAGCGCGAGGGCTGGACGAACTCGAGAACTTCCTGCTGACCGGCCCCCCCTTCCCCCCCATAGACCGGGAGCAGATGAACCAGGCCCGCGAAGCGGTGGTGGAGTTTGCGCAGAGCAGCCAGGTACGGTCCGGCGCAGTCACAGGGCTGTCGGTGGTCACCGAGTTCCTGGCAGGCGCCAGCCTTGTGGTTGTCATCCTGTTCTTCTTCCTGAAGGACGGCGCCAAAATCTGGGAATTCTTCCTGCGGCCTTTCAAAGGAATGCGCGAAGCCAAGCTTCGCCGCGTCGGCAAGCGCACCATGGAGGTCCTGGGTGGCTACGTCCGGGGGTACGGCGATCGTGGCGTTGGTGGACACGGTGGCCATCGGCGCTGCACTGCTCATCCTGCAGGTTCCGCTTGCCATCCCTTTGGCCATCATCGTGTTCATCGGCGCGTTCATCCCCTTGGTCGGGGGGGCCACAGTGGCCGGAATTTTGGCGGCCCTAGTGGCACTCGTGGCCAACGGCCCATAGTGGCACTGATCGTGATCATAGTTGTGATCGCCGTCAACCAGCTCGAAGGTGACCTCCTTCAACCGGTCGTCATGGGCAAGTCCCTGGAACTGCACGCACTGGTCATCCTGATGGCCTTGACGGCAGGCACCATCCTCGCCGGAATCATCGGTGCTGTTCTGGCGGTACCCATCGCGGCCGTCACGTGGGCCATCATTCAAGTCTGGACGGCGGAAGACCCGGACCTGGAACCCATGAATCCGGATCTCCCGCCCGCCAACAGCCAGCCGACGTAAGAGCGCTGCCCTAACCCAGCGCCCTCTTGATGAGTTCCACGATCCTGGCCTCCACCTCAGGCGTGATTTCCGTGAGGGCGAAGGACGTGGGCCACATGCTCCGTCGTCCAGCTTCGCGTTCTCTTCAAAGCCCAGCGTGGCGTACCGTGCCTTGAACTTATGTGAGCTCTGGAAGAAGACAATGTTCTTCCCGTCCCTGGCATAGGCCGGCATGCCGTACCAGGTCTTGGGTGTGAGCTCCGGGGGGGCGTGCTCCTTGACGATTGCGTGGAGGCGCTCGGCCATGAGCTTGTCCGGCTCGGGCATCTCAGCGATCTTGGCCATAACGTCAGCTTCGCCGTCGGCTTTGGATGCTTTCTTGCGTGGTGCCTTCTTGAGTTCCTGTGCGCGCTCCTTCATCGCGGCGCGCTCTTCTTCCGTGAAGCCGTCGTAGGACTTGGTCTTGTCAGTGGTTCCGGTCTCAGCCATGGCAGGCCCCTCTTCTCTGCTGGATTTCTTGCGGATAACCCAACGATAGGTCTCGGCGGCCAGGGCAGCTTCTCCGAAACTGCTCGATCTGACTGACGAGCATGGGGGACTAGTATCGACAACCCCGCAGCGGAGGGGGGCCGATCCCACAGAGAAGTAGCCAAAGTCGCGCTTCACAGGCACAAAACCTGTACATACAACTTTCCCCATACGCATGATTGCTGTTCATGACCGGTTGGGCCTGCATATACCCATCCACTAAATCCTTGAGGGGACCACAACCACCAATAGCCGCGCACCCGCACGGCACCGGATTACGGAGCATCAATGCCTGATGTAGACACCGCCAAACCTAAAAACCCCTCTACCGTGACTCGCTTCGCAGCAATGTCTGCCCTCATGGCCGTTGCTTTGCTGCCAATGGCCCAGCCTGCAGTGGCATCGCCGCACGAACCGCCTGAGGCCCCGACCCTCAGCGTCGACGGTGGACGTTACGAAGAATCGGTCTCGGTCCGATTGAACGCAGCCCCCCCCGGAGAGACTATCCGTTACACGACGGACGGAACCATCCCTACGAAGGCCAGCCCCCACTTTTGCCGGCAAGCCGATCCAGATCACGGAAGACATGAATCTCACGGCCCGAGCCTTCAAGGGCAGCCAGCCCGGAGCTGTCTCCAGCGAGGGCTACCTCATCAGGAACGGCGAACGACCCATAGCCCGATTCATGATCATGTCCGATGTACACGTTGGCGACTACGAAGGCGACCGAAAGCGTTGGGCATCCTATTTCGACACCATCAAGAATGTGCTTGGCACCCCCCCCGACGCCATCCTTTCGAACGGCGACATGATCAACGACAATTGGAACGGCCGCGGCCAGGACCACAAAATCGTGCAGAGGATCTTCGCGAGAATCTCGAGCGGAAGGGCATGGGCGACACCCAGGTCTTCATGTCGTACGGAAACCATGACGCAACGCTGGCCGAACTCCGCGCCGGGTACCCGAAGGAGTGGTTCCCGGACTCCGGTGGCGGTTACTACCGCACCGAAGTCAACGGAGTTCCCATGATCACCGTCAACACGGAGAACTATTCCACCCAACAGGGCGCATGGCTGCGGGAGCAACTGACTGGCATCACTGCCGACCCGGGATACCGGGACCTGCCGGTCATCATCCAAGGTCACCGGCCCACCCCGGGAACCGTTATGGATGGTCAGCAGACCAGCAATCCACGACTGACCCAGGACCTTTCAGCTTTCCCTCAAGCGATCTACTTCTCCGGCCACTCGCACCTCAACTTGAATGACCCTCGATCCATTCACCAAAAGTCATTCACTGCAGTGAATGACTCCAGCTCGTCCTACATTGAGATCGACCACGGCTATCAAATGCTCACGGCTGAGGGTCAACTGGCCAACCGCTTTGAAACCCCCCACAGCCCAGGCCGTTGCCGTCGAGGTCTACCCCCGGCCGCACAGTCATCAACCGCATCAATTTCAACGCCGATCTCCATGACATTTACACCGACGGCAAATGGTCTGCCAACTGGCAGCCGCCGTACTTGTCCGATGGCACGCTCGCTGGTGAGGCGTGGGAAGTAAGCACCCGCGGGGGGGACAGCAAGAAGATCGTTGAGACGTTCACCTACACGGACGCGAACCGCAACACATCCGGCCCAACGTGGCCCCAGGGTCAACCCGTGGAGGCCGTGGCCGGAGAGGATGGGAATCTAACGTTGCGCATCCACCAGGCGGCTGACGACGAGATGGTGCACCACTACAGGATCCGTGTGACACGCGACGGAAGCAACGACCCGGTCCTGGACACCAAGCTCGCTAATCGCTTTGATGTGGTCCCGGCACCATCCGTCCTGGACGTACCTCTGCCCGTGAAGCGGATGGTTCGAGTTTCCGAGCGGAAGTCATCGCGGTCGACGCCCAGGGCAATACTTCCCCGGCGACCGTCAGGGCCATCGCGTAGACCAGCCTGGCCACATAGGATCCTCAGCCGAGAGGGCCTGAACACGGCATTGCACCGGCTCAGGCCCTCAAGGTCATCACGCTACGAAAAGCCTTCGCACCACACGCCCGTCGGCAAGCGCATCGAGCCTTCGTTGATCTCCGCCAGCGGCTTGGTGTCGGTGTGCAGTAGTTCCAGCGGTAGCTTTCCGTCCCTCCAGAGTTGCAGGTAGGCGGGAATGTCCCGGGCAGGCACGGAGTCCCCCCCCATGTAGGAGCCCAAAAGCCGGATACCCCTGCCGGCGAACTGCAGCGCTTGGACGTTTAGTTGCTGGTCCGGGTGTGGCAGCCCCACGGATACAAGGGCGCCACCACGGTCCAGGAGGCCAAGGCAGGACTCCATAACCTTTGCGCTGCCAACGGCCTCGACGGCCATATCAACGCCCTGCCCGGCATGCTCCGCGACAAGCGCTGCAGCTGACTCCGGCGGACCGGCAAACCCCCCCGCACCGCATTGCAATGCCAGCTGCTGCTTTTCCTCAAGTGGGTCGATGGCGATAACAGTGGTACCGGGCACCTGAGCGGCTGCCATGACTGCCATCAGGCCCACGGCCCCCCCAAACCGAACACGATTATCGACTGCCCCCCCGGGTGGAGGTCCCCCCCGGTGTTCAGCACCGCACCGATCCCCCCCGTCAGCGCTGCGCAGCCAAACATCGCGGCAACATCCCACGGAACATCATTGTCTATGGCTACCAAGGATTCACGGGCAACGACGGCGTACTCGGAAAAGGCAGAAACCCCCCCCAGATGATGGTTGATCCGCCTGCCGTCAACGGTTTCAGAGCGGCCTCACCGTGCAGCAAGTCCCCGCGCCCGTTGGCTTCTGCGGCCCGGTGGCATAACGCCGGACGGCCGGCCGCGCAGGAACGGCACCTTCCGCAGCTTGGCACGAACACCACAACCACGAGGTCACCCGGCACGAGGTCATCCACGCCGGCGCCAGTATCAACCACGATGCCCGCGGCCTCGTGCCCGAGCGCCATGGGCAGCGGCCTTTCCCGGGATCCGTCAACCACCGACAAGTCAGAGTGGCACAAGCTGGCGCGCTCGATCTTGATCAGAACTTCGCCGGGACGAGGATCCGGCACCGGCAAGTCCTCAAGAACCAAGGGGGTTGCTGTTGGCGTAAGGGCGGGTGGCCCCAGCACGATGAAGGACCGCGCTAAGCAACGTCCGCCCCCCCTTCATAGCTTTCCACGCGCCGGCGTTCCAACCTCGGGATGATCTGCTGGAAGCCAATGTCCTGGAAATGGACTGACTCCCGGTGCGCGGCAAACCCTGCCTCGTCTTTATAACGCTCAAGAATCACGAAGTGACCCGGGTTCTCGACACCTTGGAAATAGTCGTAGGACAGGTTGGCTGGCTCAGTCCTGCTGGCCAAGGCAAGCTCACTGAGGAAGCCAGCCACTGCACCCTCTTCACCGTCCCTGACGTGGTAATGCGCGATCACCTGAAAATAGGTTCCGGACATGCTCACATTCCTCTTTTTCTTAGTAGATTCCGCTTATCGGACGGCGAGGTCCCACAACTCAGCGGCACTCGTGGATATGCCCTTGGCACCTTCCTTGAGCGCCTGGGCAACATCGGCCGCCGTCGCCACAAAACCGGCGGCAACAAACGGAGATAAGCCTTCAACTCACCCGCGGACAGATGGGACACAACCGGCCATGGCATGAGCTGCACCAAATGCGGTTTGCTCTGTTCTATGGCCACCGTGCTCCGGGGCAGGTTGGATCGGTCCGTGACGAATACCTTCTGCATGGTCACCATGCCCATGGAGTTCGCCCGCTGGATCATTGCAGTGCGGGTGCTCACCACGCCGCGGGTACCGATCTTCCTCAGGTATTCAAGAGCACCCTTGTCCTGCCCGAGGCCCGCGCAGGCATCCATGTTGACGAAAGTGAATTTGCCCGCCCGATCCAACACCTTGAGGGCACCGTCAAGCTCGTGCAGTTCCAAGTGCGCCAGAATGCAGATTCTGCAGTCGGACGTGACAAACCCCCCCGGTATCGAGTTCGCCCCCCCGAACACCGAAGCAATCACAGGGTTCCTTGTGAGCTGCACTTCCAGCTCCGGCGGGAAATCAATCATCAGCTAATTCTGCTCCATGGACGCCTGCCCGGGCCTGACTCACAGACCCAGCTTGCCCGGGTTGAGCAGGTTTCCCGGATCCAAAGCCGCCTTGACGGTGCGCAGGACACCGAAACCGCTACCGAGCGAAGACTCCATGTAAGGAGCACGAAGCAAACCGACTCCGTGATGATGGCTGAGTGTTGCCCGGTGTCGAATGATCACCTCATTGGCGGCGTCCCAGGCTGCCCGATACCAGTCAGCCCGGTCCTGAACATCGACGTCGCCCCGCAAGGAGAAATACAGGCAGGCGCCGTCAACATAGGCATGGGATTGGTGTGCCGACCCGGCAAGGGTGCCAGGGACGCTGTTGATGGCCTCAACAACCTCCGCGTAGATCGCCGGAAGGGCACTCCACGGGCCAATCATCTCCAAGGTGTCGGCCACGAATCCGGGGCTCCGTTTGAAGCCCTCGGCGCTCTTTCCCGTCAAGTACCGCGTGTCCAGCCAGCGCTCAAAAATGGCATCGCCGTCCAAGCGCGTGCCTGTGGAAGCACAGATCCGCTCGGCAACGGCCAGCCCGGCGTCAACCAGTTCGCCCGTCCCTTCGTCCGCCACCAGCAGCACATTGGTGTCGGGCAAGCCAAACTGCACGCCGCTCTCCAAAGCGTCGTAAAGCCGGAGCGCAGCAGGCGTTCCGCCTTGCTGCATGATCTGCCTACAGGCTTCCAGTCCGCCCGCGAAAGTGTCGAAACCGTAGGCGATTGCTTTGCCGTAACTCGGCAGACGGTGCAATTTGAAACGTACGCGGGTGATAATTCCCAGGGTGCCTTCGGAGCCGATGAACAGTTGCAGGAGGTCCGGGCCGACGGCGGAGCGGGCGCTGTCGCCCAGGGTCACAAGATCACCATTGGCCAGGACAACGTCCATGCCATAGACCATGTCCTCAACTTTGCCGTACCTGGTGGAGAGTTGTCCGGCCCCGCGGCAGGCAACCCAACCGCCCACAGTGCTGATGGCATATGACGAGGGCCAGTGCCCCATTGTCATGCCGTAGCGGGCCTGGATGGTCTCTTCGAAAACGTCGCCGAAGACACCCGCTTCCACCTCGACGATCTGGCTGGTCTCATCGAAGGAGACGAATTTATCCAAGCCACAGACGTCCAGGACAATTCCTCCGGAGACAGGCAACGCCGCCCCCCCGTGACGTTGCTCCGGCCTGCCGATACCGTCACGGGAACGTTCTTCGCGTGGGCTATGCGCATGACGGCCTGCACCTGCTCAGTGCTGGAGACGTGCACGATTACGGCGTCGGGGGGGTTGCCGGGTGTCCACTCGTTTCGGCGATCATGGTTCCGGCCCACCAGTCCCGGGTACCGTCCCGGACCAGCCCGACGTCGGTCACCACCTTCTCTGCGGCGGCAGCAAGCAGTTCCAACGTTGCTCCGTCAACCACGCAGGGGCTTGCCGAGGTGTAGTACGGCTCGCCCGGAAGTGCACCGAGCTGGCGGCATAGTGCGGCTGGGTGGGTGCCCCCCCTACGGTGTAATTACCCCCCTGTTGTAGCCCCCCCTTTTGACGGCTTCCTTGCTGATCATTTCCGGTTGTCTCCCATCAGGATTGCGCGTTCATACGATGTCTGGTTCTTGTAGTCATTCACTTGGCTTCCACGATGCTGGCCGGTAAGTCCAGTTCCTTCATGAGTAGCTCGCCCACCCTCGCTGCCGCCGCCGCGGAGGCGTCCCGGGCCATCATCCGCGCCCGGGTTCGGCGGGAGAGGATGTCATCCACGCTCCGAGCCATCTCGTGGCGCGCCGCGTAGATAATTTCCCCCCCCTCCACATAGGGCAGGCCCTCAACGATGGGGGTGTTCAACGACGGATCCTCCGCAAGGATGTCCGTCACGAACCTGGCCTCCGTGCCGTATCTCTCACCAAGGTGGGAGGCGAGGCCCCCCAGATGCCACGACGGCTTCGGTGTCGTAGCCTGCAGCACCCAGGAGGTAGCGTTGGAGGTCCGGCAGCGACGGTTCTGGCCCAACACCTTCTGCGCTGCGTCCACTGTTTGCTGCGCCATGTGCCGGGAGGTCGTCAGCTTCCCTCCAACTACTGTCACCAATCCGTCGTGGTCCGTGCGGATTTCATGGTTGCGCTTGACCTCAATGGTCTTGCCGCCGGGCGGTGCCACCAATGGACGACAACCACCTATGCTGCCGAGTACGTCGCTTGCCTCGATGTCCATGTTCAGCGCGGTTCGGGCACCGTCCAACAGAAAGTCCATCTCGTCCCGGGTGCAATTCACGTCATCCAGATCGCCGGTGTAGTCCTCATCGGTAGTCCCGAGGTACGAGGTGTTTCCCCCCCAACGGGTAATGGTGGCTCGGCGGTTCCTGCCGGGGGACAGGGATGGTCACAGTACAGTCATTGCGGATTTTGCTCCAGGGCACTGCGATGTGAACACCTTTGGCCGGGCGAATGCTCGGAGCATCGGCGTCCTTGGCGGCGCCGGTCCAGTCCCGGAGCCAGACTCCAGTGGCGATGACGACTGCTTTGGCGCGTGCGGCAAGTTCCCGGCCGTCTGCTTCGATGACCACACCGTCCACCTTGCCGCTGCGCCTTGTCACTTCGCTGACTTTGGCACCGTTCAAGACCGTGGCACCGTGGAAGGCCGCTGTTCTGGCCAGCGCAAGTGTCAGCCGGGCGTCGTCTGCGCGTGCGTCGTAGTACATGAAGCCACTTTCAAGGTTTTCGGCCTTGAAGGTAGGACAGTGGGCCAGCACCTCGTTTCTACTGAGCTTCTGGTGCAGGACGCCTTCCCGCCAGCCACCGGCGAGGTCGTAGGTCCACAGCAGGCTCTCGAAACCCGCCGCCAGCCGGCGGTCGAAGACGCGTCCTGCGAGAGAACGGGGGGGAACAGGAAGGGCAACCGTTGCACCAAGTGGGCGGCGTTCTTGCGCAGCCGCTGGCGTTCCAGGAGTGAGTGCCGGACAAGGGGCAGATTTCCTTGTTCGATATAGCGAAGGCCGCCATGAATCATCTTGGAGGATTTTGACGAAGTGCCCGAAGCAAAGTCGTCCTTCTCCAGCAACGCAACCCGGTAGCCGCGAAGGACGGCGTCCATCGCAGTGTAGGCTCCCGTGACGCCGCCGCCGACGACGATCATGTCGAACTCGCCGCCGTCAAGGGCGTCCAGCTGCTCCTTTCGGTCCAGTTTCAGTGGCGTGTCCGAGACCATCCTGGCTCGATCCAGCTTGGGCTTGCGTGCGGGCATGGAGATCATGTGATTGTCTTTCTGGTGCAAAGTTTCTTGGTGATGGATGCCTGGGGGGGATGCCAGCAGGCCCCCCCACTGTCAGTACGCAACAAGGTCAAGTTCCCTGGCTATTCGCCTGTTCCAGGTGTTCCTGCGATCCAATCGATGGTCCGGTGACAGCCGGGGTTCAAAGATTTCGCCGCCGCCGAGAGTCGCTGCAGCTGCATCGAGCGTTTCCCAAAGAAGCCCGTCCGAGCCGGCCATGAATGCTGCACCGCGAAGGCTGGCGGTCTCTGAACGGGGCAGCCGCTGCATGGGCAGGCCTGTCAGATCAGCCTGCATTTGGATCAAGGAGTCGCTGGCTGACATGCCTCCGCCGACGGCTATCTCCGTCACGGCCAATCCGGCTACTTCCTGATTGGCTTCAACGCTGCTTGCCACCGAGTGCGCGATGCCCTCCAGGACAGCGTAGGCAAGCTCCGCGCGGGTGCTGGCCATGGACAGGCCGGTAAGTGAAGCACGGGCTGTGGGTTCCACTACCGGAATCCTGATGCCCGTCAAAGCGGGCACGAACATGATGCCGTTTGCACTGGAGGCTTGCGATGCGAGTTCGCTGATCTGACGTGATGAGTCGAACCAGCCAAGGGTGTTGCAGATCCAGTCCAGGGCCGAACCTGTGGTGGCCGTGAATGTTTCCACGGCGTAGACGGTTTGGAAGTGCCGTCTCCAGCCCGTCAGCGTCAACGTCCCCCCCTCGTAGAGCCCGGATTTTACCGGCGGGCTGGAGCCGGTAACGAGGTCAACGAAACTTCCGGTGCCATGGACGCACATTGCCTGACCGGCGCGGAGGCAGCCCAAGCCCACCGTACCCGCGTGCTGATCGCCCATGGCTGCCAGGATCGGCAGCTCGATACCCAGCGTTCCGGGGGTCCGTGTGCCCAAGCCGGTCGGCATCCTGGCGCAGCTCGGGCAAGAGCTCCCGCGGGAATCCGAGGGCATCGATCCACGCCATTTCATAGCTGTGCCCTGCCAGCACGTATGCGCCGGCCGACGTTGCGTTCGTAGAGGTGGCCACGTAGCTCTTTTCCCGTGTGAGGCTCCACAGCAGCCACGTCTCCACCGTGCCGAAGCCCAGCCTGTTGGCTGCCTGGGCTTCGCGGACGGCGGGGAGTTTCACGCAAATGATGGGCCGCCCACAGGTAGGGCGATCGGACGCCGGCGGGGGCGTCCAACGGAAGGCACCAGACGGTTGTCCCATTCCTTGCCCAGTTCCGCGAGTTCGGCAGCGTGGCGACTGTCCTGCCAGACCATTGCCGGCACCAAAGCCGTGCCCGTGGCAGTGTCCCAGAGCACCGCCGTCGACCTCTGCGTTGCCAGCGCAACCGCAACGAGTTCGACGCCGGCATCAGCCGCCCGGCGCACAACTATCCGGCAAGCATCAATGGTCTTCGCCAATATTTCCCCCGGCGTCCTGCTCAACGACGCCCGGCCGGGGGGGACTGGCCACGGCGAGGTGCCGGTATTCCAGTCCATGAACCACTCCGTCACCGGTGACCCAGGCTGCGCGGGTCCCCGTGGTTCCTTCATCGATCGAGAGTATTGCTTGTTGCTTCATGGGTGTCACCTTCTAGACGCGGTTCAACTCTGCCTGCTGTATGTCGCTCTTGAACTGCGGGGGGGCATTCAACTCCTCATCCGGACTGACCGGTGCCCGCGTTGGGTCCCATTTGATGACGCTGCAGACCACGCAGGCGGCCAGCGGAACGATGGCCAGAATGAGGAACGTAGGTCCGAGGCCCAAATTCTGTTTGAGAAGCGGGAACACCAGCAGCCCAAGCGCGGCGCCTGTGCTGCCAAGAGCCCCCCCAATCACCCCCCCGTTGGCGCCAGCCCTGAGCTCGCTCCGGAAGGAAAGCGTGGAGATGCTCTTTCCGTTGGCCCCCGGACCGCCCGAATGGAACAGAATGAAGAGCGACGGATGAGGAACGCGAGGACGATCGGAAGGCTCTGGTAAAAGAGTCCCAGGAGCAGCAACATGACGAAGACGGCTCCGAACCCAATGGCGGATGCCTTTCGCAAGCCGAACTTCTTGCCGATGGCCGGTGACAGGAATCCGCCGAGTATGCCGAACAGGTTGAACACCAAGGCCCCAAGCGTGGCGACCACAAAGTCCTGTCCGAAGAGAGTCAGGCTAATGATGGGCAGGTACCAGCCACGGCGAAGTACTGGATGGACTGACCTATCTGAATGGTCGCTGCCAGAATTGTGCGGGGGGGAAGATAAATGCCCCCCCGGAAAATCAAGGCAATGTTGGCAAATCCTTTTGTTGCCTGGTTCACGATCGGGGAGCGGTCTTCAACCGGGGCGGCCGAGAATTTCTCCCCGTAGATCTTGCTCATGGAGGCTGCGGCCCGGTCCACGAGGCCCTTTCGGGCAGCCCATGTGGGACTCTCAACCATGTAAAGCAGTTGCGCAATAAACAGCGTTAGCGCCACCACACCGGCTGAACCGACGGCGTAACGCCAGATCGACTCCCCCCCACGCCCATGTTGTAGAACATGATCGCCAACAAAAGGTTGGCGCTGACCGCGCAGTACCAAATTCCCTGCCAAGTGTTCAGCCTGCTCTTGAACGCGCGGGAGTGAACTCGGCGAGCAGCGCCATGGCGATGGCGAAATCGATGCCGTACGCGGCCCCCTACAAAGAAGCGCCCCCCCACAAGGACGAGCTCGAAGGAGGGTGCAAAGGCGGCAAAAGCGGCACCAGCGAGGGCCAGGAACTTGGCAAAGACCAGCGGAGGAATGCGGCCCCCCACTTGTCGGCCATCCACCCGCCGATGGGGGTTGAAAACGATGGCGACCCAAGACGCCAGGGAGGTGAGGACAGCCACCTGCGTGGCGCTCAATTGAAGATCCCTGGTCATGGGGGCCAAGGCCGCGCTGAGCGCCGAGTTGGAGAAGGCATCGAGGAACAGGCCGCCCAAGGCAAGCCACCAAATCAGCCCTGCGCGCCCCGAAATCCCAGGGCGGGCGTCGATGTAGGACACAACATCGTGCACACCGCGGATAACAAAACTGGACATTTCGTCCGACCTCTCTGTCGGGAAACTGCCCCCCCTGTCAGAGGTCACCTTTTTGGGTAGCAAAAAAGGGCAGAAAAAAACCTCCGACAGGAGGTCTCTTTTCTAACCCTGATGAATGAGATCTTAGTCATATTCCGTTCCGCATTGCAAGGGAACAGTCGTCCGGGGGGCGCCGAAAAAGTCTTGAGGTTTTCTTGAGGAATTGTTGACCGAACACAGGATTTGTTCTTGATCCGGGCCCTGCACAGTAGTTCTTGTCAGCCAGAGAGGCTGGAAAACGAACGGCCGGCCGGACCACGGTGGCCTCCCGAAAGGACCATACTCAGATGGCCATCAGCCTCAAGACCACCTCCGGTAAGATCCTCGCGTCCGTCGCATT
>BBFS01000104.1 GCA_001313365.1 Paenarthrobacter nitroguajacolicus JCM 14115
GAGCTGACGGGCCGACTCGAGATCGTGCCCGAACGGCTTCTCGATCACCACACGACGCCACTGACCCGGCTTGGCCTGCGCCAGGCCGTGCTTGGACAACTGCCGGCAGACCTGCTCAAACGCCTTGGGCGGGATGGACAAATAGAAACCATGATTACCCCGGGTGCCACGGGTCTCATCCAGCTCATCAAGAACATCACCGAGACGCTCGAAAGCGTCATCGTCGTCGAACTCGCCCCGAACAAAACGGATGCCCGAAGCCAACTGCTCCCACACCGCTTCATCGAACTTCGTCCGGGCGTGGGCCTTGACGTTTTCCTTGACCTCGGCCGCGAAATCCGCGTTATCCCACTCGCGACGGCCGAAACCGACCAAAGCGAAACTCGGCGGCAACAGGCCACGGTTAGCAAGGTCATAGACCGCCGGCATCAGCTTCTTACGGGCAAGGTCACCGGTGACTCCGAAGAACACCAACGACGACGGCCCGGCAATACGATTCAGGCGCCGATCCCGCGGATCCCGCAAAGGATTCCGCCAGGAGTCTGATCCAAGCTCAAGAGGGGGCATGCATCTAGCATGGCGCCTGGGCCGATAGCTGGAACGCCATAAATGGATGGGAAATACTGCCCGTTTGTGTAGGGCACGGCGTCCTGGCATCAAAAGCCGGGACCGCGTCGTAATTCTGTTACGGGTGGCCGGGCAGGGACTCGCAGGCGATGCGGTCGCCGTCGGAGTCCAGTCGCGCGACGTCGCCGTACCACGGGTAGTAGGTGTCGAACCAGGCTTGGGCGGCCTGCCAAGTACTGAAACTCGTGCAGTTCTTGGTGTCGCCAGGGTTGGCCGGAGGCTGCGGCGTTACCGGCGGCGGCGGAGGGGGGGAACAGTTGTTCCCCCCCGTGATTCCGCCGGTGCCACCATTGACGAAGCGGTACATGAACGCGGCCATGGCGTCACGGGCCACGGCTGAACCGGGTTGTAGGCACGGCAGCCGTAGCCAATGTCCCAACCAGTGGAGATGCCCTGCGATGCCAGCCAGGTGATCTGTTGGTAGAACTGGCTTCCGACCTGGACGTCCACGAACGGTGAGGTGCTCGGCGCCGAGAACGCGGGATTGCCCCCCCGAACCGGTAGAGGAAGGCAGCCATGGCGTCGCGGTTGACCGGGCTGAGTGGACGGTAGGTCTTGGAACCGTCCTGCTCCGTCCATCCTGTGGAGATGCCGCTTGCCGCGAGCCAGGTTATTTCCTTGTAGAACTGGCTCGACGGCGTGATGTCGGTGAAAGGCGACGTCGCCGGGGGAGTGAACGCAGGTTTGCCGGCCAGACGATAGAGGAAGGCCGCCATGGCGTCGCGGTTTACGGCATTCAGCGGCCGATAGGTCCGGCTCCCGTCGGCTTCCACCCAACCGGTGGAAATGCTTGGGAAGCGAGCCACGAAATTTCCACATTGAATTGGGTGGATCCGTTGACGTCACTGAAAGTGATGGGGGCCCGGATCAACAGGTGTGGATTCAACAGCGATGGTTGGCACAGGGACCATGCTGGTTCCGCAGCACCCTGCAAGGTGGACGAAATTGCTGCGGATTCGGCTGCATCAACGGTCAACTGCCAGCGGTATTTCACCAGCACCCAGTCCGTGACGTATTCGCAGGCGGTTCCGGCCAGCGGTGGCATCCATTCTGCTGGATCGCGGTCGCTCTTGGACTGGTTCACGTTGTCTGTCACGGCTTCTAGGGCCACGTCCAAGGTGAGGTCGTTGGCGTAGTCGCGCCGCTGCTCGGCCGTCCAGGCGCTCGCGCCGGAACCCCAGGCTTCCGCGAGGGGGGGAACCATGTGGTCGATGTCGACGTCGGACGCAACAGTCCAGGTGCCGCCGTCGTACCAGGAGTTCCACTGCCCTGTGGCTACGGTGCAGCCGGAACCGAACGCCACCGGAGACAGTGACTCCAGTTGGAGCACCTCGGAGCGTGTGTCGCAGCCGTCGCCGTCGGCATCTATCCAATGCTGAAAGAGATCGCGGTCGTAACCGGTGTTAGTTTCAGCCGTGACAGACAAGGCCGAGAAAAGTGTTGAAACGCTTGCCGTTTCTGCGGCCATAGCGGTTTGCGGCATAAAGACAGCCGCCGACGCGGTCAGCGAAAGTGCCGCCAACCACGAAAGTGCCTTGGGCATCTGGGTTCCCCCATATTCGATTGTGTGCGCTCTGAGCAGCGCATTCTCTCGGATGCTACCCGCGGGGACCGGCAGATAAAGAACATGGTTTAGTTGTGGCGTGGCGGGGGGGCTGCGTCCGTCAGACTGATGATCGGCACATGGATGTTGGGGGGGATCTTGTTGAAGACTGTGGATGCCCTCCACCTTGGGCTGGATCAACATTCTCCGAAAGGCATCCCCATGACACAGCCGCACCCCTACAACAATCCTGATACTCCGGAGGGCAACCAGCCTCCGGCGCCGCAGCAGCCGGATTATTCCGCTCAGCCGCCGCAGTACGCGCAACCGCAGGTGCCCCAGCAACCGCAGCTCCGTACGGGGCCCAGCCGCCTCAGCCTCAGTACTACGCGCAACCGCAGGTGCCCCCAGCAACCGCAGTTCGGGGGGGCTCAGCCGCCGCAGCCCAACATGGCTTACGGTTACCCGCAGCCGAAGTCGAAGATTGCCGCCGGCCTTTTGGGAATCTTCCTGGGCGCCTCGGCATCCACCGCTTCTACCTGGGTTACACAACCATTGGTGTCATCCAGCTGGTTCTCACGGTAGTGCTGGGCATCTTCACGTTCGGATTGGTGGGTCTTTGGGGGCCTCGTGGAGGGCATTATGATCCTTGCCGGTGCTGAGTACTTCAGGAGGGACGCCAAGGGCGTTCCCCCCCTTCGCGACTGACGCGGGAAGGCAAAACTTTGAGCAACGTCATTCACGACAAGCCCGAGCAACTCGAGCAAATCAGGCAGGTCTCCTGCAGGGCGAAACAGTCTATGCGGTGTATGACTGCATCGGCGTTGGTACCGGCTTCGTCGGGATCACGAACATGCGTGTCATCCTGCAAGACAAGAGCTTTGTGGGCAACAAGCTCGCCATCGTGTCCGTGCCGTATAAGAACATCCGGTCCGTCTCCATGCTGTCCAACAAATCGATGATGGGCCGGTTCGCTTCTACTTCGAGCATTGGCATAGATACCGGGGGGAAGCATTAAAGAGGCCGATTTCCGCGGCGACGACAAAGCCCGGCACGCGCACGACCTGATCCTTTGGAACATGCTGACTACGAAGTAGTTTTCAGGGGGAGAGAATGGGGACAAGAATCAGTCCCGAAACGAGCGAGGGGAGGCTGATGGCTCCGCAGATAGATAGAAACCGAGCACGCAAAGAACAGGTGTTCAAGAAGTTGCGCCGCGAGATTCTCGCGGCACGTCTCAAGGTCACACTCGACCAGCAACTGAACCGGGAGACCTCACCTTCCGTGAAGCGCCTTTCTGAAATGAAGCTGCCCCCCCGGTTGCGAAGCCGGCCTCTGCCCCGGCCAGGAACAGTTTCAAGGTGGACATGGCTCGATCGGGAGGAAGAGTTCAGTATTCCAACGCCATCCCGCAGGCGCAGCAAGGACGTCGCGTAGCCAGTTGAGGCTGACAAAGAAGAAGCCCCAGCCGGATTAACCGGGTGGGGCTTCTTGGTGGATGAATCGTCTGAGGTCGATGATCTCATGTCACCGTTATTGAAGACAGAAACGCCGCATGGCACAGTGAGCGGCATGACTCGAATCCTGATGATCGGCATCCACGCCAGCGCGCTCGACTACAGCAAGCTCCCTCCCGGACTCGATGAAGCCATCATGACCGAGCGGATCGAGGCCGGCTTCGGGGCGACCATCGCCGCCGGCTTTGATGCCGTGTCCTGCCTCATTGGAACTTCACCAGACGAGGCCGAATCGGAGATCCGTGCAGCGTTCTCGCGTGATCGTTTTGGTCTGGTGATGGTCGGCGGTGGCATCAGGATGGTCCCGGATTACACGGAACTCTTCGAGCGGGTGATCAACACTTGTAGCGCAGAGTCGCCCGGCATCCCGTTCTGCTTCAACACCTCGCCGGAGACCACCCTGGAGGCTTTGCGGCGCCACATCCACCCTTGAGTCGCCGTGGTGTAGGTTTGTGGCGCGTGCGTGTTAAATGCGCGGCAGTGTGGAGTATGGGCGACTCGGAAGTGTTCCTGCAACCCATGGCCGGACGGGTGGCTCCAACGGAATTTCCCCCCCGCGGCCGTCGCGGATTACCAAGACCACTGCGCCTATCGCAGCGGCCAGGCAGATCATGCCCATCAGGACCAGGGCAATTACCAAAGCCAGAGACATCGCCATACCCTCTGGCTTCAATTTTAGTGCTGTTCCTTCGTGAGGACGTAGCCATTTTCCGCTCATCGGTGGCGCGTCCGTTGAGAAGCGAATCCCGCTGTGCCTACTCTGAGAATGAATCAGGTCCAGCAAGCGGCCTGGAGTTATCGGCGGGATTCGCATCCCGCGGAAGGTCATTTTTTCATCATGTCCCAGCAACTTCCCCCTCGACGAACTGACCCTTACTCTGGCCCGGATCAAGGCTTACTCCTGACAGAGGAAAAGGTAGATCGGGCCGTGCAGCTGCTTGCCGAAGGGGGTCCGCGATGCCTTTCCGGGCAGTGCCGGAGCCGGAGTATCCCTCATTGATGAGCAGGGCAACCGAACCAGTGCGGGGGGGGCAACGGATCCCCCTGGTTATCCAGGGTGACCAGTCGCAGTACCGCCTAGGGGGGGAGGGGGGGCCGTGCCTGACCGCGTGGGCAACCGAGCGCACTGTCATCGTTGGCAACGCAGAGGCAGATGATCGTTGGCCTTTGTGGACCGAGTCCGCGCGGGAACTCCAGATTGCCTCAGTCATCAGCGTCCCCCCCTTAATACGCGGAACCAAATGTCTTGGAGCCATGAAGCTCTATGCGGCCGCCCCTGACGCCTACAACCTGACGACGGCGCGTCCCTTGGAGAAGCTTGCGGCCTCTGCCGCCATCCTCTTGGACAACATTCAGAGCTCTGACACACCGAAGCGCTTCAGTGAAGGTCTGGTCGAGGCGCTGATCAGTCGGGACGCCATCAGCCGTGCACAGGGGGTACCTCATGGGCCAACGGGGAATGACCGAAGAGGATGCGGTCCGGGAACTGCTGAACATGTCCCAAGCGTCGAAGCAGTCCCTGGCTTCCGTCAGCGCCGAGATCCTCAGCGGCGGGAGGAATGAGGACTCTTATGACGCGACCTGAGCGGAAACGTTGCGAGGGATTACCTCTTCAAGAACAACTCCAGCTCAAGGGTCTACGCAAAGCCTTGGCGAGCGCCGGTATCCCCCCCGAGGAGGATCTGTGGCTGCGCTACTTTTCCATTGGCGGGATGGTTGGCGAATACGAGGTGGATGCCTACCTTCAGTCGCTCCACTCCCTGCCTGCCCTGCAGAGGGATCTGCTGGCGCACGCGGCAAATGAACTCATCGACGAACTGCCTGCCTGCCCGCGCGCCCTACGACGAACAAGTGTCTCTGAGCCGGCCACCGCTACCGGACAAAGGGAGGGAGCAGAGGCCCTAGGTTTGCGCCGGAACGTGAACGCCCATGAGCGAGTGCGTCCTTGAGCGCGGTTGACGCTAGGTCGAGGGCTGCCGGTGGTCACGGTTGATTATCGTCTTGCTCCGGTTCCGGGCTCTCTTGGATCCGCAGAGGAGACGTGCTGCCCCCCCGGGGACGGTTTCCCCCCCTCCCGTGGAAGACCTTCTGACAGGGTTTCGAAGTGTCAGCAGCCAGTCTGCAGGACGGGTAATTCTCGGTGGTGCCAGCGCAGGGGCGTGCCTTGCAGCCGCAGCAGCACTCCAAGCTCTCGACATCGGCTCAGCACCTAAGGGTGTAATCCTTGCCTACGGCTTCTTTCACTCCTCCCACCTTGCGTCCCGCGAGATCCAACGACGGTTCGTGATCACCGCCGACTGACACACTCCCGGTTGGTCCTGAACGCCGTGAACCGCAACTACGCGGGCACACGGGCGGCGCTGAATGACCGTTATGCGTTCCCGGGAGGCCACGAGCTGGACGGCTTCCCTCCGACGCTGATGATCAATGCAGAACGCGACGCCATGCGTGCATCGGGTGACCGATTCGGTGCCGAACTGCTAAGTGCGGGAGCCGACGTCGAGCAGCACACGCTACCAGGTACCCGACACGCCTTCCTGAACCGACCACGCTTAGACACCTTCACCAGGCTGTTGACCTCATGGCCGAGTGGTCTCTGTCTGGTTAGCGGAGGCGACGCCGGAACCCGGCGCCGCCTCCTTCCCGGCTCACGGGATCGGAAGGCCCCCATCCCGTGAGGTCTTAGTGCGTCAGGCGCAGGGGTTTCCTTGGCTGACGATGCCGTCTTTCACCTGCTGGTAGCCGGGAACAGCGGTGTAGTTGTTTGTTCCGTTGTTGTCCCATGTTCCGGCCCCATTGTTGAAGGCTGCGGTAAGTCCGGAAGCTCCATTGAGGGGGGGGACGGAGGTGGTTACCCAACCAGGGCATGAGGCAGCCATGGCTACGCCAGGCGCAGTGTCCATGCTCCGGTGCCCACCCGATAGTGGGCGTTATAGGCGGACCAATTCTTGTTGGTTGAGTAGAACAGCACTGCGGTGTCTGTCGGCTCAGGGGTAGATGCACCGCTGCAAGGATCGGCATGACTAACCACGCTGCCATTCACCGCTGCGATCCCACCGTTCAATGCATAGTTGTTGGTGTTGTTGTTGTCCCAAACGCCGCTTCCGTTGTTGAACGCGGCCATTGCCCCCCCGGTTGAGCCGGAGGGGGATGGTGTAGGCGACCCAGCCAGTGCAGGCGGCGGTCATGGTTACGCCCGGTGCAGTTGTCCATGAGCCTGTGCCTACCCGGTAGTGCATCTTGTAGTCACTCCAGCCCTTGGCCGTGGAGTAGTACACCTTGAGGTTGCTTACCCCCCGGTTCTGTTTGTCCGCCTGCTTTCGCGTTGATGTGCAACGCGAGGGCGGCGTTTTGGCCGACAGTGGCCTGGAAAGTCCCGGATGCGTCAACGGTTACCGCGTCGCCCGCCGAGCAGCCGGTGGCTGTGGGGGGGAGTCCCACAATCACGTTGCAGTAGCGGCCAGCGGGAAGGGAGCTCTGGAAGCTCCTGGTGATGGCATTGCCACGGTTGATCGCCACGTAACCTTTGTCGCCACGACCAAAGGCGAGGGCATTCGAGCCGTTATCCCACTTGTTGACGATCGGCGCACCATAGCTTGTATTGCGGAAGCCCACCATGTTTTCGATGTTGGTCTGCGCATGCTTGCACGTCCAGCCATTCTGGCCGCACACGGGATCCATGACTTCCCCCCCGTTGGAGCAACCGCCGGTCCTGTCTCATTGTTGGAGAAGGAATAACCTGAATGGATCGACGGGGGACCCGTAGTTCCAAGCCAGTGTGAAGATCTGGGCAAGATCGTAGTTTGCCCCGTCCTTATAAGTGAGCGTTTCACCATTTCGCTCAGTGTCATGGTTGTCGACGAAGACCGCGGCGTTCTGTTGAGGAAGGAAACCGGCCCAGCTGGAGCCAATGCCACTACCTGTGATCAGCCAGTTGATGTTCCCGCCGTTGAAGGCCTCTTTAAGTTTGCGGGCGAAGGCAAACTCGTGGATATCACCGTTGCTGGTGTATTCCTCCGGCTGGATCGGTTCGTTGGCCCGGATAACTTCCTGGACTATGTAGAGCCGGGCACGGTCATTGACCCTGGAGAGAATTCCTTGCATGTCGCTGGCCGCAATATGTTTGACGGCGTCAATCCGGAACCCGTCAACTCCCAAGGCCACCAGGTCGTTGAGGTATCCGGCAATTCTTCCCTGAACGTAGGGGGGGGAGGACGTGTTGAGGTCAGAGAGGTTGACCAGATTGCACTCCTGAACTTCCCATCGGTTTTGGTAGTTGGCGATGTCCCGTCGGCACGAGTGAAAGTCCTGCCCTTGGTAGTTTCCGGGATAGTCGTAGTGCTGGAATGAGGTTCCTGCCCAACCCGTTCCCCCCCCGGCGCTCTTCCCGGACATGTGGTTGATCACGGCATCCGCAATCACTTTCACACCCGCGGTGTGGCAGGTGTCCACCATCTGCTTGAACTCGGCCCGCGTGCCCAGCCGTGACTCAACCTTGTAGCTGACCGGCTGGTAATGGGTCCACCATTCCGGGCCTTGAACGTGTTCTTGCGGGGGGAGATGTCTGTACGTATCCGTATCCGGCCGGGCCGAGATTCTCCGTACATTCGCGGGCGATTGCATTCCACGTCCAGGAGAACATCACCGCTGTGGCGTCTTTGGGCCCGGGAGCTGCGGCGAGGGCCGGTGGAGCAGAAGCTGTGGAGGAAAAGAGGGTGCCGAAGAAGGCCATGAGGACCAAAGTGGCCAATAACTGAAAGCGTTTCCCATTGCTGGAAAACCGGACTGCGACGTCCTCGTCGTGTGCTGGCATAGAGGTGAGTCTCCTCAATGAGGTGGCCGCTGCAGGCCGGGAGTCCTGGCAGCGGTTGACGCCGCCCATGTGGAACGGGCGGCCGCGTCACGATGACGGCTCCCATCAAGGTAGGCGGAGTTTGGCCGATAAACAAGAGCAACTTAGTAAAAATTGGAAGCGCTTGCAGGTCGGAGAAAGCACGTCTTTGGCACAAAAAAATCGCGTGCGGAAGGACTGGTTTTTGACAGGTCAAAACGTGGGGGACGAGGACGAGGGGGCCGAGCTAGAGCTGTACTGTCGGCTCTGATGATGAGGGGGGGGCTGCGGAAGGAGAGGCCGGCGTCGGATGTTCGACGACGGGCTGGTACCAACGAGCGGCGGGCTCCCATAGTGTGTGCCAGCGGTCCAAGCTGATTCGCTGGAGGTGGGGGGTTCCTGAATGGTCCGGGGCTGCATTCATTGTGTCTCCGAAGTTAATTTGGACTCAAAATTTAGTGCCTGAAGTATTATGGGACCTGAGCTACAGAGAGGTCAAGACCCAATGAGCGCCCCCCCTCCTCCTCGCCCACGCCGCAGATGCTGAGGCGGGCAAGCCTCAGATCGGTCTTGGACTTCATGAGGGCCTCTACCATCGTGACAATCTCGGATGTCATGGAGGGGGACGGGGGCTAGCGCGGGCAACTGCCATCTCTGTATGTGAAGAGATCGTGGACCGGGGGGGCTGGATCACGGAGCTTGAAAACCAACGCGAGTTTGGTGAGTACCTCAAAGGACGTCCCGCCCGACGGTTCGTTCTGAATGAGGACGCAGGGTACGTTGTTGGCCTGGATGTGGGAGTCTCGAAGGTCACGGCGGTGGTGTCCAACCTTCGTGGGGGAAATGGTGGGCAGGGCGAGCCAGCAGTTCCGTGGAGTTCAGATCACGGCTGATGACAGCATTCCGGGCTCCGATATCAGTCCCCCCCGGGAGCGTGTATCGGCCATTGACAGTACGGCATGTGATGCCCTTCGCAAGGCCGGCGTCACCCCCCCGATGCGGTTCTCGCAGTCAGTGCCGGAATTGCGGCACCGGTGGGCCGTAACGGCGATGTATTGGTGACTCAACCCTTCTGGGCACTTCTGGACGTTGGCTTGAAATCGGCACTGAAGGAGCTTCACGGGTGGACAGTGTTGCTCGCCAATGACGGAAACCTGGCGGCCCTGGGCGAGCGTTGGCGCGGTTCAGCAGTGGGGGGGGTGGACGACGTCGTGGTTATCCTCGCCAGTGAGCGCTTTGGTTCCGGAGTGATCGACGACGGCCGGCTTCTGCACGGTTGTGGCGGCGGCGCCGGCGAGCTGGCGTTCCTCAAGCAGGTTGAGGGGGGTGGGGGGACACCTTTGGGATCGCTCTCATGGCACGCACCTGGCTGCCGAGGCCCTCACTGGAAATGACGAAACGCTACTCCGTGAATATCCTCCAGAGGCCATCGAGGCTGAACACGTCTTCGCTGCCGCTCGCCAAGGTGACGCGGTGGCACGGCGGATTCTGGATCGACTTGCCGATCGTATGGCACGGGTCATCGGGGGGGCCGTCGCTACCATCCACAACCCGGAGCTTGTGGTGATAGGTGGTGCAGTTGCCAAGTCTGCAGGCGCGCTGCTGGACCCAATCGCTGAGCAACTACCCCCACTTCACCGCTACACCTCCGCGGCTGGCTGTTTCACCCCTGGGTGATTCCGTGGTGACCATGGGCGCGGTTAGAAGTGCCCTGGACTTCGTCGAGAAGGAAACCCTGGATATCGAGCTGCACCACAGCTAGATCAGCAACTCCGAAAGTTTCGGGTGCAGATGGTCACTTTCAACCGCCGTGCGGGCCTGAGCCGCGCCTGCCGTCAGGCACCGTCAATGGTGGCACCGCGGAGTGTCGCGGCGAGGAAGCCGGTCATGAAGGCATCACCGGCACCATTGGTATCAACAACATCGGCGGGAAGAGCGCTGACCTCGTGCCGTGCCCCCCCGGAAGCCTCCAGCGCAATGGCACCCTCTGCTCCGCGGGTGCAAACGGCCAAGCGGGGGGCCGCGTTCCACGGCGACGTCGGCGGCAGCCACCGCCTCAGCCGCGATGCTGAGTTCGTGCTCGGTGGGCGTCGACGGAACCGCAAGGTACAGCGAGACCCGCTTGCCGTCGTCGGACATTAAGTTGAGGTGGCGTTCGGTCTGCTCGGACGCCAGGGGCTCGACGTCGATCCCGGCTGCCGTGAGGGCGCTGCGGATCCGCTGGCCCTCGGCGTCAGTTCCAAGCGGCGAACACAACCGCACATTCACGCCGAGGCTGGCCAGATGTAGTGCCTTGCCAGCGGAGGTCCCACCGATGGTATGCCACGAGCGGCGGGCAAACTGCATGTGGGGGACAGGCTCCGGAAGGTGGTCCAAGAGGATGAGCTGATTCCACGATGCGGCGCCGCAGACAGCTACAGAGGGAGGAGCAGACATGGCCATATCCAATCATTCATTGGATGCACTGGTACAGAGCAAGTTCAGGCTCGGCGCTGGAGGTCGGCCCGTCGTTTCGCGCCGGGAACAGCATCTATATCCTTAAGTGATGAGTGACGTAGCGCGTTCCACCATCGCCTTCGAAGGGCATTTCGCACGGGAGCTCCCGGAGCTGGCTGTTCCTTGGCGTGCGGAGGAGGCTCCGGATCCGCAGCTTCTGGTGCTCAACCAGCCACTCGCCGTCGAGCTTGGTTTTGATCCTGACTTTCTCCGGAGCCGGAGGGCGTTCGGCTGCTGATCGGCAATGCCCTGCCGGAGGAAGCGACTCCGGTGGCCCAGCTACGCCGGTCACCAGTTCGGCTGGTACTCGCCGCGTTTGGGGGGGATGGGCGCGCCTCTTGCTCGGCGAGGTTTCCGGTGCAGACGGGACGCTTCGCGACATCCATCTCAAGGGTTCGGGGGGGCGCACTCCCTTTGCCCGGAATGGTGATGGCCAGGCGGCGATTGGTCCCATGATGCGCGAGTACATCGTGAGTGAGTCCATGCATGCCCTGAACATTCCCACTACCCGGTCCCTCGCGGTTGTGGCCACAGGGCGTCAGGTTCAGCGGGAGACTCTGCTGCCGGGAGCCGTTCTGACCAGGGTGGCCAGCAGTCACCTGCGTGTGGGCAGTTTCCAATATGCAAGGGCATCCAATGACATGGATCTGCTGCGCCGGCTTGCTGATCATGCGATCGAACGCCACCACCCGTCGTCGGCCGATGAAGCAAACCGCTACCTGGAACTCCTCAAGGGTGTCATTTCAGTGCAGGCGAAACTCGTGGCGCAGTGGATGCTGGTCGGATTCGTGCACGGTGTCATGAACACGGACAACATGACGGTGTCTGGTGAAACCATCGACTACGGTCCGTGTGCCTTCATGGAGGGCTTCGATCCCGGTGCGGTGTACAGCTCGATTGATGAGATGGGACGCTACGCCTACCGCAGCCAGCCGGTGGTGGCGGAGTGGAACCTTGCACGTTTCGCCGAATCGATTGCGGCCCTGATCCACCAGGATGAGGAGCAAGCGGTACACCTTGCTGTCGAGGCGCTCAATGGATTCCGCCAGGAGTACAGCGCCACGTGGTTCAACGGTATGAGGGCCAAGCTTGGGCTGCCTGAGGAAATTGACGACGACGTGGCCTCACCTTTGGTGGATGACCTCCTTCAGCTGGTTCAGGAGGCGCGCGCGGACTACACCTCGTTTTTCCGGAGCCTTGGAAAGGCTGCCCGCGGGGGAGGCCGAGCCGACGCGTCGGCAGATCCTGGACCTGGCCGCCTTCGATGCATGGTTGGAACGCTGGCGGGCGCTCAATCCGGATGCCGATGCCATGGACAGGGTCAACCCGATTTATATTCCACGGAACCACTTGGTGGAGGAAGCCCTTGCTGCCGCAACCGCGGGGGACACGGGCCCCCCCACGGAGCGGTTGCTGGCGGCCCTATCCGACCCGTTCAGGGAACGCTCAGGCCTGGAAAAGTACGCCGAGCCTGCGCCGGAAAGCTTCGGCCCCCCCTACCGGACGTTCTGCGGAACTTAGGGAACGCGGCACCTAAGAAAAGCAAAGGGCAAGCGACCCGAACGGCGTCGCTTGCCCTTGACTTGTTGTTCGCGTGTCCTAGCTCCAGACGGCCCGAACCACCATGTCTGCGCCTGCAGCCAAATGGTGTCCGGTGTGGCCTGCATCCAGAACGCACACGTCCTCGGATTCAGCGGCGCTCGTTGTTACGAGGCACTCTGCTGCCCTGAAACTCAGAAGATCTACGGGGGGGAGGCTGTCGCCTATTTGGAGTTCACTCATGATGCCCTTACTGCTCGTCCGGGTATCACTCTAAGTGGCTAGAGCCCGGTGTTGTCGTTGGAGAGACCCTCTCCATGGGACGCCGGACTTCATCAGCGGATAACTCCATATTGCTAGATAGACAAGCTTTCGTCTACGCGGGGGGGTACCCTAACACTCAGTTAAAATTTGTGTGGCGCACGATTGCCAGAAGCTCTTCGCGGAGGTCCTCGGAGTCCAGATTGACGGCTGAGAGCACATTGTTTTCTTGGCGGTGCGATTGCTCCAGCAGCGTCATCCCCCCCAAGTCGGTAATGGATATCAGCTGGCTGCGTCGGTCGAATCGATTGGGTTCACGACGGATGAACCTCGCGATTCAAGCCTGGTAAGCAGCGGGCCCATGGTTTGGGCTTGCACCCGGACGCTTTTTGCCAGGTCTCCTGGCGTGATAGGCCCTGCCGCGGCAACGGCGTCAAGGGTAAGTACCGCAGGATAGGTCAGACCCAGCGGGCGTAGTTTGTCGTTCCATGCAAGCTCCACGAGCCGCGCTGCCGTGGACAGCAGCCGGCTGGTTGGCCATAGTTCCATATCAGGCATTCAGGCACCCCCACGCTTGTAAGAATAGTCAGCTTACTTACTAAGGCTACATTAGGCTGCAGCGTTGAAAGCTGACTGCCGGTCAGCGACCGGCTCGCAATAGGGGGGGCACGACGGCGGAACAACTCCGACGCCGATGCTGCAGATGCCCTGGTCCTCCCTCTTAAGATGCCGGGGCAACAGCAGGGATCATCGACTTCATTTATTGTGCGCTGTGGTTCTCTTTCGCCCTCAACTGGGCCGCGCGTTCCCTGACCATCTCGAGAGCCATGGGGGGGAGCTCCAGCCGCCCCGCGACATACTCGCGGACCACTTGTAGGCCGGTGGCATCGGGTATCGCCCCCCCTTCGAGATCCCAGCTGGCAAGAATTTCAGCCATGGCCTCCCGGCGCTTCTCCACGGGGTCCGTGGACGGAGGCGCGATTTTCTCGAATGACATGTCAAGCTCCTGCTTCTTTTCAGGGCCCAGTTGCCGTGGAGGCTGATTGGAACCGTTGGTGTAACGCACTAGCTCCTAGTGCAAAGCACCGCAAGTGCCATTCCGGACTCAGCACGTGGAGTGCCCGGCTTCACGTTCCCGAGAATTAGTATTCCCCCCTCTACCTAGCCTTCACATTCGGTGCAGTACTTCTGCCCGTTGGTTTCCCGTGCGAGTTGGCTGCGGTGGTGGACCAGGAAGCAGGACATACACGTGAACTCGTCATTCTGGATGGGGGGGACGATCTCAACCTGAAGTTCTTCGCTGGAAAGGTCAGCGCCGGGAAGTTCGAATGCGTCAGCCAGCTCCCCCTTCGTCCAAGTCGATGGTGTCCGTACGTGCAGCACCCTTGGCCGGTGCCAGCTCAGCCAGAGGCAAAGCCTGTTCCTCTTCGGGCAGGGCCCGCGGTGCGTCGTAATCGGTGGCCATGGTGGTGAACCCCCTTGTAAAAGTGCCTGTTTGGTTATGTGCGCACTTTGTAACCCCCCCGAAGGTTTGCACTGTATTCCCGCTCAGTCTCTCTTATGTGGACTCTGCGAGGGTGACACTTCGTGACCGGACGTTGCCGACGTGATGCCCGTGTGCATACTAAAGGTGACTGAAACTTGTTGGTGGAGCTTAGGGGGGAGCAATGAATAAGTGGACCTGGATCTGGGTACTTACGGGAACGGCATTTCTTGTGTTCGTTCTGCCGTACATCATGGCAGCGTTTGGTGCTGCCCCCCCGAATGGAACCGAAACTCTCCTGCTGGTCCTCCTACTCTGGGTCGCCACTTGGATGGTAGCCGTCGGCGAGCTCGAGAGAGTGCAACAACTAGATAAGACTCGAAGTTGACCAAAGACAAGAAGGACCGCGCAGAATTGGCGCGGTCCTTCTTGTGTTTCATGGAATCTAGCTGCGCGTCGACGCCTGCGTTCGCAAGCTGACGTTCTCTGAGAACGCGGGCTCGTATTCACAGAACGATCTTAACGGCCAGACTCTTTCCACCTACAGGAAGACGATGCCAAAACGACGGTGGACACCAACCAAGTTGGTGTCCACCGCTCCCTGTTCAGGAAATGTTGTGCCAGAAACAGCGGGTCATGGTGATTATGCAGCCGGGGGGGCCATAGAATCAAAGCGTGAAGTTCGAGGTTATGGCCCTCTATCCGCACCAGAGACCGTACCGCGCTGAACAAGGACCCGACTGCTATCGGGTCCATTGTTCTTTAACGGCGGAGCGCGCCACCCCCGTTTTGTTACCCGCCTTCCGGGTCAGGAAAGGTCGAACACCGAACGTCCCGCGCCGCGCTCGGCGCCGTGCACCTGCAGGGCGTGGCGCATGGCTTGGCGGTTGTCTTCTGCGAGTTCAGGTTGGTCGGCGACTCGGTAGAGGTCCGCTGCCCACTGAAATTCATCGGCAGCAGCGCGGAAGCGGGCTTCGTCGAAAAGTCGCCTGCCTATGTGGTGGCGAACGTAGGCTTCCTCTTCCGGCGACCGGACTGTTCGGAGCGCTTTTTCGTGGAGCACCGCGGCTTCGTGCCAGCGGTACTGACGCTGATTGATCTGGGCAAGGACCAGCAGCAGCTCCCGGCGGTCAGGTGTGTGGGGGAGCAGTTTGAAGCCTTCGTCCAAGGCTTCAGTCTCCCGGCCAAGGAGTGCAAGGTACCTAATGCGTTCCACGGGAGGACACTCGCCTGCTAACGCAGCTTCCAGGCTTGACGGTCGATCACCACGTCACGAAACGTGGCAGGATCAGTACGCCAAAGACTTGCAGTATCTTCCACCGTGATGTGCCCCCCCCATAGGCTTGTTACGGAGCCAACTGAGTCGCAGCACTGTCAATGGCAGGCTGCCGGAACCTCCATGATCTCATGAACGGTTGGGCCCGCAAGTTCGCCTCAACCTCGCCGGCATCAGTGGAGTTGGCTGTCCGGGGGGGGAGTAGCCCGCCAGGAGTGAAAAGGGACTGTCAGCCCTGCGCGTGTTGGTGCGCAGGTGAATGGCCCGGCGAGTGCGACCAGGTCAGGTGCCAAAGGCACAACACGTACTAATTGGAGGTCGTCGCTGCCCGAACCAGCGCGGATGGTTAGGGCGTCGCCCGAGCGGCTGATCCGAATGCGGACCCGCCCACCGTTCCAGTCCGGGACAGGCGCCAAGGACCAGTCCGAGAAGCGGTCCGTCACCACCGCGCCCACTTGAGCGGCGCCGTCGGCGAATTCCACACCGGCCTTGATCCAATGCTCGGCGCTGATCCGGACGAAGATGCCCGCTTGGTCGAACTGTTGGGAGAAGGCGGCCGTGAACTCAACCTCCATGGCACTGTCCTGCGGGAAGGGCGCGAGCAGCGCGTGCTCGGTGTCGTGGATGAATCCGTAGGACGTGACACGCCAGGCGTCGCTGCTTTCGGCTGCAGTCACCAGAAGGTCACCTGCCTGCTCGACGACGGCGGCCGGCCGGTTGGTCCACTCGCCGCGGCTCCAGGGAATGTCAGTTGGCACAGGGCTCCTCGATGTTCATTAATGGGTAGGCGCTTTAGGGGGTTGTCCCGACAGGGGTGGTGGGTCCCGGTCCAACAAGTTGCGCCCTCAGCCGGACCGGGATGCCCTTGTCGGTGAACTCTTTGTCCATGCCTTCCTGCGCGGTGGCGTACTGGCCGTTTTGGACCGCGTAGGTCTGGAACTCCCAGTTGTAGACGCTTGACCAGAGCTGTCCGTAGTCGTCCAGGTATCGGCCGTTATTTTGGAGTTTGGCGATCCTGTACCAGGCGTTGCCGCCGTCCAGGCTCTGGGCCCGGAGGCCTCGTCGGAGATAGAGTAGGCGAGCCAGCCTTCGGCGCAACCAAGCACGGTGTAGTACTGCTGGTATTCGGCAGGGATTGGCTTGATGGCCGGGGGGGCCTGGTCCTGACGCTGCTTGTCAATGTTGTCCACGGTGCAGGCACCTGCGGCGGGGGGGCCGGGAGGAGCTGCCATGGTGGGCGTCACAGTGTGGGGGGGGCG
>BBFS01000105.1 GCA_001313365.1 Paenarthrobacter nitroguajacolicus JCM 14115
GGGGTGGGATGGGCGGCGGCCAGGGCGGCCCCCCCTTCGGTGGAGCGTCGCAGCTGCTCACCTCCGTCACTGCGAGCGTCTCCCCCCCCGGCGTCCTCGCCGCAGGCATCGCCGCAGTCTTCGCGGTAGCCATCATCGGTGCCTGGTTCCGGCACTGTTGACCGCCCGTATCCGTCCCATCGAAGTACTCCGAGGAGAATAGCCGTGATCGTAGTCAAGGACCTGGTCCGTCAGTTCAAGTCCGGTGATCGGACCATCAAGCCAGTAAACGGGGGGGTCAGCTTTGAGCTCGACAAGGGTTCGCTGGCGTCCATCGTCGGCAAGAGCGGCAGTGGTAAAAGCACGCTGTTGTCCCTCCTGGGTGCGCTGGACAAGCCCACCTCGGGAGACGTCGTCGTGGACGGCGTCAGCCTGGCCGGACTGCCGGACGGCAAGCTGACCGAGTACCGTCGCCGGGACATCGGTTTCGTGTTCCAGCAGTTCAACCTGATTCCCAACCTCAGTGCCGTGGACAACGTCATGCTGCCCATGGAGTTCGCGGGTGTCCGCAAAGCGGCCAGGCTGCAGCGGGCCAAAGAGCTATTGGAGCAGGTGCAGTTGGATCCAGAGAAGCACTCGCGCCGCACCAACCGGCTGTCAGGTGGCGAGCAGCAGCGCGTCGCGATTGCCCGGGCCTTAGCCAATGATCCCAAGCTGATCCTCGCCGATGAGCCCACCGGAAATTTGGATGAGCAAACCGGCGAGCACATCATTGAACTGTTGAGCTCCCTGAGCCGCGATCACAACACCACCATCTTGGTGGTCACGCATGATCGCAGCCTGGCGCAGAAGACCGAGCGCTGCTTCCGTCTTCAGCAGGGCAGGCTCACCGAGGAGGTCAGAACCGGATCGCGTCGATGACCTTGACGCGCACCGCAACGAGCGCAGGGATGGCTCCGGCGAGTGCGCCCACAAGGACAGCCGCCCCAAAGCCCATCAGCGCGGCGTCGATGGGGGAAGGCCGGGTATTCGGTCAGACCTGGCGCCACCTTCGATTCAATCCACGGGTGCTTCACCACTGCGACTGCAGCATGACTCCGGCCAAGCCGGCAACCGCGGTGGCCACCACGGATTCCATCATGACGCCCACAAAAATCCGTCCGGACGTTGCCCCCCCGAAGCTGCGCCGGATGCCGATTTCACGGACCCTGTAGCGCACGGTCACCATGGAGATGTTGAGCATTCCCACGGCACCGAGCAGGAGCACCAGACCGGCCACGCCGCCCACCACCATCTGGACGGGAGCCAAAGGATCTCCCCATGCGGCATAGTCCATACGGTTGGCGTGGGCATAGTAGCCGGGGGAACTGGCCTTGGAGATCGGCCGTGATTGCTGCCGTGAGGCTCCGGCCTGTGCCTCGCCAACCCAGATTTTGAACTCCGACATCTGCGGCTTGATCCCGGTCATGGCCGCGCCCTCGGCAAGGATGAACGCGGAAGGCGGCGCGTCCGGGTAGGAATCAGGCACGACGCCGATAATCACCGCCGTTGCCGGCTGATCTCCGGGGGGGATGCTCACCGTGGGATGGGTGGTGAGGTTCGGCCTGCCAGATTGGTTATAGAAGGATTCAGAGACGACGACGGCGGGTGCGAGCCTTTTGCCGTCGTCGGCAGCGAACCAGCTTCCTTGCTGAAGGGGGACCCGGTGGATGACGCCGTAGCCGACATCCACAATGGTCACGTTCACGGTTGTCACACCACGGGGGGGAAACTGAAAACCGGCCTGGGTCTGGCTGACGTGCGTGGAGGTCGTGATGCCGTAGCGCTGTTGAATACCTTGGTAGGCCTTCTCAAGTTTCACCGGGTCCGGCATGGTTGGCCCCTGGACGTTCAAGGACAGCGTGGCCACCCGCCCGCCGTTACGTTCGGACTGAACTTTCATGCCTTCCCGGGCCAAACTGCCCACGCCCACCACAGAGGTCAACGCCGCAACGGACAAGGCAACACCCAGCAGGGCCAGGAGAATGCGAACCTTGTTGATGCGGAGTTCCTGCCACGCTTCAACGAGCGTGGAAATGAAGCCGGTCATGCGCCGACTCCTGCGGGAGCGGGTGCCGGCAGCGGGCTGAGCACCCCCCCGGAATCCAGGCGGTAGCAGGCCCGGGCCAGGGCTGCGACATTGGTGTCATGCGTGATGGTCACCAACGCGGCTGCCGTTTCCGTGGCCACTGTATCCAGGAGGGCCATCACGGACTGCCCTGTTTCCACATCCAGCGCACCGGTTGGTTCATCGGCCAGGATGAGCCTCGGCCTGCGGACAAGGGCACGGGCAATGGCTACGCGCTGCTGCTCGCCACCGGAAAGCATGTTGGGCATGGTCTTGGCGCGGGAGGCGAGGCCAACCCGGTCCAGCATGTCCATGGCAATCTCGCGACGCCGCCAGAACTCCTTGCCTTTGGCGTAGAACAGCGGCGTTATGACGTTGTCCAGGGCACTGCGTCCGGGCAACAGGTTGAACTGCTGGAACACGAAGCCCACCGTGGAGCCCCTTAGCCGGGCGCGGGCGTTGTTGCCGAGTCGGTCTGCGGGCTGGCCAAGGAACTCCAGCTCCCCCCGACGTCGGGATGTCCAGGAGGCCAAGCAGGTTGAGCAATGTTGATTTGCCGCAACCGGAGCGGCCCACGATTGCGGTGTGGTCCCCCCGCTGTGGACCTCGAGGTCGATGCCCCCCCGGAGGATGTTCAGCTGCTGGTCGTCGGGCAGCCTGACGGATCGGGTGACTGAACGCAGACTGACGAGTGTTTCTTTAGGTGATTCGTCCATGCCGTTCGCTGCCCTTAGCCCATCGGGCCGTAGACGGCCTGGCCCGGACCCATCATGGATCTTGAACGGCCGGCGCCCCGGGCACGAATTCCAGTACCTGTTCGCCTTCGGTCAGGCCGGAGGTCACTTCCACCACAGAACCGTCGTTGAGCCCCCCCAGCTGGACAGTGCGCTGCTCGGGAGCGGCACCGGTTCCTCCCGGGCCGGCGATCCACACGATCCCGTCCTTCACGCTGCCCTTCACGGATGTCAGCGGAACAGTTACTACGTCGGATGCAACACCGGCGCTGACCGTCATGGTGGCGCCAAGTCCCGCGAAGACCTGTTGGCCTGAAGGAACCGGGCAGCTCAGCGTTCCTGTAGGAGTGCCGCCCTCTTCCGGTTGGTTGCCTCCGCCGGGGGCCCGCAATCGCTGCGCCGACGCCCATTCCGGCACCTCCGCCTGTGGCGGCCAGTCCGCCCGAGGCCGCACCGCCGTCGTCGGATGTGTTGTTCTTGAGAGTCACGTCGGCGCACTGGAACGGCGCCGGTCCACCCACCAAAGCGATTTCCGCAGGACCGGGCTTGCCCAGCAGGCGGTACTGTTGCGCGGCCGTGACGGATCCCGACACCGTGTAGGTTCCGGGATCGATCTTGCCCACGGACTCGCCCACGGTGACCTGCTGGTCAATGAGGGTTGTGAGCTGCTGCAGGGTTCCGGCGCTTGGAGCGAGGATGTCGAAGTAGTCGTACACGGGCTTGGGAGCTGTTTGCGGCCCCTCCTGTGTGGTCTGCGTGGGGGGGCGACCGCGCGCTCAGCCTTGACTTGGAAAAGGACCTCGCCCTTGCTGACGGTCGCACCCGGCTCAACGAACACCTGGACTACTTTTCCGGCTGAGGTGCTGCGGACAGTCTCGGCGGCGTCGCTCTGTACGGTGCCCTTGATTTCCACGGTGTTGGTGACAGTAGCCCGGGTGGCCGGGACTACCGGGATGTCCACTTGGGCCAAAGGCGCGGGCTCGGCAGCGGCCGATTCCAGGCCATCCACAAAAGCGATCTTAACCAAGGCCACCGCAATAATCGCGAAAACCAACAACCAGGCAACCGGCAAAATGACGCGCCGAAAAGTACCCATCCCTGCTCCATTTCGGTAACTCCCCCCCACAGAACCTCTGCGAGGGATGATTGCCTAAGCCTAAGGGAGGAAATTCTGCGCGCCGGGCATTCCTATGACTTGACAGAATGCTTACCGTGTCGGGAGGCTTGGCGAGCCGGGCGCACCCGTTCCCGCCGCGCGCACCCCTGGTTCCTGTCGGGCGCACCCGTTCCCGCCGCGCGCACCAGAGGTTACTGCAGCGATCGGCGTAAAAGGGTGCGCACCACGTGCTTACCCAAACTCCCTCACTTTTCTGGACCGGCCCTGCCCTGTCCGTGAACGGCGCACCCGTTTTCGCCGCGCGCACCCTACGTTCCCTGCGGGCGCACCCGTTCCCGCCGCGCGCACCAGAGGTTACGGTAGCGATCGGCGCGAAAGGGTGCGCACGACGTCCTTGATAACTGCGGAATGAGAGGATGAACGGCATGACACTTCCTATCGCCGTGCCGTGGCTTTCCACTCAAACCAATCAGGATCCCCGCGCAGCAACCGGGCAGCCCTTGCGGTGGGGGAGTAGTGTCTACAGGCAACATCGCCAACAGTGTTTCCCGGGACTTGGCAATGCTTGAGGATGCGGAGCTGTACGCAGTGAGCTCCCGCACCCAGGCAGCCGCGGATGCATTCGCCCATACTCTCGGCTTCGCCAAGGGCTACGGGGGGGACGACGGCGACGTACCCGGCTACCAGCGCTTGTTCGACGATCCCGCAGTGGACGTGGTCTACGTTGCTACGCCGCATGCCCAGCACTTCCAGATTGCAGCCGCCGCTTTGCGGGCCGGTAAGCATGTCCTGTGCGAGAAAGCCCTCACCATTAACGCCCGCGAAGCCAGCGAGCTGGTGAAACTGGCCCGGGAGCAGAACGTGTTCTTCATGGAAGCCGTGTGGAGCCGCTTCCTGCCGAGCATGCAGCGGGCGTTCGAGATCGCGGCCTCCGGGGGAGCTCGGACAGATCCAGTGGGTCAGCGCAGACCTCGGCTTCCCGGCACCCTACGATCCCGCTGCACGAATTTGGGCCCTCAATGACGGCGGCGGGGCGCTCCTGGACATCACTGTCTACCCACTGCTCTGGGCGCTGGGAACGCTGGGCTTCCCGCAGTCGGTCACCGCAATCGGCACGCTCAACGACGACGGCGTGGACAGCCAGAACGCCCTGACCCTGGGCTACGACACTGGTGCGCAGGCGCAGTTGACGTCGTCGTTGATGGCCCACGGCCCCCCCGAACCGCAACGGTGGCCGGCGGGCTCGGGTTCCTGCAGACGGTGGGCTCCGTGAACAATCCCCGTGAGCTGATGATCCGGATCGGGTGGGACGAACCCCCCCGCCGCGAGCACTTTGACGTTGTGGGCACCGGCTACACCTACGAACTCCGGGAAGTAACCCGCTGCATCCAGCAAGGCCTCACCGAGAGCCCGGTCATGCCGCTGGAAGACTCGATTAACGTTATGCGCCTATTCGACGGGGGGGTGCGGTCGCAGTTGGGGGGGATCCGGTACCCCCCCAACGACGCCCGGTGACTGCTAGACCGGCGACCCAGCGGTGGCCCGGCCCGGTGGCGCGTGCCGCCGTCGTGAGTTAACTCAGCTGTATTAACGCCCGTGGCGGGCCGGTTGCTTGCCAGCTTGCGGTCCAGGGACAGAGCGCCGGGCCCCCCCAGAAACACGAACGCGATGGAGATGGCGACGTAAATGATCAGGAGTTCGGCGGTGACACCGGACTTGTCAGTGAGCAGTGGTTTGCCCGCTTCGGTCACGAACCAGATCCCGGCGAACATGATCGCCGCCAGAAATCCGGCCACCCTGGTGAGGGCGCCGATGACCAGGAGCAGACCTAGGCCCAGTTCGCCGGCGATCACAAGCCACGCCACGATCTCCGGCTTCTGCACGCCCATGGCCGCCACCGACGCGGCGAACGCAGCATGCCCGGCCATGAACTTCTGGAAGCCGTGCACCATCAGGAGCGCACCGAACACCACTCGCAGGATGGTGACGCCGCGGGCAGAGGACGTGGGAGACGGGTGCAGGAATTTCACGGGTTCCAATCTTCCATGCCTGCGGGCCTGCCGCCAACCGGCCTGCCGCCAACCCGCGGTCCGCTACGACAGCAGCGCCGGGATGTCCTTCACGCCGTCCAGGATGTGGTGGTGCGGGTGCGCGGCCAAGGCGTCGCGGTCCAGCTTGCCGGTCAGGACACCCACGGCGGTGACGCCGGCGTTGTTGGCAGCGGCGAGGTCGTTCACGGTATCGCCGGCAGCGATCACGGCGCGGACATCCTGCACGCCGGTCAGCTCCATGGCCCGGTGAATCATGTGCGGTGCCGGACGGCCGGCGGCTACCTCGTCGGAGCATACGACGGCGTCCAACAGGTTATCGTCGTCGACGCTCCAACCCAGCCGCTCCAGGAGAGGCTCGGCGACGTCGCGCGAGAAGCCGGTTGTCAGGGCACCTTGATGCCCTGGCGGCGGAGAGCGCGGAACGCGTCTTCCACGCCTTCGAGCGCAACCGGCGGGTTGGCGTCGTAGAACTCGACGAGCAGTTCCTTGAAGCGCTTGAAAGCGGCAGCCACTACTTCCGGCGTGGCCACTCCTCCCCCCCCGGCTTCAATCAGCGCCGTGATGGCCTCAACTTTGTCGGCGCCCATCCACTCCTGCACAGCTTCGGGCCTGGTGGTCACGCCGGTTTCTTCAACGCAGCGGGCCAGCGCTACGTAGACGTCGCCGTGTTCGTCGATGGTGGTTCCGGCCATATCGCAGGCAACTAGCTTGATCATGGGGGGGTGGCTCCTTCGGTGTGGATGCGGACCAGGGCGGCCCGGCGTTCCACGGTGTTGTCGATGGTGAAGTTTGTGAGTGCCGGCAGGTAGCGGTCCTCCGAGTATTCGAGGGGGGGCTGTCCGTCGGAGGAACGGGTGATGCGGCGTTCGCGCAGGAGCGGAATACCTTCGGGTTGCTCCAAAAGTTCGGCGTCCTCGTCACTGGCGGCGACGGCGTCGATGGTGTGGCGGGCGCTGTGCAGGTCTACGCCTTGTTCCTTGAGGAACGCAAAAATGGACCCGGAATCGGTATCGAAGTCGAAAAGTTTCCGGCCCACATCCAGGATGAACGTGGTGCGTTCGATCATGGCCGGAGCGTCATCCAGGTAGCGGACGCGCAGGACCTCCACCACGGTGGTCCCGGGCATCAAACCAAGTGCCTCCGCCGCTTCCGGGCTGGCTTCGCGCCTGGCCACTTCAAGGGTTCGTTGGCCGGGCTTTTTGCCGATCCCGCTGGCCCATTCAGTGAACGAGTTGAACGTGGAAAAGGACTGCGACGGCACGGACGATCGAACCATGGGAGGCCGGCCTCGGCCGCCGGTCACAGCTCCTTCCGAACGAAGGAATGCGAGCGCTTGGCGGATGGGTCCACGCGACGTTCCGAACTCGCGGCACAGCTCCGCCTCGCTGGGTAGCTGGAAGCCCGGCGGCCAGTCGCCGTCAGTGATCCGGCGCATGAATTCCTCGCTGAGACGGACGTGGAGGGGTGCGTTCTGCTGTGTGCTCACAAGTTGATAATACAAGTCTGACCCAGTGGAAACGCCGATTTTGAGAGGCTTTAGATGAATTTGATGTGAACTCATGTGAACAGAAGTTAAAATCAGGTTAACTTGTATATACAAGTGCCAATTTGGCTTGATTCCCCCTTCAATCAGCCGCCAGTCTCAATGGTGTGAACAACACAAGCACCTCCCCCCGCACGTTTCAACAGCAGAGCGAGCCAGGCCACCGACATCGTCATTGTCGGTGCTGGAATTGTGGGACTGGCCCACGCCGCTCACGCTGTCGCCAACGGCCTGACCGTCACTATCATCGAGCGCGACCATCATGCGGCCGGCGCTTCTGTACGCAACTTCGGCCACTGCTGCATCACGGCCCAATCCGGCGAACTGTATGAACTTGCGCAGACCTCGCGGAAGTACTGGCTCGAGTTTGCCGAGCGCGCCGGGTTCTGGGCGGCCGAGGCCGGCGCCATGGTTCTCGCCCGCACCGAAGCTGAGATGAACGTCCTCCGCGAACTCTCCGCCGTGCGGGAGCCGGGACAGGTAGAACTGCTCTCCCCTGCGGAGACGCGGGCACGCCTGGGCTCGACAGCTTCCGTGGCAGAAGAACCGCACGACGACGGCGGTACTTCGGGCGGCGAATGGCCCGGCCTGGTGGGCGGCGCCTTCCTCCGGGACGACCTCCGAGTAGATCCCCCCCGTACAACAGTCGCAAAGTTGGCCGAGTGGTTAAGCCAGCAACCCGGCGTCGAACTTCACTGGAACACGGCCGCGCTGGACTTCAACCAGAGTCCTGAGGGCGTGACTGTCCAGACGTCGCGCGGCGAGCTCCGCGCGAGGCAGGTCTTTGTCTGTGTTGGCCACGACGTCGACTACCTCTTCCCGGACCTTGCCGAGGAGCACCACATCCAGCGGTGCGCCTTGCAGATGTCGCTGGCGGCCAAGCCATCCGGCGTCGAGTTCGCGCCAGCGGTTCTCACTGCGACATCGATGCTCCGGTACCCGGCTTTCACGGACATGCCCGCTGCTGCAGCCCTGCACTCCGAAGTACTGGAGAAGCAGCCGGAACTGCTGGAGATCGGCGCCAACGTCATGTTCACCCAACGCCCCGACGGCACCATCATCCTGGGCGACTCACACCACTACCACCGCACGGCCGATCCGTTCCTGGACGAATCCGTGACCGACACACTCAACTCTGAAATCACCGGCAGGATCGGCAAACCGCTGGAGATCATCCAGCGCTGGCAGGGCATCTACGCGTCCTCCGAGGTGGCGCCGATCCTGGTCCGCGAGGTCCAGCCCGGCCTCACGGTGGTGTCTGTGACCTCCGGCGTCGGCATGACGCTGTCCTTCGGCCTGGCGCACCGCAACGTTTCCCGCCTGTACTGATTCATCTTTGGTATCCGTTCTCCCCCTCTCAATCCCCCTTCGCATAAGGATCCCCCATGAAAACCACGCTCCTCACCGGTTCCGCGCTTGCCCTCGCCACCGTTCTGGCGCTCACTGCCTGCGGCGGCTCGGCACAGTCCTCCCCCCGAAGCCACCAAGCCACCTGCCCCAACGGCGAGATCAAGTTCGGCATCGAACCCTACGAGGACCCCCCCGCCAAGTTGAAGCCGGCCTACGATGTCCTGGCGGCCGCCCTGTCCAAGAAGCTTGAATGCCCGGTCAGCGTCCAGGTGGTTGAAGACTATGCGGCCGAGGTCCTGGCCATGCGCAACGGCAAGCTGGACCTGGGCCAGTTCGGTCCCCCCCTGGCTACGTGTTCGCGGACGCCAAGGCCGGCGCCGAGCCGCTGGTTTCCTTCGGCACCGCCGAGAAGGAACTCAGCACCTACACCGCGGGGGGGATCTGGGTTCCCAAGGACAGCCCCCATCCAGGCCATTGGTGACCTGAAGGGCAAGTCCCTCGCCCTGGGCAGCGTCGGCTCAACCTCGGGCGACGTACTGCCCCCGTTTCGGCCTCCGTGAAGCCGGAATCGCCGATGCGACATCAAGATGGACTACACCGGCGGTCATCCTGAAGCACTGCTGGCGCTCACCAACGGCAAAGTGGACGCAGCCAGATCAACTCGCAGACGCTGGCCACTGCCATCGCCGCAGGCACATTCACTGCGGACAACTTCCGCCAGGTGTGGACGTCGAACCCCATCCCCAATGACCCCATCACCGTCCGCGGTGACGCCGATCCCGCGTTCAAGGCCGCCGTGAAGGACGCATTCCTGAGCCTTGATCCCGCGGATGTAGCCAAAGTGGGCGAGTTCCTGGACGTCACCCCTCCGGGCCCGTTGCTTGAGGTCACCAAGGATAACTACACGCCCTTGTTTGAGCTCGCCGAGACCATGGGCCTCACCGAGAAGGATCTGTAATGCTCCTTTCTGTCCAGGGTTTGCGTAAGTCCTTCAACGGGCGAACCGTACTGGAGGGTGTCGACTTCTCAGTTGCAGCCGGTGAGCTGGTGGCCTTCCTGGGCGCCAACGGCTCCGGCAAGTCCACCACGCTGCGCTGCGTCATGGGCATCACTTCCCCCCCGGATTCCGGCAGCATCAGCATTTCCGGGAACGCGCTGGATTCCCTGCAGGGCCGTGAGTTGCAGCAGGCGCGCCAGCGGATGGCCATGATTTTCCAGAAGATCCACTTGGTCCCCCCGCCGTACCGCCTTGGATAACGTCTGCGCCGGCGCCCTGTCGCGGATCCCCACTGTCCGGTCACTCAGTCCATTGCTGTTCCCGGCCGACGTTCAGCAGGAAGCCCTCGACTGCCTGGACCGGGTCGGCCTGGCCGACCGTGCTTTCGACCGTGTGGGCCGTTTGTCCGGCGGACAGCAGCAGCGCGTCGCCGTAGCCGGGCACTGTGCCAGCGGGCCGACGTCGTACTCGCCGACGAGCCCGTGTCCGCCCTGGATCCGCACGCCGCCGAGCAGGTCATGGCGCTGCTGCGTGAACTCGCGCATTCCGAAGGGCTGGCCGTGGCCGCCGTGCTGCACCAACCCGATCTCGCACTGCGGTACGCGGACAGGTCCATCGGCCTGCTCCGGGGGGGCTCCATGACCTTCGACCTCCCCTCCACGGAGATCACGGCGGAGCACCTCGACACCTTGTACGCCCCGGACAGGATCGTTCCAGACACGATCGTTTCAGACAGGACCCAGGCAGCATGACACCCCCCACACCTTGACCCCGGCAGTGGCGCGCCGGGACTCCCCCCCAAGCAAAACCCGAGTGGCACTGGTCCGCCCGAAGAAGCCGCTGCGGTGGATCACGACGGCGGCAGTGGCGGCCGCCGTCGTCGGACTTCACGCCGTGGCCATCGAGGGGGGGACAGACTTCAAACCCGAGCTATTGGTGGATGGCTGGAAGGGCATGGCTGCGTTCATCGGCGACGCTTCCCGCCGGACCTCAGCTGGGAAAAGACGCTCAAGCCCGGCCTCGAAGCCACCCTGGTGACCCTGTGGATCGGGCTGCTGGGGACCACGTTGTCGGTGCCGTTCGCCCTGCTGCTTGCGGCGCTGGCCGCCGAGAACACCAGCCCGCACCGGCTTGTGTACCAGGCTGCGCGCGCCATCCTGTCCTTCTTCCGCGCCGTGCCGGACATCGTATTCGCGCTGATCTTCGTCACCGCCGTCGGGCTTGGTCCGTTCGCGGGTGTGCTCGCGCTGATCTGCCACAACACGGGGGTCATGGGGGAAACTGTGGGCGGAGTCAATGGAGGAAATCGACGCCGGCCCCCCCAGGAAGCGCTCCGGACCGCAGGAGCCAACCGGATCCAGCAGGTAGCCAATGCAACGCTGCCCATGGTGGTTCCGCAGTTCGTGGGCCTGCTGCTCTACCGCTTCGACGTCAACGTGCGGTCCTCGCTGGTCCTTGGCCTGGTGGGCGCCGGCGGCATCGGCCTGCTGATCAACCAGTCCATCAAGTCGTTCCAGTTCGACTCGATGCTCACGCACATTCTCATTGTGCTGGTGCTGATCATCGTGGTGGACCAGTTCTCCGCGTGGATCCGCAGGCGCCTGGCCGCCTAACCCACCCGCCTGACCCAACTGTGTCGCAGTTGAGCGCGTTTTGGCCCCCCCTCAAAACGCGCAGTGCTGCGACTTAGTTGGGTGAGTGGGGGCAGAATGGGAGGTGGCCCTCTTTGGGGGGGGTCGCGTTTTCAAGAGGGCCACGGTGGATGGAGCAGGCATGCAGGTTGACGTTGTAGTTGTTGGCGGAGGAGCCATGGGATCGGCTGCCGCGTGGCAACTCGCCCGGGCGGGTCGCTCGGTGGTTCTGTTGGAGCAGTTCGAGGCCGGACACCACATCGGCGCATCCCACGGCGCCACCCGCAACTTCAACACCGCCTACGCCGAAGCCGACTACCTGGACCTCCTCGCCGAATCGAAAATCCTCTGGGACGAGCTCGCGGCAGAGCACGGCGCACCACTCCTGGACATGGTAGGGCTTGTGAACCACGGAAATGTCCCCCCCACCTGCAACAGGTCCGGGAGGCACACGAGGCCCGGGGGGGCATCGAAAGCTACTTCATCTCCCCCCGACGAAGCCGCTAACCGATGGCTGGGAATGAACTTTGCCACCGATGTCCTCTTCGTGCCGGGCTCCGGCCGGATCCGCTCCGCTGATGCTTTGCTCGCGTTGCGGAAATCAGCTGAAGCCCACGGTGCCGTTTTCAAGTACTCGACGCCGGTCAAGGACATCCGTGTCACGGGCGGCGAATCAGCGGTGGTGGTAACGGAGGAAACGGAGTACACGGCCAGCCGCGTGGTGGTCACCGCCGGTGCTTGGACTCCGAAACTCATCGGCAAGCTCACGGATCTTCCGGCCTTGGTGGTAACCCAGGAGCAGCCGGCCCACTTCACGCCCAGGGATAACACGCTGGTGTGGCCGAGCTTCAACCACAGCCCGGACCCCGATCCCAACAACGAAGCCTACGAGTACTGGTACAGCCCCGTCTACGGGATGCTCACCCCCCCGGCGAAGGCGTCAAGGCGGGCTGGCACGGAGTCGGCCCGGTCATGGATCCGGACGAGCGCACGTTCGAGCCCATCCCCCCCACCAGATGGAAGCTTTGGTGCGGTACGCAGAAGAGTGGCTTCCCGGCGTCGACCCTTCCACCGCGGTTCCCATCAGCTGCACCTACACCACCACGCCCAACGAGGACTTTGTCCTGGATCACTTCGGTCCGCTGGTGGTGGGCGCTGGTTTCTCGGGTCACGGTTTCAAGTTCACGCCCGCCATTGGCCGGGTGCTGAAGGACATCGTCGACGGCGGTGTGGCACCTGAGCGGTTCCACGCGGAACGCTGAATCCTCGCTTAAAAGCAACCGGCCCGCAGGCAATGCCTGCGGCGGTTGCGTTATGCCAGGACTACTTCAGGGTCGCGAGGACCTTGTTGAACGTAGCCGACGGGCGCATGATCTCAGCGGCCTTGGCAGCGTCCGGACGGTAGTAACCGCCAAGGTCGACGCCGGGACCCTGGACTGCGGCAAGCTCGCCGACGATTGCCTCTTCGTTGGAGGTCAGGGCTTCGGCGATTGCCGCGAAGTCCTTGGCCAACTCGGCATCCTCGGTCTGCTTGGCCAGTTCCTGGGCCCAGTACGTGGCCAGGTAGAAGTGGCTTCCGCGGTTGTCCAGCTCGCCGACGCTACGGCGCGGGGACTTGTTCTCCAGCAGGAACGTACCCGTGGCGCGATCCAGCGTGTCAGCCAGGACCTGTGCGCGGGCGTTACCCGTGGTGGTGGCAAGGTGCTCGAAGCTCACGGCCAGGGCGAGGAACTCGCCGAGGCTGTCCCAGCGGAGGTGGTTTTCCTTGACCAACTGCTGGACGTGCTTGGGAGCGGAGCCACCGGCACCGGTCTCGAACAGGCCGCCACCGTTGATCAGCGGAACGATGGAGAGCATCTTGGCGCTGGTGCCGAGCTCGAGGATCGGGAACAGGTCCGTGAGGTAATCGCGGAGGACGTTACCCGTGACGGAGATGGTGTCCTCGCCCTTGCGGATGCGCTCCAGGGTGAAGGCCGTGGCCTCAACGGGGGGGGAAAGGATCTTGATTTCCAGGCCCTCGGTGTCGTGTTCCTTGAGGTACTCGTTGACCTTGGCGATGAGGTTGGCGTCGTGTGCGCGGGTCTCGTCCAGCCAGAACACAGCCGGGGTCTGGGAAGCGCGGGCACGGGTGACGGCCAGCTTGACCCAGTCGCGGACCGGGACGTCCTTGGTCTGGCATGCGCGCCAGATGTCACCGGGGAAGACCTGGTGCTCGGTGAGGACGTTGCCCTTGCTGTCCACGAGCTGCACGGTGCCGGCTGCCTGGATCTCGAAGGTCTTGTCGTGGCTGCCGTATTCTTCGGCTGCCTGGGCCATGAGGCCCACGTTGGGAACAGTGCCCATGGTGGTGGGATCGAACGCACCGTTGGCGCGGCAGTCGTCCAGCACAACCTGGTAGATCCCGGCGTAGGAGCTGTCCGGGATAACAGCCAGGGTGTCGGCTTCCTTGCCGTCCGGGCCCCACATGTGGCCGGAGGAACGGATCATGGCAGGCATGGAGGCGTCAACGATGATGTCCGACGGGACGTGCAGGCTAGTGATGCCCTTGTCGGAATCGACCATGGCCAGCGCCGGACCGTCTTCGAGGCCTTTGGTGATGGCTGCCTTGACGCCTTCGCGGACGTCCTCGGGCAGGTCTTCCAAGCCGCTGAGGATGGCTGCGAGGCCGTTGTTGGGGCTGATGCCTGCGGCTGCGAGCTGCTTGCCATAGGTGTCGAACAGCTCGGAGAAGTAAGCCTTGACCACGTGGCCGAAGATGATGGGGGGGTCCGAGACCTTCATCATGGTGGCCTTCAGGTGTGCGGAGAAGAGGATGCCCTCTTCCTTGGCGCGGGCAACCTGTGCCTTGAGGAACTCGTCCAGGCGTCGGCGCGGAGGACGGTAGCGTCCACAACTTCGCCGGCCAGGACAGGGAAGTCCTTCTTCAGGACCTTGGTGGTGCCGTCTTCGCGCACCAGCTGGATGGTCAGGGAATCGTCAGCCTTCAGGACAACGGACTTCTCGTTGGAGCGGAAGTCGTTCTCGCCCATGGTGGCAACGTTGGTCTTGGACTCAGCAGTCCAGGCACCCATGGAGTGCGGGTTCTGGCGGGCGTAGTTCTTCACCGACAGGGGTGCGCGGCGATCCGAGTTGCCCTCACGCAGCACCGGGTTCACAGCGGAGCCCTTGATCTTGTCGTAGCGCGAGCGGATGTCCGTCTCGGTGTCCGAGGAGGGGGGGTTGTCCGGGTAGTCCGGGAGGGCGTAGCCTGGGCCTGGAGCTCGGCGATGGCAGCCTTCAGCTGCGGCACGGAGGCGCTGATGTTGGGCAGCTTGATGATGTTGGCTTCCGGCTGCTTTGCCAGTTCACCAAGCTCAGCAAGTGCGTTGCCCGTGCGCTGTTCTTCTGTCAGGAAATCACCGAAGACGGCGATGATGCGGCCGGCCAGCGAAATATCGCGGGTCTCCACCTCTACTCCTGCGGTCGAGGCATACGCTTCAACGATCGGCAGGAATGAGTAAGTTGCCAGCATCGGCGCTTCGTCTGTGTGGGTATAGATAATCTTGGCCATTGGCGGGGTTCTCCCTGAAAGTCTGCAGATTTCAACATCTCTAACTTACCCGAGTAGACCGTTTTGACGGCCCTTCGTGTCCGGGATCACTCTCTGCGTTACCGCTCACAACGGGGACCAACGCCCGACGGCGGCCCGGCCGCCGCAGCTGCCCGCCGTCGTCGAACGCTGCTTCTGCCTTCGGAATCCGGGCGCGCAAGCATGGCCCACCTAGCCTCAACTGGAAGTGACAGCAAATTATCACAAACTATGAAACATCTCTTTACAAACTTGTCATACGTTCGATACCTTCAATTCCGTCAGTCGGCGGTCGCCATCACTGACCGCCTCACTCCCTCGATAGGTAGGAACAACGTGACAAAAACCAAGACCCTGGCCACAAGCCTGCTGAGTCTGTCCGCTGCCGCAATCCTGGCGCTGGTTGGAACCACCAGCGCAAATGCGGCTCCGGTAAACACCACAGACTCCAGCGGCGCTGCGGTCAGCAGCCATGTAGTGTCGGACGCCGGCGCTGCAGACTACTGGACGCCGGAACGCATGAAGAATGCCAAGTCCGGCGAAATCCTTGCCGCCAAAGCACTGGAACGCGGCAGGCTCCTCAACCTCGGCAAAGCCCCGATCACTGAAGCCCCCGGGCGCCCCCAGCAGCATCGCAGGCCAGCAGGCAGCACCCGATTCCAAGACCATCGACCGCAAAGTGAACCAGAGCGAGACGCCGGTCAAACACATCGGCAAGATCTTCTTCACCCTGGGCGGCTCCAACTACGTCTGCTCAGGCAACTCCGTCACCGCAACCAACAAGAGCACCGTGTCCACCGCCGGACACTGCCTCAACGAAGGCCCGGGCGCCTACGCCACCAACTTCGTCTTCGTTCCCGCCTACCTCAACGGTGCTGCACCCTACGGGAAGTGGACGGCAAAGGCGCTGTACGCCCCCACGCAGTGCTTCCAACGGCAACATGCAGTACGACACCGCGTTCGCCGTCATGAACACCCTCAACGGCCAGCGCCTCGCCGACGTCGTAGGTTCCTCCGGCGTCCAGTTCAACGCAGCCCGCGGCCTGAGCTACAAGCCTTCGGCTACCCGGCAGGCTCGCCCTTCAACGGTGAATCGCTCAAGAGCTGCTCCGGCAAGGCCACCAACGATCCCTACAACCCGCAGTTCAACAGCCAGGGAATCCCCCCCTGCAACATGACCGGTGGATCCTCGGGCGGCCCGTGGTTCATCGGCACCAGCTCCACCGGCTACCAGAACTCCGTGAACAGCTACGGATACGGCAGCAACTCCACCACCATGTACGGCCCGTACTGGGGGGGCACCGTCATCCAGTCCACGTACAACACTGCTGCAGCGGCTTCGTAGCGCTTCTGATGTATCTGGCACGTCCCTGTTAAGTACGTGCTAAGTACGACGGCGGCCGTCCCCTTCCGGGGGGGGCGGCGCCGTTGCGTTGTGGTGCTTTTGCCGTGCTGCTGGGCCTGCGGCCCAGTGCTTCTAGTGGAAGAAGTGGCGTGCTCCCGTGAAGTACATCGTGATGCCGGCGGCGTTGGCCGCGGCGATGACTTCCTCGTCGCGGACGGATCCGCCCGGCTGGACGACGGCGCGGACACCGGCGTCGATCAGGATCTGCAGCCCATCAGCGAACGGGAAGAACGCGTCCGAGGATGCAACGGCCCCGCGAGCGCGCTCAGGTGCGTCGCCACCGCTGGTGTTGGACGCACCGCCGGCACCTTCGACGTCGGACTCCACCGTCACGCCAGCGTGTTGGC
>BBFS01000106.1 GCA_001313365.1 Paenarthrobacter nitroguajacolicus JCM 14115
CGCCGCAGGGACCGGTCAGCCGGGTCCGGTGGCGCCGCGGGTCACGGAGGTCGTGGTGGAGCAGGGGGACACCATGGACGGAATCGCTGCGCAGTACGGCGTGGACCTTGGAGCCCTCATCGCCACCAACGCAGATACGGTGCCCGATCCGGACAGGATCTACCTGGCAGGTGCTCCGGCTGCCTGATTCGATCCGCCAAAAACGACGACGGCGGTTGCCGGCGTCGCGAAAAATGGATCAGGAAATCTGCGTCTTCGCAAATTGTGTCGGCGCCGCTTTTCCGCGTTTTTTTCGCCGATTTGTAGCTTCCGAAAACGTCCGGTAGAGTATTTACTCGTTGCCCCCCCCTAGCTCAGTGGTAGAGCGCGTTCTTGGTAAGAACGAGGTCACCGGATCGATTCCGGTGGGGGGGCTCTGGATGAGGGCCTGTGTCAAGGCGGTTTTGACCGGCTTGACACAGGTTTTTCTCATTCGTGGCGGTGTAGCTCAGTTGGTTAGAGCGCACGACTCATAATCGTGAGGTCGGGAGATCGAGCCTCCCCCCCACCGCTACAGAGCAAGACCCCGCAGCATTCGCCTGCGGGGTCTTTTTTCGTTCTGTGGGACAGAATGGGTCCATGAGCCGAATCGCAATCATTGGCGGCCACGGGAAAGTGGCCCTGCATCTGTCCCGCATTCTGAGTGGCGAAGGTCACGACGTCACGTCTTTCATCCGAAATCCAGATCATGTGGCAGATGTCACGGAGACCGGCGCAACTGCTGAGGTGCTGGACGTGGAAAATTCGACGACGGCGGAACTCGCCCAGGCGTTCAAGGGTCACGACGCCGTGGTCTGGTCGGCCGGGGGCCGGCGGAGGCAATCCTGCCAGGACCTACGCCGTTGATCGTGACGCAGCCATCCGCTCCATGGACGCGGCGGCCGAAGCCGGCGTCAAGCGATATGTGATGGTGTCCTACATCGGAGCCTCCAAGGATCATGGCGTCCCGGAAGACCACCCGTTCTTTGCCTATGCCGAGGCCAAAGCGGCGGCAGACGACTACCTGCGCAGCACTGCCCTCGACTGGACTGTCCTGGGCCCGGGAACTTTGACGGACGAACCTGCCACCGGTCTGATCGAAACGGATCCAGCCAACCCCCCCGGCAATGGCACGGAGACTTCCAGGGCCAATGTTGCCTTGGTGGCAGCGGCCGTCCTGGAACTCCCGGGGACCATCCGCCGGACCATCGCGTTCAAGGATGGTACCGACGATGTTGTAGACGCCCTCACGGAGACTGACTCAGCGCTGCCTGTTCCGCCGGGATATGTTGGTAGGGAACTTTTTCGGCTTGGCCTGGGGAAGTGCCGTACAACCGCTGGGGAAGCAGGAAAATGGATCAGTTGGCGCTCATTGTCGGGTTGCTGCTTGCAACGGTGGTGGCAGTGGGCCTGGGGGATAGGCTCCGGCTTCCCTACCTGTCCTGATGCTGCTTCTGGCCGTTGCCTCACCTTCATTCCGGGTTTTCCCGAGTTTGAGATCTCGCCTGAACTGATCCTGCCCATCTTCCTTCCGCCCTTGCTTTTCGCAACAGCGCAGAAGAGTTCCTGGGGCTGTTTTCCGTGTCCGCTGGCGGACATTGCTGCTGATGGCTGTTGCCTGGTGGTGGTGTCCACGGCAGTGGTGGCCGGCGCTGCGTGGCTCATGATTCCGGGCATCGGTATCCCGGCTGCCATTGCCTTGGGTGCGATGGTGGCCCCGCCGGACCCCGTTGCCGTGGAGTCCGTAGCTGGCCGCGTGCACATGCCCCCGACGGCTCATTACCGTCCTTCAGAGCGAAGGGCTCTTCAACGACGCCGCGGCAATCGTGATCTTCCAGGCAGCGGTGGCAGCAACAATGTCGGGCAAGGACGTGGGCCCGGAAGTCGTTCCACAGTTTGTCATCGGCGCTGCGCTGGCTGTTGTGATTGGCATCGCGATGGGATGGCTGACCAAGTTCATCACCAAGCTGGTCACCTCCATGGTTGCCCGCAGTGCCGTGACCTTGGTGGTTCCTTTTGCCGCCTACATCCTCGCGGAAGAGCTCCACGCCTCAGGTGTGGTGGCCGTCGTCGTTACCGCCTTGGAACTGCAGCGTCATACGCGGCCGCAGGACGCTGCAGAGCGGATCACGCGCACCGCCTTCTGGGACGTGGTGGAGCTGCTGGCCACAGGGCTGGCCTTTGGGCTGGTGGGGCTGGAGATCCGTCATGTCATCCGGGATGAAGGCACCGCCATTTTCGGGATGATCGGTATGGCCGTGGTGATCTGCATCCTGGTGTTCGTGGTGCGTTTCCTCTGGCTTGGCCTCCTCGCCCTCACCGCACGTAAACGCAGAAACCTGTTGCAACCAACGTCGCCCAAGGAAGTGCTGATCCTGACCTGGTGCGGCATGCGCGGCCTGGCCACACTGGCCCTCGCTTTGGCCCTCCCCATGACCTTGCCGGATGGCAGCGACTTCCCGGCCCGTCACGAGATCCTGGTGATTGCCTGCGCGGTGCTCCTGGCCACCTTGGTCCTCCCCCGGCCTGACCCTGCCGTGCTCATGCGCGTCCTGGATGCGACGGAGGACGGATCACATGAGCAGGACGCAGCAAAGGTCCTTGCCAAGCGGGCACAGTCGGCGGCGGTGGCTGCTTTGAAAGACCATGACCTCATGAAGGAACTTCCTGCCGAGAAGGTGACCCTGGTCAAGGAAAAGATGCGCCGCCTCCATGCCGAGCTGTTGGATGGCACGCTGCAGAACGAATCCGTTGCGGAGAAGCGCAAGCGTGGACGGGAACTGTCCATCGCAGTGCAGACCATCGCCCTCGATGCCGCCCGCCAGGAAGTGGTGGCAGCCCGCAACGAGCCAGGCACCGACCCGGAAGTGGCTGACAGGGTCCTCCGGCAACTTGACCTGCGGACGATGTCAATGCCGGACTAGGGCCGATGTTGGACCAGGTCAGCCAGCGGCAACCTGCTTTGACAGTGAAGCCGGGTAGAGATCCAGTGCATTCTCTTCTACGTAGTCCAACGCGTGGCGGATCGCGCCGAGGGACACAATGCCATCTCCCAGAGCTGATGTTGCCAGGCGTGGGGGGGAGTGAAGGTGAAGTCGGGCACCTGCTTTTCCATGGCTGGGATCAGGGTCTGGGCAGAGGCCGCGACGGCTCCGGCGATAACCACCAGCTCGGGATTGACCAACGTACTGATGGAGCCAATCACTCGGGCCATGCGGTGCGCCATACGGTCCATGACCTTGCGCGCTGCGTGGTCGCCTTCCTTTGCCGCCCTGAAAACCATCTCTGCCGTCAGGCTTCGGGATCACCACCGCACAGTGCCCGCAGGTTGGTTTCCGCGCCGGAATCGAGGGCTTCCCGGCCCCATAGGGTTGCGTAGTGGGCAATGCCGTAGGTGTCGCCCACACCATCCACGTTGTCCAGGTATCCCAGCTCGCCAAAACCACCAACCTGCCCGTGGAGCAAGCGGCCGGATTCGAGGATTCCGGACCCCCCCAATCGGTCGCCGGCGAGCATGACTACCAGGTTGTCGACTCCCTGTGCGCTGCCCTGCCAGCGTTCTGCGAGGGCTGCGAGGTTGGCGTCGTTTTCCAAAAGTACGTGCCAACCGTGGCGCTCGGATACGATCTTGCGGACATCGAACGATTTCCAGAATTCCTGTGCCCTGAGGACCTCGCCCGCACGGCTGACCGGCGCGGCCACGCCAACAGACACGGCTAGGACAGAGTCGGCAAATACGCCCGCCTTCTCCAAGGCCTCTGCCGCTATGCTGTCCAGCACGTCTGCGCGTTCATTGGCCGGAACGTTGTAGGCACGGAAAGGCATCGTGACCTGGGACAAGGGCGTACCGGCCATGTCGGCCACAATCGCTGTGATCTTGTTGGCACCTATGTCAATGCCGATCACGCTGGCCGCACTGTCATCAAATGCGAAGCGCCGCGCAGGCCTGCCCTTGACGTAGTCACCGGCTCCTCGCTGGTTCTCCAATTCCTGAAGCCAGCCGAGCCGGACCAGTTCGTCGCAGATCGAAATGACGGTGGCCCGTGAGAGCCCCGTGGCGGCCATCAGCTCGGTGCCGGTGACGATGCCGGCGCCGCGCATGGCTTTGAGCATGGCGCTGGCGTTGACCCTGCGTACCAGTTGCGTTGACGGTGCGGTCCCGGTCTGCATTCGGCGCTCCCACTTTTCAGCCGCCCTATCGGAGTGATAGAGCGTCTCTCTAAATTTAGTACATAAATTTAGATGACGACGCATTTCGGCAAGCTCTTGACCCTGTGGCGGACATCACTCACCATGGTTAGCGATAGGGCATAAATTTAGCTCCTATCTAAACTTCGGGTGGCGATGCGCATGGTCCGCCGCACGATGGAGATGCGGCCACTGAGGTCCGCAAGACGAAAGGGCTACGGTGTCTGTGAAATCGACACGCAGGAAACGCTTTGCAGCAATGGGCCTGGGCTTGGCACTGCTCGCCGGCCTACTCTCCGGCTGCACCGGGGGGGACTCAGGTGATAGCGGGGGGGACTCGGGGGGGGATTCGGACAAGGAGACAATCCGCTTCACGTTCAGCAAACGGGAAGCCATCGGCTTCATGACCAAACTTGTTGCCGACTACAACGCGTCCCAGGACGAAACCGAGGTGGTACTCGACACTTCCGGCGTCGACGTCGTGTCCGCGAGTTTCGTTCGCGGCAATCCGCCGGACATCGCCCTTGCCAACTACAACATGGAGACGTCCCGGTTCGTCCAGCGCGGAGCGTTGAGCGACTTGTCAGGGACGGAGGCGGCATCCCGCATCCGCGAGGACCTCCGGCCGCTCATGGAACAGTACGGTTCGTATCCCGGACGGACCAGTGCCCTGCCGTATTCGGTCATGGCGTCCTCCGTGATCTACAACAAGGAAATCTTCGCTGCCAACAACCTTGCCGTGCCCACCACCTGGAGCGAATTGATCGCGGCGTGCGAAACGCTGAAAGCTGCTGGAGTAACGCCGTTTTATGCCACCTGGAAGGATGACTGGACTATCGCCCAGGGGTGGTTTGACTACTCGGTAGGCGGGCAGGTGGACACCCTTGACTTCTTCAAGAAGCTTGAAGCTGAAGGCGTGGACGTCGGGCCGGAGTCTTCGGTGTCATTCCAAAAGGATTTTGACCAGCCCGTCCAGAAGATGTTGACGCTGGCAAAGAGCTACGTAAACAAGGACGCTGCAAGCCGGGCGTACGGCGACGGCAACCTGGCGTTCTCGCAGGGCAAGGCTGCTATGTATCTGCAAGGCCCGTGGGCCTTCAGCGAGATCGCCAAGACCGCCCCCCCCGACCTGAAGCTCGGAACCTTTCCGCTGCCGATGACTGAGGACCCCAAGGACTTGCGCGTCCGCGTCAATGTGGACCTCGCGGTCTGGATTCCGGAGCGTCCAAGCACAAGGACGCTGCCCGGGGCTTCCTCGAGTACTTGTACCGGCCCGAGGTGATTGATGCCTACAACAAATCGCAGCTGGGTTTCACGCCCACCAAGGAGACCGCAAACGTCCCGGACCCCCCCGGATTGAGGGAATGGTGGAGTACTACGACAACGGCAAGGTCTATCAGGTCCCTCGGTGCTCGTTCCCCCCCGCACCATCCCCCCCATCATGAACTACACGCAGGCAATCGTGTTCGGCGCACCCCCCCTGCATCCACCCTCCGCACCCTCGACGCAGATTGGGCGCGCCTGGCGTTCCGCCAGTAGTGCAGACCATAGGGAGTCAGCTACATGTCCACCATCACCACCCCAACCACGTCCAAGCAAGGTCTTCAAAAGAACGGTCACCCGGCCTCACGCAGCAGGCGGCGCGTTGAACCGATCTTCTACCTTTTCCTGGTCCCCCAGCCTCATCCTGTTCACGCTGGCCATCACGATTCCCGGCATCATGGGCATCTTCTTCAGTTTCACGAACTCCATTGGAATCGGTGACTGGGAGTTCATCGGCCTCACCAACTACATCGCGATCTTCAGCGACCCGGCGATCCTGCAGAGTTACCTCTTCACTTTCGGGTTCTCCATCGTCACCGTGATCGCGGTCAACGTGGTCGCTTTCCTCCTTGCCGTCGGGCTCACGTCGCGCATCCGGATGAAGTCGGCGCTCCGGACCATCTTTGTCATCCCCATGGTGGTTTCCGGCATCATCATCGCCTACGTCTTCAACTTCCTGTTTTCGAACTCCCTGCCGTCGCTTGGAGCTGCGACAGGGATTCCTTGGCTGGAAAGCAGTCTGCTCGCCAACCGGACCTGGCATGGATTGCGATCGTTATGGTTACGGCCTGGCAGGCCGTTCCCGGCGCATTGCTCATCTATATTGCAGGCCTTGTGGCCGTCCCTGGAGATGTCTATGAGGCCGCCGACATCGACGGCGCGAGCAAATTCCAGCAGCTTCTGAAGATCACGCTTCCGCTGGTGGCCGGTTACGTGGTCATCAACATCATTCTCGGGTTCAAGGGCTTCCTCAACGCCTACGACATCATCGTCGGGCTGACGAACGGAGGCCCGGGAACCTCCACCAGGAGCATCGCGATGACTGTCATTTCCGGCTTCAACGGCGGCGATTACGCCTATCAGATGGCCAACGCAACGATCTTCTTCGTGGTCGCCATCCTCATCTCTCTCGTACAGCTCTCGCTGACTCGCGGACGGAATGCACTGTAATGACCAACCAACTGATGACCAAAAAATCCAGCTCCAAAGTTGAACGCGTCAACTGGCCGGCAACCACCGTCCTCGTTCTTTGTGCAGTGACTGTGCTTCTTCCCCCTGTATGTCACGGTCTCCATGGCTTTCAAGACCCAGGGGGGGCAGGCGGTGGATGGCAATGCCTTCTCCTTCCCCCGCACCCTTTAGCCTCGAGGGCTTCGTCCAGGCCTGGACCCTGACGAACTTCCCGGTGGGAGCCGCGATGTCGCTGCTGGTGACAGCGGGGGGGACCGTCTTTGCCACGATCATCCTGGCCGCCTTCGCCTCCTACGCGATCGTGCGCAACTGGGAACGGCGGCTTTTCAGGTACTCGTTCTTCTATCTTCTGGGCGCAATGTTCATTCCCTTCCCCCCCGTGGTTGCGCTGCCGCAGATCCAGCTCACGGGCCGGCTCGGCCTGGACAACCCGTTCGGCGTGATCCTGCTGGCCACCATGTTCCAACTGAGCTTCAGCGTCCTGCTCTTCACCGCGTTCCTCCGTTCGATCCCGATGGAACTGGAAGAGAGCGCCAGGATAGATGGCGCAACCACGTGGCAGACCTTCTGGAAACTGATTTTCCCGTTGCTGGCGCCAATGAGTGCCACCGTGGGGGGGATCTTCGCGTTCCTCTATGCATGGAACGACTTCATGATGCCGTCGCTGATTATTTCCGATCCGGCAATGCAGACGCTGCCCGTGCGGCAGAACCTTTTCCAAACGCAGTTCAGCAACAACTATCACGTGTCCTTCGCGTCCTACCTGATGGCGATGGCACCGGCCATTGTTGCCTACCTCTTTACGCAACGCTGGGTCATGGCCGGCGTGACACAAGGTGCCGTAAAGGGCTAGCCGTTGTTGACCTTCCCGGACCGGGCATTCCATACTGGTCCGGAAGATAAATTTAGATTCTAAATCAAAGGAGTTTCGTGAGCACTTCCGCCACTCAGGCACACCGTACCGACGTCCACCGCATGTCTGATCCGAACTGGTGGCGCCAAGCGGCCGTCTACCAGATCTACCCGCGCAGCTTCTACGATGCCAACGGTGACGGCCTCGGAGACATCAAGGGCATCACGGCCAAAGTTCCTTACCTGAAGGAGCTGGGGGATCGACGCCGTCTGGCTGAGCCCGTTCTACCCGTCGGCGCTCGCGGACGGCGGCTATGACGTGGACGACTACCGCAACGTGGACCCGAAGTTAGGGACCCTTGAGGACTTCGACGAGATGGCAGCAGCCTGCACGCCGCAGGCATCAAGATCGTGGTGGACATCGTTCCCAACCACTCCTCCGACCGCCACGAGTGGTTCAAGGAAGCGCTCGCATCACCCAAGGGTTCTGCGGCTCGCGACCGCTACATCTTCCGCGACGGCCGGGGGGGCGAAAACGGCGAGTTGCCGCCGTCGGACTGGGACTCCGTCTTCGGCGGACCTATCTGGGACCGCATCACCGAACCCGACGGCACGCCGGGACAGTGTACCTGCACATCTTTGCCAAGGAGCAGCCGGACTTCAACTGGGAGAACCCGGAGATCCGGGAGGACTTCCTCAAGACACTGCGCTTCTGGTCCGACCGCGGCGTGGACGGCTTCCGCATCGACGTGGCCCACGGCATGGCCAAGGATCTTTCCGAGCCGCTGCCCATGAAGGCCGATTTGGAAGCCAAAGCCCACGGCACCGATGGTTTCACAGATGGTTCGCACCCCTTCTGGGACCGCGACGAAGTCCACGAGGTCTACGCCGAGTGGCGGAAGCTCTTCAACGAGTACAACCCGCCCCCGCACCGCCGTTGCCGAGGCTTGGGTGCACGAGTCACGCCGTGCCCGCTACGCCAGCCCCGAAGGACTGGGCCAGGCGTTCAACTTCGACCTCCTGCAGTCCGATTTCGACGCCGGGTCGTTCAAGAAGATCATCACGGACAACCTGGTAGCGGCCAAGGAATCGGGAGCATCCTCCACGTGGGTCTTCTCCAACCACGACGTCGTCCGCCACGCCACCCGTTACGGCCTGCCCAAGGGCGGTTCCGTAGCGCAGGGAACCAATGCGGCGCAGGACATCACCGGCGGCAAGCCCAAGGGCCAGGACGGCAAGGGGTGGCTGCTGGCCGGCGCGCCGGCGGAAGAGCTCGACGTCGAACTTGGCTTGCGTCGTGCACGCGCCGCGACGCTCTTGCTGCTTGCGCTCCCTGGTTCTGCCTACCTCTACCAGGGTGAAGAGCTTGGGCTGCGTGAAGTCTCGGAAATTCCTGACTCTGAACGCCAGGACCCGTCCTTCTTCCGGAACCCCCCCGGCGTCGAGATTGGCCGCGACGGTTGCCGTGTGCCGCTGCCGTGGACCGCAGAAGGTGCTTCCTTCGGTTTCGGTGCGGGCAAAGCACACCTCCCGCAGCCGGAGTGGTTCAAGGACTACGCAGTCTCCAGGCAGGAGGGCGTGGAAGGTTCCACCCTTGAGCTCTACCGCAAGGCACTGGGCCTGCGCAGCGAACTCCAAACCGACGAGGAACTCGAGTGGGTGGAAACCGGCAACCAGGATGTGCTGCACTTCAGCCGCCCCGGAGGCTGGCACACGGTGACCAACTTCGGCAGCGAGCCTGTGGAGCTTCCGGAAGGTGACAGCGTGGTGACAAGCGGTCCGTTGGAGGACGGTAAACTGCCGTCCGACACCACTGCCTGGGTTGTCCGCAAAGCCTAAGGGCCGCGGTGATACTGAAAGCATGACTGTTGCGAACGGGCGGGGACGCCTCCTTTACGGCTGCATGGGACTCGGCGGCTCTTGGGACGGCACGTCCTACGGGGCTTCGGAGATCGATCAGGCAGCTGCGGTGATTGAGCTGCGCAAGGGATTGGCATTGAGGTTTTCGACCATGCGGATATCTATCGCAGCGGAAAGTCCGAGGCGGTCTTTGGTGAAGTCCTCGCCCGTTCGCAGGGTCTGCGCGACAAGATCCAGCTTCAGACCAAATGCGGGATCAGGCTGGGGGGGAGCGCGGACTGGAGACGCATTACGACCTCAGCCGTGACGCCATCCTTGAACGGTCCATGAAAGCCTGAAGCGGCTCCAAACGGACTACGTGGACGTGCTGCTCCTGCACCGGCCCGATCCGTTGATGGACCCGCGCGAGGTGGCGGACGCCGTCGGACAGCTCATGGCGGAAGGCAAGGTGCGGCAGTTGGGTGTGTCCAACATGTCCGGCGCTCAGATCGCCTTCCTGCAGGACAGGTTGGAGGTGCCCATCGTGGCGAACCAGCTGGAAATGAGCCTGCTTCGCCGTGGCTGGCTGGAGAGTACCGTGTTGGTCAACCATGCGGAGAGTCTGGAATACAGCTTTCCGCACGGGACTCTTGAGCACTGCATGGCCAAGGGAATTGAACTGCAGGCATACGGGTCGTTGGCCCAGGGGCGCTATACAGGTGCGCCGTCCGCGGAGCATTCGCCGGCCGAGTCGGCCACCGCGGACATGCTCGAAAAATTGGCGGGGGGGAGAAAAGCACCACGCCGGAGTCAGTACTGCTGGGTTGGCTCATGAAGCACCCGGCCAGGATCTCGCCGGTAGTGGGAACCACCAACGCTGCCCGGATCGCTGCCTGCGCCGATGCCGCCTCCGTGGCTGCCGGCATGACCCCGTGCCGAGTGGTACGGACTGTGGGTGGCAGCGCGGGGAAACAACATCCCCTAACCCCGGTTTTAACCCAACTGAGTCGCAGTTGTGCGCGTTATGACGACTCAAAACGCGCTTAACTGCGACTCAGTTGGGTCACAACAGCAACACATACTACGAGGCGCGGCTGATCGGAGCGACCACGGAGTACGTGCTCGAGTCACCCTGGATGGCCTGGCTGGGTTTGCCATCGATGCTGACGGGAATGTCGCCCGCAATGGTCACGCGGTTGAGCTTGCGGGGGGGCTGGCCGTCATAGTTGTCCGGTGCGTAGTGCTGCGTGATGCGGTTATCGAACAGGACCACCTGGTTGGGCTCCCAGTTCACCCGGACCACGTTCTCCGGACGCGTCACGTAGGCCTGCAGCAGGCGGATGATGTCCTTGGATTCGGTGTTGGACAGGCCCACGATCCTGAGCCGCTGCGCGAAGCCCCCCCAATAAACAATCCGCGCTCGCCGGTCAAAGGGTGGACCCGCACCACAGGGTGGGCGGTTTCGAACTTCAGCCGGGTGAATTCCTTGCGTCGTTCTTCCGCGTTGGAGTGCTCAAGGTTCTTGGGCACCGAGTAGTCGTAGTCGTTGGTGTGGATGGCCCACAGGGTGTCCGCGAAGTTCCGCAACTCCTCCGGAAGGTCCTGGTATGCCCCGGCCGAGGACGCGATCAGGGTCTCGCCACCGTAGGCGGGGGGGAGATCGATGCTGCGCAGTGTGGAGGCCTGCGGCGGGTTGACCACGAAAGTGACGTCCGTGTGCCAATTGTTGGCCGAGCCATTCTCGCTGTCCACAGGCAGGACATTCTCTTCGCCGTCCACCGAAGCGACCGTCGGGTGCGCCTTGGTGAGCGGGCCGAAGTGGCTGGCGAACTTCACCTGGCTTCGTCCGTGAGAATGTTGGCCTCGCGGAAAACAAGTGCCTTGTGCTCGTTCAGGCTGCCCGGATCTGCGCAACAGTTTCTTCACGCAGGTCGCCGCTGATGTCCAGGCCACGGATTTCGGCGCCGATACGGGAGCCGAGTTTGGCGAACTCGAGTTTGGTTTCGGTAATGACGGTCATGACGTGTTCCTTACTTGTTGAGATGGATCTTGTTGTGATGGTTGCGGCAGGTGCCGCGGGGTGGGTCAGGAAGCGGCAGAGCCAACAGCGGTCCGCCATCGGGAGAAGTGCTTTTCAAGGGCAACCAGCAGGAAGTTCACGCCGAGCCCCCCCAGCAAGGACACTGTGAGGATGCCCGCGTACATATCCGGGATGAGGAAGCTGCTCTGCGCATTCACGATCAGGTAACCCAGCCCAGCCTTGGCTCCCACCATTTCAGCGGCGATCAGCACCAGGATGGAGGCGGTGCCGGCCATGCGAATGCCCGTGAAGATCGTTGGTACAGCCGACGGGAGAATGACCTTCTGGAAGAGCCTGAAGCTGTTGAGCCCCAAGGAGCGGGCGGCCCTGATCAGGAGCGGGTCCACGGTCTTCACACCGGCAATGGTGTTGAGGAGAACCGGGAAGAAGGCCGCGTACGCCACGATGCTGATCTTGGATTCTTCTCCAATGCCCAGCAGCAGCGTGAACACGGGTAGAAGGGCCAGCGCGGCTGTGTTGCGAAAAAGCTCCAACAACGGGTTCAGCACCGAGTTCAGGCGTCCGTACCAAGCGATGAGCAAGCCCAGCGAGACACCCGCCACCAATGCTGCGCCGAAGCCGGCCACGGACCGGGTGAGGCTGGCCGCGATATGGCCTTGGATGGTGCCTGCTTCGAAGAGCTTGCCCCCCCAGGCCAGCAGCACTTCGTGCAGCGGCGGGAGGAACACCCGGGTGGACGGGCTCGCCAAATAGGTAGGTCCAAGCTCCCACAGTGCCAGGAAAGCCAGGACCGCTGCGGACTTCCACAGACCCGACCCCCACAGCTCCGGCGACGCGTCGCGCTATGCCGGGTGCCGGCGTCGTACGCTCTTCAGTTGCCACCTGAGTAACGGAACGTTCGACGGCGGCACTGGGGGGGTCAGCCGCGGTACTCGCCTTGGGCGCTGTGGCGGCAGTTTCGGCTTGAGTGAGTGTAGTGGTCATCAGGCGGCGCTCCTTTCGGTGATGGTTGCCGGTTCGTCCGGTGCGCTGCGTCCGGCAGGATCTTGCGGTGGCCGGCGTCCTGGGCACGGCGGACTTCGTCGTGCAGAAGAGTCCACACCTGGTGGCGGTGCTCCACAAAGGCGTGGTTGGAACGAATGTCCTCGTCGCCGTCGCGGTCCGGGATGTTGATGTCCAAGATTTCCTTGAGCCGGCCGGGGGGGCGGGCGCTCAGCACAGCAACGCGCTCGCCGAGGTACACAGCTTCATCGATGCCGTGCGTGATGAAGACGATGGTCTTGCCGGTGGCCTTCCAGATCCGGAGGAGCTCATCCTGAAGCTGCTCGCGGGTCTGGGCGTCCAAGGCTGCGAACGGCTCGTCCATCAGCAGCACATCCGGCTCGTAGGCCAGGCTTCGGGCGATGGCAACACGCTGTTTCATACCGCCGGAGAGTTCGTGAGGGTAGCGGTCCTCGAAGCCCGCGAGCCCCACCAGGGCCAGGTATTCGCTGGCTTTCGCGGCGCGTTCGCGGCGATTCAGCTTCTTGCCATCCGGACCCACACCTTCGAGCCCGATCGAGACGTTGGCCGACGCCGTCCGCCACGGGAACAACGCATACTGCTGGAACACCACGGCGCGGTCCTTGCCCGGTCCGGTGACGGCTTTGCCATCCACCAGGACTTCACCGGAAGTCGGGGGGGTGGAGAGCCCGGCCAGGAGGTCCAGGAGCGTGGTCTTGCCCGAGCCGCTGGGCCCTACCAAGGTGAGGAACTCGCCGTCGCGGACGTCCAGGCTCAAAGAATCAATGGCGGTGAGGCGGGTGGCGCTTGTGGTTTTGGTGGCCCGGACCGTGAATTCCTTGGTGACGTTCCGGAGGCTGATTTTGGCGGTCATGGCTATCCCTTCGCTGCAGCGAGCTCGTTGAACTCGTTCGTGTAGTACTTGGACGGCGTGAGCTTGTCCTTGACGATTCCCGACGAGTTCAGCCAGGCCTCCCAGCGGGTGAAGTCCTCATCCTTGACCACACCGTTTTCCGGAACGCCGGGGGGGCTCTTCCAGAACTTCAGGTTGGCTGTGCTCTCATTGCGGCCACGGCTCTCGATGATCTTGGTGTAGCGGGCAATGACCTCATCGCGGGGCGTTTCAGTGGCCCACTTGAGTGCTTTCGCGATCGCCGTGGTGAAGGTCCGGGTAGTGGTGGGGGTTCTTCTCGATGAAGTCGTTGCGGAGCACAATCTGGCCGCCGGCGAACGTGCCGAACAGCTCGTAGTCGTTGAACAGGGACCTCAACCCACCGGCCTCGATGGCCCGGTCCTGCAGGACGCCGCCCAAGGTTCCCACGTCCACTTGTCCGCGGCGGATGGCTTCTTCCGTGTCATTCGGCGCGAGGGGTACCAGTTGGACTTGCTTGATCTCGTCCTGGCTGAGCCCGTTCTTGGTCAGGTACGTGTTGATGACGGCCTCATGGTGGGCGCCGAGTGTGTTGACGGCGATCTTCTTGCCGATCAGGTCCCGCGGTTCCTTGATGGCGCTGTCAGCTTTCACGTAGTAGCCGCTGAAGTTCTTCTCGTCGGCGCCGTAGTAGTTGATGACGCCTTTCACGGGCGCCCCGGCTTCGATGAGTTTGGTGACGGCGCCGGTGAACGCGCCACCAAAATCGGTCTGGTTTGTGGCCGCTGACTGGATGTCCTGGGGGGGGCCGCTGGTGGTGTTTCCCACCCACTTCAGTTTGACGTCACCCAGGTATCCAAGGTCTTCCGCCAATTCCGGGAAGGTGACCTGGTTGGCCCAGCCTGGTACCGGAGTTCCGTGATTTCGTTGCCGGCTTGAGCGCCTTGCCCGGCTTCGGCTGCACCGCCGCAGCCGGACACCGTCAGCGCTAGTACGACGGCGGCCGCGACGCTCAGCAGGGGCAGATGCAGTTTCATGGGAGCTACTTTCGATGGTTTGTGATCTGTTGGGTGGCCGGCTTAGGCAAGTGCTTGGGAGCCTTGCAACGGCTTGGGAACGATGTAAACCCATCCCGACGTCGACTGGGAAGTGCGGCGGTAACTCCCGGAAACCCTGCGAAACAGCCCGAAATGGAACGAAATCCGGGGGGGCCATTCCCGGCAACCCTGGGACACAAAGACGCCGTGTTGAGCCCTGTGAACAACAGCGACAGGTGGGCCGGATATGACTGGCGCGTCACGCCGTCGGGCGTTCATACTGCGGGACCCCACAGTCATATGGGGGGGTTTAGTTCGTATTGATCCTCACAACCGGGCGGAATTCTTCGCTGTGCGGGGGGTGCCGGACGGATACGGTAGATACATGACGTCTAGCATCGCCGCCGAATCAGTTCGGCCTACCCGCAATATTCCCGCCGACATTGCCCGTTCATGGCTCCTTGTGAATGCCATGAAGACGGAGCTTTTTGACGAATCCGCGGGTTCACGGGCAGACGCATCATCCTTGACATCGAAGACGCCGTTGATCCTTCCCAGAAGGACATTGCCCGCGAGAACGTGGTCAACTGGCTGACCTCCGGCGGCAAGGCGTGGGTCCGCATCAATGACGCCACCAGCCCGTTCTGGGCCGACGACCTTGCTGGATTGCGTGGCACCCCGGGCCTGCTCGGCGTCATGCTCGCCAAGACCGAGTCCGCTGACCAGGTCACAGAGTCCTATCACCGCATGGACGGCAAGACTCCCGTAGTCGCACTGGTTGAGTCCGCCCTCGGCATCGAGGAAGCAAACCACATCGCCCGTGCACAGGGTGCTTTCCGGCTTGCCTTCGGTTCCGGCGACTTCCGCCGCGACACCGGCATGGCGGCCACCCCCCGGAGGCCATGGCCTACCCGCGCGCAAAGCTCGTCGTCGCCAGCCGCGTTGGTAACCTGCCGGGCCCCATCGACGGCCCCCACCGTCGGCACCAACCACCCCATCCTGCGTGAGCAGACGGGCATCACCGTGACCATGGGCATGACCGGCAAGCTCTGCCTGGCCATCGACCAGACCACCGTGATCAACGAGGTCATCAGCCCCACGCCTTCGGACGTCGCCTGGGCCACGGACTTCATGAACGACTTCGAGGCCAACGGCCGCGTCATCCGCGACGGTTCCGACCTCCCGCGCCTGGGCCGTGCTGAGAAGATCATGAAGCTCGCAGTGGCCTTCGGAGTCCAGCCTTCCCTGTAAGCATGCTTGTCCACGGGGGTCGCTTGGGACACTTCGTCCCCTTCGCTGCGAATGTTCACGCCGGACGCGGAGTTCAGTGACGTTGCGTTGGTCCAGGGTTCAGCCCTGGGCCTTCGCGTAATCCCCGGATTGTGGTGCCTTGGCCACACCAAAGTCCACGGCCCCGGGGGGGATCGGACGCATGTCCCGTGCCGCAGCGGTTCTCCAGCCGAGCGTGGGAAGCAATGCGGAGCCTGCTTCGCGCGGGACGACTCCCGGCTGATGCACGACTTCCACCGCGGCACGTCCGTTCCCACCGGCCTCCGTGCCTACCTGATGCAACCGCACTGGCTCTACGTGGCGACGTTCGGGAACGGTGCCAGCAAAGTGGGTACGGCCTCTGCTCCGCGCAAGTGGAACAGGCTCGCCGAACAGGGCGCTGTCCACGCTTCCTATGTGGCGCACACCGAGGACGGCCGCGTTGTTCGTGTTCTCGAGGATATGGTGACGCGCGAGCTTGGCCTCGTCCAGCAAGTCCGCTCCGCTTCCAAGGCTGCGGGCCTCGTGGAGCCGCGTGCCGGCGTCGAGCTTTTGACGCTGAACCGTCAGCACGCTGGCCGGGTGCGCGAGCTTCTAGGTGGTTTGGCGATGACCGGCTATTCCGTTGTGGAGGAAGAGTGGGAGCGGCCCGCCTTTGCGGAGCGGCTCTGTGTTCCTGGCGCCGAAGGGGTCCGTCGCCACGCCTACCCGGCAACGTTCGACGGCGGCGGGCACGGTTTGCGGATCCGCTCCCTATCGGGGGGGCGATCGCCTTGGCGGGCCTCCCGGATGCTTCGGGTAACGAGGTAGAGGGCAGTTTTGTGGCGGACCTGGGTGCTTTGAAGGGCCGCAAGATCGAGTTCGGCCCGCACACCACGGAAATCCCGGCGCTGCAGGACTCCTTGTTCTAATGCGCTGTGAGGCCCGCACCGCCCCCCCCTTTTTCGTTGTGAGGCCCGCTTTGCGGGGTATTTCGGGGTTTTGGGGTGCAGAGTAGGCCTCTCAACGCCCCCCCCTCTTTGCGTTGTGAGGCCCGCTTTGCGGGGGGG
>BBFS01000107.1 GCA_001313365.1 Paenarthrobacter nitroguajacolicus JCM 14115
CCCCGAGCCGACCCAAGCCGTAGGCGACATTTGCGGGAGAACCGCCAGGGTAGCTGATGCTTCCTTCCCGGGTGTTCACAATGTCCACCAAGGCTTCGCCAATGACGAGAACGTCCAGTGGGTTTTGGACGGAGCCGCCCGGGTAGGTGTTGTGCATTTCGGTTCTTTCGCTCGGATCATTGGTGGGACGGCGGAGGTATGGATCCGTCCGCGGACCTGTTTGCAGGTCCGCGGACGGAGACATGGGTTCCGATTGGATGGAACGTGCGGCGTGCCGTTAGGCCTTGGCCGCACCTGTCATGATGGCGACTGCGTCAGTCATAGAATGGGATTGCGGGGTGATGGTCGCCGCGCATTTGCCCAGGCGCTGAATGTGGATGCGGTCTGCAACGTCGAACACGTGAGGCATGTTGTGACTGATCAGGATCACCGGCAGGCCTCGGTCGCGGAGGTCACGGACAAGCTGGAGCACCTGGTTGGATTCACGTACGCCCAAAGCGGCTGTCGGTTCGTCGAGAACCACCACCTTGGATCCGAAGGCCGCTGCGCGGGCCACGGCTACGGCCTGACGCTGGCCACCGGAAAGGTTCTCCACCGGTACGGTCACATCCTGCAGGGTGGAGATTCCCAATCGGGTCAGTTCTTCCTTGGCTTTCCTGCGCATGCCCTTGGTGTCGAGCATCCGGAACAGGCTTCCCAAGGGGCCGGGGAGGCGCTCTTCCCGGCCGAGGAACAGGTTCGAGGCAACATCCAAGGCCGGGGGAAACAGCCAGGTTCTGGTAGACGGTTTCGATGCCGTGGACGCGGGCGTCCTGCGGCCGTTTGAAGTGCACTTGCTGTCCGGAGACGAAGAGTTCGCCGGTATCGGGAATTTCGGCGCCGGTGAGGCATTTGATGAGGGTGGACTTACCGGCACCGTTGTCGCCGATGACGGCCAGTACTTCGCCGGGGTAGAGGTCCAGGCTGACGCCGTCCAGACCGACCACGCGGCCGAACGTCTTGACGAGGTTCCTGGCCTTGAGGATGGGCTCGCGGGTTTCGGCGCGGGAAGCTTCAAATTCTGTGGTGGTCATGACTTGACCTTTCGGATCCACTGATCGACGGATACGGCAATGATGATCAGGATGCCTACAGCGAGGGTCTGATAGAGGACGTCCAAGCCGGCGAGGGATAGGCCGTTGCGGAAGACACCAACGATCAGCGCTCCGAGCAGCGAACCCCAGATCGAGCCGCGGCCGCCGAAGAGGCTGGTGCCGCCAATCACGACGGCGGTGATGGAGTCCAGGTTCAGATCGACGCCAGCGTTCGGGCTGGCGGCATTGGTACGGCCGATCTGGATCCATGCGCCGACGGCCAGGACTGCGCCGGCGGCAAGGTAGACGCTCATCAGGACGCGGTTGACGGGAATACCGGCCAGTCGGGCGGCTTCCTTGTCATCGCCCACAGCGTAGACGTGCCGTCCCCCCCAGGCGGTCTTGCCCAGGATGAATGCCATGGCCACGTAGAGGAGAAGCATCATGACCACGCCAGTGGAGATCCGGACGGGCCCAATCGGGAAGGTGCTGCCGAGCCAGGTGAGCATGTCCGGCATGGCCGAGCCACGCACGGTGCTTCCACCGGAGTAGAGCAGCGTCAAAGCGATGAAGATGTTCAAAGTACCCAGCGTGACGATGAACGGTGGGAGGCGGAACCTTGTCACAAGGAAGCCGTTCAGAGCACCGGATCCCAGTCCGACCGCGAGACCGGCCAGCAGCGCAATGGCCCTGGAATGCCGTTGCTGACTGCGAGCTGGGCGATCACCATTGAGGACAGGATCATGACCGCGCCTACCGAGAGGTCAATTCCGGCGGTCAGGATGATCAGCGTCTGGGCGATCGCCAGGGTACCCACCACGGCAACCTGCTGAGTAATCAAGGACAGGTTCTCAACGCGCAGGAAACGGTCGTTGAGGAGCCCAAAGACCACCACGGCGATCAGCAGAACAATGGCCGGGCTGAGGGCTGGGTATCGATGAAGGATGTTGCGGATTCTGCTGAGGGGGGGGTCTGGCGGTCGAGGAATTCCTCGGCCAAATCAGCATGCCCGGCGCTCGGAGGGCCGGCGGTCTGTTGCTGGGTCACTTTAGGTTGCTCCTGAACTTCCATGTTCTGTATCTGCTGGTACGCGGGGGGGAGACGCTACTTGGATCGTCTCCCCCGCGTTCTGTGAGGTTCTACTTGCCCCCAGCAGACCTGGGATGCCTCAGTAGTGGTGATGCTCTTCACGCCGTCGACGGGTTTGTCAGTGACGAGTTCCACGCCGGTGTTGAAGAAGTCCAGGCCCTCAGAGTTGGCAGGCTTTTTGCCGGTCTTTGCCAAGTCAACAATGGCTTTTACGCCCATCTCGGCCATTTTGACCGGGTACTGCTGTGCTGTCGCGCCGATTACACCGGACTTGACGTTGTTGACACCTGTGCAGCCGCCGTCAACGGAGACGATCAGAACGTCTTTTTCCTTGCCCGCGGACTTCAAAGCCTCGAAAGCACCTGCGGCAGCGGGCTCATTGATCGTGTAGACAACGTTGACATTGGGGTTCTTGGCCAGCAAGGTCTCCATTGCGGTACGTCCACCGTCTTCGGCGCCTGAGAAGCCTGGCTGCCGACGATTTCGTAGTCGCCGCCCTTGCCGCCGGTGTACGTTCCGGTCTTGGCTTCGTCGCCGTTCTTCTTCTTATCCGCGGTGTCGATGCCCAGGCCGGTCAGGAAGCCTTGGTCGCGGTTGTAGTCAACCGAGACAACCTTGTCGTCAAAGAGGTCAATGAGGGCGATGACGGCCTTCTTGCCTGCCAGTTGCTGAGCGGTCCACTTGCCGATGAGCTCTCCGGCATTGAAGTTGTCCGTGGCGAACGTGATGTCAGCGGCGTCGGCCGGGTCTGGCGGCGTGTCCAGTGCAATGACGAACAGCCCCGCATCCTTGGCCTTCTTCAGGGCGTCCACCACTGAGGGGGGGCCGTTGGGAGTGATCAGAATGCCCTTGTCGCCCTTGGAGATTGCGTTCTCAATGGCCTGGATCTGGGTGTCCTCGTCGCCGTCGGCCTTTCCGGCCGCTAGCTTAAGGTCGACGCCGTCCGTCTCGGCGGCCTTCTTGGCGCCGTCCTGCATGGCCACGAAGAATGGGTTGGATGTGGTCTTTACGATCAGCGAAACACCGATCTTCTCATCTGCGCCGCCGCTGGATGAAGGGGGGGTGGAGCTGCCTCCGCAGGCTGTCAGGCTAAGTGCGCCGAGGGTCAGGACTGCACCGGCGGCGAGAAGGCGGGACCGGGCGGACCGCGTAACTTTGGAACTCAACATTGAAACTCCTGTTTTTGTGGCTGTTGGCGGCGCATTTTCTGCGACTGACAACGTTGTCAGGTAACATGTAAGCAAGCTCACACGATAGAGTCAAGTATTAAATCGAGTTGAGGAGCAGCAAGTTGACAACGATGTCTAATCGTTACCAGTCCGACTCCGGACGCAAGCGCCCGACGATGAAGAACGTGGCCGATCTCGCGGGCGTGGGATCAAAACAGTTTCTCGGGTAGTCAATGACGAGCCGGGGGGGTCTCCGAGGCGACCCGCCAGCGGGTTGTGCGGGCGACGGAACAGCTGCAGTACCAACTGGACATCACAGCGGGCAGCCTGAAGCGCTCCGGACGCAAGACCCAGTCCATCGGCCTGCTGCTCCCGAGCGTGTCCAACCCGTTCAGTGGCGAGATCCACAGGGCCATGGAAGACGCCTTGGCTGTGCGCGGAATTGCCGTCTTCGCTGCCAGCCTGGATGACGATCCTGACCGGGAGAAGAAGCTTATTTCAGCCTTCCTGGGACGCCGGGTCGACGGGCTTGTGCTGACTACCATCGCCAAGAGCCAGGCGTACATGATCCCGGAGCACTCCCGCGATCTGCCGCTGGTGTTCATTGACCGTGAGCCCGCGGGCATTGAGGCTGACGCGGTAGTCACTGACAATGAACTTGGCGCGGCAAAGGCGGCGGCCCATCTCATCCAGCATGGACATACCCGGCTGGCTTACCTTGGCGACCGAACGGATATTCAGACCGCGGGGGGGAGGCGTCGGACAGGATTCCTGGACGCCGTGGGACGAGCGGGCATTTCCACCTCCGGCGTCGCCGTTCGGGAGAATCTGCATGATGAAGAAACCGCATTTCGGGCGGCTCACGAACTGCTCACCTCAGAGAACCCGCCGACGGCGATTTTCTCCAGTCAAAACTTGGTGACGTTTGGCGCCATGCGGGCGCTGAAAGCCCTTGGGCTGCACCACGAGGTTGCTCTCATCGGATTTGATGATTTCACCCTGGCCGACATGATGGACCCCGGGATCACTGTGATCGCCCAGCATCCTGAACGCATCGGCAAGCTTGCGGCTGAACGGATCCTCGCGAGGATCGACGGCGACGAGAGCCCCCCCGCCCGAACATATGTCATCCCAACGGAACTGATACAGCGGGGGTTCCGGTGAAATCCGACCCCCCCAAGCTGACTCGGGCAAATAGCAGAACAATCCGAATTCAACCGAGCAAAGGACAGTCCATGACCAAAACACTGTATGCAGAGTTCACCGTTAAGGAAGGCAGTGAAGCCCGCGTTGCGGAAATGATGGCAACCCTTGCGGGACACGTCCGTAACGAATCGGGGGGGAACGTGATGTTCTTGCCCTACACGCGTGAAACCAACCCGCGGGAGTACTTCGTCTTCGAGGTGTACCGGGACGAGCAAGCCTTCCAGGAGCACATCGGCGCGACTACGGTCGGGAGTTCAACGCGGAACTTACCGAACACATCGAAGGTGAAGGATCAGTCCTGACCTGGCTGCAACCACTGATGTAGCTGTAAAGGCAAAGGAACGGCGGCCGGCGAAAGCGGCCGCCGTTCTTGCTACGGGCGGTGTGTTACTTCTTTCCGGGAAGGAACATTGATCCTTCCATGGGGGGGTCACAGTGAGGGACTTCAGCTGCGCTGTCCCACCTTCCGCGAAGAGCGCCATCTTGTCCGCTCCTGCGTTGGGAAATACTTGATCTGTAATGGTCCGGAGACCGTCGCCGGAGAATACTTCCACCGAAGAGCGGTCTACATAAACCCGCAGGGTGACATTGCCCTTTTTGTCCAGGGTGACAGGGGCGTCCTCAATGGAGGCGAAGGTCGGGTGGAAAGTGGTGTTTCCCGAGTTTGTGCGATCAACGAACACCTTCCCGGTGGTGGAGTCGTAGCCGATCACGGTGGAGGAGGCTCCGTCACCCAGTACGGTGATTCCTGACTTTTTCGCCGTGCCTGGTGCGAAGGTGATGTCCACGCGCTGGACCTGGCCTGAAGCAGCCGCGGGCAGCGGGGTTGTTCCGGCCATGATGCGCCGCCCTTCTTATCCGTGTAACTGGGCTTTGTCGCAAGCTTGTCCACCTGCTTGACCACATCTTGGGCAAGCCGAGGTCCGTCGGGTGTTTGCGTCAACTGCACCTCTCGGGGCAGTGACATGGCGCTGCGCCAAGGGTTGGTGGGGATGTTGTTGGCGTAGTCCCAGTTGTTCATCCAGCCGAGCATGACCCGCTTGTTGTCAGGCATGTTCGAGAAGGAAACGGCTGCGTAGTAGTCGCGTCCGTAGTCCAGCCAGTCATACGACTCGAGCCGGGACTTCGCAGCGGTGGAGCTGGCTGTGAACTCATCCGCGAGTATGTGGCCCCCAGCCGAATCGGTTGTTATCCACAACCTTGATCTGTGCCTGCTGACCAACGAATTCCTTGACATCCCATGAAGCCCAATCCAAGGTTTCACTGTCGTTGCCGGTGGCGGTACGGACCACTTGTCCGTTGACGACCAGGTTCACCGTTTCTTCATCGGACCTGGGAACAGCGGCACTGTCAGTGAGCATGACGTGGTCAAGGGTTAAGTGACCCCCATCCGCCGGTTGCTTCGTCGAGGATCCGCAGCTGTGCGTTCTGCCCCGCGAACTCCGAAACGTCCCAGCCCTTCCAGTTCAGCAGCCCCCGCGTTATCGCCTGCCAGGGAGCGGACCACGTTGCCGTTGACGAGTAGCTGGACCGCCAGGGTCTGGCCGGAGTCCGCTGTACGGTAGCCGCCTCCAACCAGCATGGACATGAAGTCCTTTGTGATGGGGGGGAATTCGGGGGGGAGGTCAGGGTGCTTGGCGGTCATCTCCAGGCACGGCGCCGGTTTCGAATGTGTTGATTCGCTTAGCGCCAATGTAGTAGTCCCCCGCCACTGGTGGCCGGCTGGAAATTGGGGGTGAGGTCGCCTGTCCCGGTCCAGCCGGCACTGGCCAGCGTTGTGCCTTCGGGAAGCTCGAAGCCATCAAACTTGAGTTCTCCCGGGGGCGGGGTGTTGTCCAGTTTGTCGGAGACATGGGGGTGCTTGCCGCCGCCGATCAGGAAGTTCAGGTAGTCGTCGGTCACGGTAAAGGTTGATGACTGCATGGAACCCATCGGCCAGTCGCCGTCGTTGAATGAGTTGATCAGTCCTGTTCCGCCGAAGCCAGTCACCGGACTCTGGCCGGGGAGGGAACCTGCGGCGGGAGCGTCACCGAAAGGACCGTTCTTCCAGTTGCCTGGTTCGTTGTTTGTGGTCCACCCGTTGTAGGTTCCGTCGTTGAAGCCTGCCAGAACAGTGCCGGCAGGTGCCTCGGCCACTGGTTCGGTGGTCTCGGAGGTGAAAGTGGTGCCGTCGAAGTTACCCACGAAGTACTGTCCAGCCGAGCCTCCCGCGACTCCGCCGGGATTGATATTGACCACCATGACCCACTTGATGTTGTTCTTATCCCCCATCCACGGCGAGCGGGAACAAATCAGGCATTCCCACTGGCCGCCGGTCGCGTTGGCGGGCCCGAATTCGCTCAGGGCAGTCCAATCCTTGAGATTGTCGGACTTGTAGAGGAGAACCTTGTGATCCTGTGATTCGACTGCGGTCATGACCCAGTAGCCACCGCCGGACGGGTTGTCGTACCAGAAAACCTTTGGGTCCCGGAAATTGGCTGAATTGCGGTTCAGCACAGGATTTCCTGAGTACTTCGTCCAAGTCTGGCCATCATCCAGGCTGTAGGCCAGGGACTGGGCCTGCAGGCCCCGGTGCGGGGGGGAGGGCTCCTTATAGGCACTGGTATAAATGGCCACCAGCGCGGGGGGGTTTTCCTTCGTCCCGAAACCCGTGGTGTTGTCCTTATCAACCACGATGCTGCCGGAGAAGACATCTTCCTGCGCGTCGGTGGACAGCGCCAGGGGCTGCTCCTGCCAGTGCACCAAGTCCTTCGACGTCGCGTGGCCCCAAGACATGTTCCCCCACGTGTTGCCGGAGGGATTGTGTTGATAGAACAGGTGATAGACGCCTTTATGGAAAACCATCCCGTTGGGGGGGTCGTTCATCCAGTTTTTCGCTGGCGTGTAGTGGTAAGCAGGACGAAAGTCCTCGCTTCCCACTTCCGGTGCCGCAGACGCTGGTGCCATGCCGGCCATGATGCCCGAAAGTGTCAGGCCCGCCAGCGTCAACGCAGACGTCGCTGCCCGCATCCTGCTCATAGTGGATTTAGTCATTGTTCTCCTCGTTCGCCCTTCATCGCGCGTGCCCAACCCCATCTAGACAACGTTGTCAACGAGGGAAAAGCTACGATAAGTCCAGCGGACAAGTCAACGGTTTTTCGAGCTTTGCTGCAGGTCGATTCCAAAGTCCTAACCGATCGGACATCGTTGTCAGACGCAATATCGTCACCGACAAGGAAACAGCGAGGGGGGGTTGTCGGCTCATGCTTCGCGGCGTAGGCTCCTGCGGGCCATCATCGGATCGAGGAGTCGCTCATGGGACAGCTGATCGTCCAGGATTTCGTTACCGCCGACGGATACGCCGCCGACACCAACAACGAGTTCAAAGCCTACGAACTGCTGGACGGGGGGGGTACGGCCGAATTTGACCGTGCCCAACTCGAATGGCTCGGCAGTGTGGAAGCAATGGTTCTGGGCGCCAACACGTACAGGTACTTTGCTGAATACTGGCCTACCGACGCTCCGAAGGCGAGATCATCGCTCCAGCCTCAATGGCTGAGACGCCACGTGTTTTCACGCCACCTGAAGGACGCCCCTTGGGGGGGCGACTTCCCGCCGTCGACCGTTGAATCCGGCGACGCGATCGAGGGCATCCGTCGCATCAAACGGGAGTCCGCAAAGGACATCGTTCTCTGGGGGGGAAGCCTGTCGCTCGGCCAGACGTTCTTCGCCGCCGGGGGGGAAGTGGACGCTGTCCGGCTTGTGGTGATGCCGCTGGGCCAGGGCTCAGGCAGGGGGGGCGTGTTCCCGGCCGGACATGATCCTGCCCTGTTGAAGCTCGTGGACGTTAACAGCTATGACCAAGGTTTGGTGGAGCTCAGCTACCTGGTGCTCAAGCGGTGATGTGTTCCTAAGTAAGCAGCGCCGGATCGATGAAATCCTCGCGAGGGTCCACGGTGGCGCCGGGATCTTTTGAGCGTGAAATTGCGGGGGGGAGGCCCACGGCGACAGAACGAGGCGGAACGTCTCGAACGACCACCGCGTTAGCACCGATTGCAGAGTGCTCACCCACGGTGACGGGACCTAGAACTTTAGCCCCGGAACCGAGCATGACGTGGTTGCCGATGGTGGGATGCCGCTTCGTCTTACTGAGGGCACGACCGCCCAAAGTGACGCCTTGATACATGAGGACATCGTCCCCAACTTCGGCCGTTTCCCCTACGACAATCCCCGTTCCATGGTCGATGAAAAGCCGCCGACCAATCGTGGCCCCGGGGGTGAATTGAAATTCCGGTCAGTGCCTTGGTTGCTTGGGAAATCAATCGAGCCGGACCGCGCAGGTGCGGCTTCTGCCACATCGAGTGGGCCAGCCGATGGCTCCAAAGGGCATGAACCCCTGAGTAGACAAGTGCCACCTCGAAGAGGCTTGTCGCCGCCGGGTCCTGGTTCTTGGCGGCGTGGAGATCTTCTTTCAGGAGCTCAAGGATATTCATGAAACGTGTACAGCCAGCGCAGCGTCGAAGAACGCGCGCTCCAGCCGCACCGCTTCAGCGAAGGTGGCGGCTACGCGCTCGCGTGCAGCGGCGTCGGCAGGTTCGACGGCGTCGAACTCGTCGCGTAGCCAGGTCACCCATGCGTTGTACTCCGGGTTGTTGTGGAGGCGGATCCACTCGGCATGCTTTGCGTGGGCGGGCCATTCTTTGGTGTCCCCGGCGCGGGCAGCCCAGTCTCCGTAGAGCCACTCGGCAACCAACAGCACTGCCAGGACTTCCGGTAGGAGCGGGTAGCGAGGGCGCTGCGCATCAGGTTGTCGAAATCCCGGGTGGCAGATCCCAGCGCGGGTGCGGTTCGATCCGCCTCGAGGACGTCGAGTTCATTGAAGAAATCCTGGAAGTACGTGTTCTCGTCCGAAGCGAAAGCTCCGAGAACCCGCGCAAACACCAGCCGCGAAGGCAGCGAAGGTGCCGATGCGACAGCTTGGCCCAGGAGGGCGGTGAAGGCATCGCAGAACTGGTAATCCTGGACGAGGTAGCGGCGCAGGTTCTCGTCCGAAAGTGACCCGTCGAGTAGCTGGTCCACGAACGGATGGTTGACGGCGGCGTCCCAGTCCCCCCCGGCAGTCTGGTTCTTGAGTTCATTGGCAAAGCCCACGGTTTTTCCTCCTGAGGTGTCAGCATCGGAGCCTAGCAGCGTACCGCTCCGTGGAGGCGGGCGTTACGCTATGGTGCCGGTCCCTGCGCCAGCGTAGGCTCGGGCCATGACGAACGAGCGCGCATCGAAGACGATCGTGGTTGGCTATGACGGATCCGAAGAATCACACCGCGCCGTCCAATGGGCCGCCAAGCACGCGATCCTGCGGGACTGTTCCCTCCACGTTGTGCACTGTTCCTTGTGGGTCCTGCTGTCCCACAACAGGGGTCCCGTTCCTGGTGTTGCCGACAGCGGACTGGAACGGGCCGCCCAAAAAGTCCTCGAAGAGGGGATGGCGCTCGCCAAAGAGACAGTCCCCGAACTGGAAGTCCACACCACTTTGCTGCATGGGATGCCACGCGATCATCTGGCCCACGTCTCAGTGGGTGCGGAGATGCTGGTACTCGGAAGCCGGGGACTTGGCGGGTTCATGGGCTTGCTGGTGGGCTCCGTGAGTTTGGAGATGGCAGCAACCGCGGAGTGCCCGGTGGCGGTGATCCGCGCAGATGACCACCCGGAGGGTCCAGTGCTGCTTGCAGTTGATGACTCCGGATCCCCCCCGGCAGCCCTCGACGACGCCTGTCTTTTCGCGGCAGCAACGGGTGCCGACCTCATGATCGTCCACGTGCTGCACGAACCGGAGGGGTACCGGCGGTTGCGCGAGCCTGTGGAAGCTTACCCGGACGCTGAAGCGATGCTTGACGCTGTGCTGAGCCGGGCACGCCACAAAGCGCCCGGAGTCACAGTGGCCGGCGAGTTGCTGGTTGATGCTTCATTCTCCCGTGCCGTGGTCAAGGCTTCTCAAGGGGCACGCCTCACGGTGGTCGGGACCAAAGGCCATGGCCTAATCAAAGGCACCATAGGCTCCACGGCGCATGCCGTGCTTCACCACGCCGACAGTCCAGTGCTGGTTTCACGTCGCAAGCCCACGTCCGAGGCCACGTAGACCCGCCTTTCGGAGGTCCTCGCAGGGACTCCCTCCGGCGACGGACCGGATCTATGGTGGAGTCCATGGACAATCGGGCGGAAGTACGCGAATTTCTGATTTCCCGGCGGGCCCACGTGGCCCCGGAACAGGTTGGGTTGCCCACGGGATCCAACCGGCGGGTCAAGGGGGGGCTGCGCCGCAGCGAAGTGGCTACCCTTGCCGGGTTGAGCGTGGAGTATTACACCCGCTTGGAGCGGGGGGGTGCCATCAGCGGCGCTTCGCCACAAGTACTGGAGAGCATCGCCCGAGCGCTGAACTTGGATGACGCTGAACGGCACATCTGTTTGATCTCGCCCACGCGGCCAGTCCTGTTGCCAGACCCCCCGCGGCGCCGGAATGCGAAATCGTACGTTCCCCATGAGAGCCTGCAGTGGGCGCTGGATGCTGTCACGGCCGGACCCGCTTTTGTCCGGAATGGTCGCATGGACCTGTTGGCCGTGAACCCCTTGGCCCGGGCGTTTTATATGGACTGCTATGACATGCCGGGGGGCAGGCGCCCAACATCGCCAGATTCACGTTTCTGGATGATCGCGCGCATGAGTTCTACCCGGATTGGGACGCCTTTGCGGAGGTGACAGTTTCAATCCTTCGCACCGAGGCCGGACGCGACCCGCACAACAAGGAACTGCACGATCTTATTGGTGAACTGAGCACCCGCAGCGATGAGTTCCGCACACGGTGGGGGTGCGCACAACGTCCGGCATCACGGAACGGGTTTCAAGACGTTCAATCATCCGATCGTGGGCGAGATGACACTCGCGTACGAGGCTTGGAAATGGCCGCCGAACCCGGGCTGACCCTGACCATCTACGCGGCGGAACCCGGGTCGCCGTCGGCCGAGCGCCTTCAGTTGCTGGCCTCCTGGGCGGCCAGCGAATACGGACAGGGCGTCCAGCCTGCGTCCGAGAAGTCACGGACGGACAGCTGACTGCAGGACAGCTGACTGCAGGACAGCTGACGACGGCGGTGCTGCCGCACGCTTTATCGTCGATGCCGGCCGGTCACGGGCTGACTTCCACACGAACCTCCTGGCCCTCGAAGCGCGCAAGCTCGTCCGGCGTCGCGTTGTAGCGGCCCAAGTGGATGGTCTGGTCGGAGAAACCGATCCCCCCCGAAGTGTTGTAGTAGAAACCGAGGTTTCCCCCCCAGGGGACGAAGTAGATCAGGTCGCCATCCTGGGGGGGTCGGACCCGGGAGACCCCCCCTCATAGTCGAGAGGCCGAGGCAGATCCGCGATCTTCTCCTTGCCGGCAAACTCTTCCATGGTGAGGGTGAGTGGCAGCATGCTCAGAAAGTCCCGGGTAGCGGGGGGGTTGTCTTCACCGATGGTCACGTCCAGAGATACCGAGCCGGCGCTGAAGCGGACTACGGTACCTACGACGCTGCCGGCAGCAGGGCTGGATGTCTCACTGGCCGACGTCGGGGGGGTAGCTCCGCCGGTGGGAAATGGGCTGCAGCTAACCAGCGCAGACGCCAGCAGCAGTATTGCTGCAGTGCGGCGCTTCATGGCCGGGCACCTTCCTTACGATCCTTGAGCATCAACAATGTGAGCGGCGCGAAGTAGAGCGCGGCAATGCCTGTTCCCACCAGCACAGGTCCCGTGGCTCCAAGCGCGGACTCCAGGCGTAACCGGCGATCCACGATCCCACGGCCGTACCGAGGTTGAACGCTGAGGTGCTGAGCGCGAGGCAAGGGTGGGCGCGTGGCCGGCATAACCAACGGCTTTGCCGATCAGAATCGGGTTGGTGGCCATGCCGAAGAGCCCTAGCAAGAAGATCAGGACCACTGTCATCACGGCGAAGTGGGAGAACAGGGAAAGGGCACCCAGCACCAGGAACGTCATACCCGCCGAGATGAACAATGCCGGATAGGGGTGGTGTGCGCCGAAGTGACCTCCAAGATTGGAGCCGATGAACGCCCCCCCACACCGTAGGCCACCAAAACCAACGGAACCACGGAAGCGGACAGACCCGTGTTTTCAGTAAGCAGCGGAGAGATGAAGCTGTAGGCAGCCAAGGATGATCCGCACACGATCGCGCAGCCCGCCAGGACAAGCCAGACCCTGGCATCACGCATGCTGGCAAGCTCTGCCCGCACGGAGGGAGTGGGCCCGGTTTCGGGGGGGCTTGCCGGGACCAGCCGGTACACCACAACAGCCGCCGCCAGAGCAAGAACAGCCAAAGCCCAGAATGGGCCACGCCAGCCAATCACCTGGCCTGCGAAGGCCCCCAGCGGCACACCGACCACGTTGGCGAGCATGCCACCCCCCCAAGACAACGCCCAGCGCCCGGGACGCTGAAGCCGCACCTGCAGCTTTAGCACCCACGACGGCGGCTACCGCCCAGAAAGCGCCAGTCGCCAGTGCCGTTACGAAACGAGCCACCAGGATCAGCGGGAAGTCGGAAGTAAGGGCAACAACACGTGGCCCACAGCGAAGACAACAAGCGCGAGGCTCAGCGTCAGACGCCGGGGCAGCTTCAGGGTCAGGATGGACATTGTGGGGGGTGCCGACGATCATGCCCACCGCAAAGACCGTGATCATGAGGCCAGCACTTGCCACGGACACCCCCCCAAGATCGCCCGCAATCTCAGGCAGTATGCCCGCAACGATGAACTCGGTGGTCCCCATGAGGAACACTCCGGCCGCCAGAACGTAGGTCACCAGTGGCAAACGACGGGTCTTGGTGGAGGAAATGGTTGTGGTCATGACTTCAGAACATCAGGTTTAGAGAGTGTTAGGGAGACCCGCTTGAGGGAGGTCCTCCGAGGGACTCCCTCAACGCAACCTCTTCTTCGGCCAGCAGGCCGCTTTGCGGTCGGGCGCTGCTTCCGGGATTCCAGTCGAACGTAGACTGCGTTCCACTCGAGAGCGAGTCCTTTTGGCGGGTGGCTCCGAGCTCGGCATTTTCGTGCATTCGTCAGTGCATCCTCGGCATCCAGAACATCCAATCTGTGCAATCTCTCCAGTCCGCTACTGACAACCGGGTAGGCGATACATTCCGAGAAAAACTAGTTGTCAAAAACTCTGATGATTATCAGCATGCTTTGCAATCTACTTTGTCTCATTCTTGGATACTCTTGCCTTTTGCTCGAATCGGTCGTAGCCTGCGAGAACCAAACAGTCCTCACTTTGTGGGTCTGCAAAGCTCGAAACCCATCAAGATCTCTGATAGGCATAATGCTTTGATCAATCATTCGGCTTTGGGGGGGGAAGTATGGGGGGGAATCGTCGACTGCTCGGAAGCACTATTGTTCTCGGGCTCGCAACACTCACGGCTTCCTCCTGCGGAACTGGCGGATCTCCGGAATCATTTCCGGACGAATCATCGGTGTCGCAACCTCCCTCGACTGAATGCGTGAAATTCCTGCCTGATGCGCCTTGCGGGAAATTTAGAAGTACCGCGGGAACTGCTGCCGGCCAACCAATATCGTGGGTGGCCGGAGGGGGAGATAACAGCACAATTGAACCGAGTCGGTGAAGACACCTATCTGACTGCCGTTCTTCCATGTGGACCCATAAATGCTGCCGTAGCAATCGAAGGTTCAGGCATGGTTTTGTCCGGAGAGCTGGTTGTGGGCGCCTCCGGGTGCGTTGACGCCGCGAAAGGCGAGCAACGGACTTGGGCGCTGAACCTTCTCCAAGGAGGTGTTCAGCTCAATTACATGAACGGTGTATTGACATGGACAAACGGCATGGACTCACTAACGTTCGGTGCAATCTAACCTGTTCAACCCCCCTTGCATTGCCGCCATCAGGAACGCTCCCCCCCTTGGAGTGATTCGCTAGGCACATGTCGATGATGCATCGACACGATAAGACGAGGGAATTCATTGATCAAGAAATCTTTGCCCATAGCGGCAAGTGCCTTTCTGCTGCTGCTCAGTATGGCCGCTCCAGCCACCGCAGCGTCAGACTCACCTGTTATGCCTCCTGGTGAAGGTGCCATCGAGGAATATGCCAAGAGCGTCGGAAGTGACTTTCTGGAAAATCAGAAAAGGCTCTCCGACTTCAAATACTGGATCACGCAGTCCCCCGGGATCTATGATGCCGGCTACGTTGAACAGGTCAACGATGCAAAAGTGCTCTCTGTGAAGGCTCTGTGGAAGGGTGATTCCCCGCTCCGTGAAACTATTGCCGCCGAAGGGCGGACGCGGGGGGGATCACCGTGACATTCTCCGAGCGACCATACTCAATGCCGGAAATTGATTCGGCGACCGAAGCCCTGATGAGAAACGATAAGGTCTTTGAACCGCTGGGTTCAAGATCGCGTCTATTGGCGGCATCGGTGATGATGCGGGTCAAATCATAATTCGGTGATCCGCACTGAAAGGGGGGGAAGACAACTTACTCACAATGTCGGAGCGTGCAGCAGTGGAGAATGCGGCACGCGAGATCACCAAGTTGCCCATCAAAGTAATTGATGGCATCCAAGCGCGCCCGGCCACGAGAATGAATGACTACAGTCCCTTCAACTCTGGCGCCTATCTGCTCAATGCTAACGGCACAGCATGTTCGACAGGGTTCGCTCTAAAGGCGACTACCGGAACCGGGAATTGGACGACTACCGCACGACATTGCGATGGCACGAGCTGGTGGACTGCACGCGACAACGCCGGCTCTTCAGCTGGGATGCAGTGGAGGGATTCCCCCCCGGATGGCCAGGCTGCCCTGCTGTCGGCAGGCGGTAGCATGCAGATGTTTGACGGGGGCTTGGAATAACACCGCGGGCTACTCCAAACCAGTTGCTGGATTCCACGATCTGTCACTGGGTGACTACGTATGTACTAGCGGCGGTAACTCAGGAGTTCACTGCAACATCGGGGGGGTCATGTATCTCAACTTCTATTGGAACGACGGATACGGATACGCCTCACAAATGGAAGGCTATCAAGCTACAAACGGTCAGTGGGCCGCGATCCAAGGTGACAGCGGCGGCCCCGTACTTGTTCCTTACGGTAACGGCAGCGTAGGAGCTGCCGGCATGATCCAGGCGGTCGCTGGCACCTTGTATAACAACGGCAACTGCGGCAGCGTTCGGGACGGAGGGGGGCGAATCTCTGCAGTCGATACGTTTGGTTCACCTCTACCCGCACGATTGCGAACAGCCTGGGAATGAACCTGGTCACTTGGTAGTTCCCCCCCAACAAGGCCGCAGCGGCGGAGGCAGGATACCTAAGGTCTGGTCGCCATCATTGTTTCCACAGGATGTCGGCAGACAGAAGCCCCATCTGGAACAACCGGATGGGGGCTTCTGCCGGTCTGGATGGGAGCTACGCTGGTCCTGGTTCCCGGAAATGGTTGGTCCGAAAGGGCATCAGAAAGTCATCGGGCCCCCCCATTGCGATCACTGGCGTTATATTGTCGGTGGCTGCTGCCAGAGTTAGGGCATGGAGCGGATTGGGGGATAAGCAGGCGGGCGCGGTGGTGGCGGATGCGCCTGTTCCTGCCTCGTCTCTCGGCCTGACGTCTCTCGGCCTGACGTCTCGGGTCCCGACGCGGCCTAACGAGGCGCGCGCTGTCGGGCTGGCCAGTCCAGGCCTTGGCGACTCTAGCAAGCCCGGTACGGCCCCCCCGGCGGGTCCTGTTCAGCCGGCGCGGTTGAGGCCAGCTCTGTGAGTGGGGACCTGATTGAGCAGTTGCGGGTTTTGGAGGAGATGAAGTCGGCTATCACGGCTTTGCAGGCGCGGGTTGCTGTGGCTTTTGATCTTGCCCAGCGTGCCGAGCAGGGCGAGGCGGGTGTTCCTGTTTCGGAGCGTGGCAGTGGGGTGGGTGCTCAGGTGGCGTTGGCCCGGCGGGAGTCGCCGAATCGTGGGTCCCGGTTGCTGGGTTTGGCGAAGGCCTGGTGCTGGAGATGCCGCGGACGTGGCGGCTCTGAAGTCGGGGCAGTTGAATGAGTGGCGGGCCACGCTGCTGGTGAAG
>BBFS01000108.1 GCA_001313365.1 Paenarthrobacter nitroguajacolicus JCM 14115
CATGGGCGCCTGGTCCCGGAGGCGCTTGCGGCCTCCAAGCGGCTCGCCACCCAAGGCACCCCCCCCGTGGACGTTGTCTGCGTTACGAGTCCCGGCCTTCTGTACGAGGCGTTGCAGGGACGCAACGGACAGAACCAGGACGCACCGTCCTGGATCCTGGATCAAATCCTGCCTCCGAGCGCGCCGTCCCCATGGTCACGGTGCTGGACGGTCACCCCCACACACTGGCGTTCCTCGCAACGTGCACCAAGTCAGAAGCCGCAACCTCGGCGTCGACACCTTCGGCCAGGCGGGCGGTATTGACGACGTCTATCGCTACCACGGGGTGGACACCGACAGCATCGTCCGCGCTGTCCTGGACCTGGCGGGTCCTGATACTACCTTCTGAGCGCGCAGGGGTCCGGCCGGGAAACGAGGCATTGCCCGCACCGCGATGATCCGGCCCAGCTTTGTTGACACTCCAACAGACAGGCTCCTTGCTTCATACTCGTGGTGCATATGGACTTAATAACTAAAAGGCCTTTATGATCACGGCAACAGCGAAATTCGTTAACCTGTGAAGCCCGCTGGAGTAATAAAATAAACGCCCTGCTTTGCGATAGCTCAGTATCGCAAAGCCGCCCTAAATGACTCGCATTAATTCCGTTCGCACCCAGGTCTTCCGCCAATGAGGCAATTGGCGGCTGCCCGATTCATTTTTTTGAGAGAGCGCCCCTTGAGCACATCACCTGATACGCCTATGCCCAGCCCCCAAAGCGGGGGGGCACCGCCGAAGGACACACTTTTCCCGATCCAGCCGAACCGTCATGGTCGGCATTTTTTGTGCCTCCTTGGTACTTACCGGCCAGACGGCAGCAACAGCCGCCGGCGAAACAGAAAATGCCGTGACATTCACCGACGTACCCGCAGGCATGATGTTTGCGAAAGAGATGTCCTGGCTGGCAAATGAAGGCATCTCCACCGGCTGGTCCGACGGAACATACCGTCCTTTGACCGCAATCAATCGTGATGCAATGGCCGCGTTCCTCTACCGGCTGGCAGGATCGCCGGAATTCACGGCACCAGGCACCTCCCCGTTCCAGGATGTCAGCCCCCCGGCCAGCAGCACTACAAGGAAATGGCATGGCTTCACCAGGAGGAAATCTCCACCGGGTGGGATGTGGGAAACGGTAAGCGGGAGTACCGCCCTACGGCCCCCCCGATCAACCGCGACGCCATGGCGGCCTTCCTCTACCGCTTTGAAAACAAGCCTGATTTCCAGGCACCAGCAACGCCACCCTTCTCTGACATCACCAGCACGACGCAGTTCTACACCGAGATTTCCTGGCTCCATGCGAAGGGAATCGCTACCGGTTGGGATAACGGAGACGGCACGGCTTCCTATCGCCCGCTCTCACCCATCAACCGTGACGCTATGGCGGCATACTTGTACCGCTTATCTTTGCCCCCCCTGCAGCGGATGGTGTTGTGACATCGCCGGATACCCTGGTGATTGATACCAACACCTTGGCACAGGAATACGTTCAGGGCGATACAACCATCACGTTCAACTCCGTGGGTGCGGGAGCACCGGATATCGACCCCCCCGGCAACGTACTTGTTTCTGGTTTCTCGGAGTTTACTCCGGACGGAATGTTGGTTCGCGTCCAGCAGGTTACCAATGCTCCGGACGGAAAACAGACAGCCGTTGTCCAACAGGCCACCCTGCCGGACGCCATTTACGACACCAACGGTTTGGTCACCCCCCACCACCACCATCGTGAAGCAGGAGTTCATTCCAGCGGATGGTGTGGACATTGTTGATAACGGGCAGGCCTCCGCGGCTCCCTTGAACCGTAACGGCGGTCGAATTCCAGCGGACGAGTTGGCCACCCCCCCAAGTGACGTGTCCCTGCCCATCTTCGAGAAAACGTTCAAATTCTCTGACACCCTGAGCAAATCCGTCACAGGAACTGCGTGGAAGACCGTGGATGTGGAGGGCACCGGAACTCTGGCACTCAGCAGTGAATTCGGTGTTGATTCTGCTGTCAACGCAGAAGTGGATATTCACTGGGCGTCACTGAAGGAAGCGAAGTTCACGCTGGACACTGGTTTGTCCGCCGAAACAACTGCACGCGCAACGGGAACGCTGACCGGAACCGCGGAAAAGAACCTTGGCACGGTCAATACCTGGGCGCATATCCAAGTTGGCCCAGTCCCTGTAGACATTCAGTTCATCTCCTCAATCGACCTCAAGGCGAAGAGCGAATGGACCGCAGATACCTATGTCACGGCTGCAGCATCTGCAACCACTACGGTTGGCATGTCCTACAAAGACGGCAATTTCCAGCCCGTCGCTGAGTATGGCGGCAACGCCGAAGCAACATTCCAAGGCCCTCAGCTGACCAGTGAGTCTTCAGTAACCATCGGACCCACCCTGACCGCAAAGCTGTATGGAATCGCGGGACTTACGGGTGGATTCGATGCATACGCCAACTACGCCACCGGCCCGGAAACCTGCGCACACGAGGTAGGCCTGGCTGGCCGCATAGGCGTGATCGCCGGCGTCGAGGTCTTCGGCATGAAGCTGACAGACGAGTGGAAGAAGGAGATCACCAAGAACCTGGTTCTTTGGGAAGGTGACCTCTGCAAGCCCACACCGCCCGTTGATGACGTCTCTGAGGAAGTATTCGGCGACGGCATCGCCGTGGAAGAAGACGGCGGAGCGGGTGACTCGTCCCAGTGGGGCAGGGCAACTGACTATGGTCCCGGTGGCGCCGCATGGATCCTGTCCACGGGCAACATGCAGAACTCAGTTGGCACACCCGAACAGCAGGCGTCCAGCGATCTGGGAACACCAGGAAACGCCACGCTGTCCAACTTCATCGGCGATCTGCCACTTTTGATGCAGCCTCCTACTGGGCCAAAATCGTTCCTTCAGGCGACACCCTCCATGTTCGTTACTTCTTTGCCAGCGAGGAATACCCCCCCGAATACGTGGGCAGTGCCTACAACGACGTCATGGGCGTCTTCGTCAACGGAACCAACTGCGCGTTGGTACCCGGTACCCAGAGCCCAATCAGCGTGAACAACGTCAACGATCACACGAATGAAAGCTATTACATTGACAATGCCGCCGGAGCAAGCGGATTCAACACCGCCATGGACGGGATGACCACCGCCCTCACATGTTCGGTTCCCGTGCAACCGGGCGTACCTGTCACGGTGGAAATTGCTGTTGCTGATACCAGTGATGGCATCCTCGACAGCGCCGTAGCGCTGCTCGACGGAGGCATCTGGTCCGACTAAGCGTTTAGAGAAAGACGAAAGGGCCCTCCGCCACATGGCGGAGGGCCCTTTTTCAGCGAAGTGAAATTCGACGACGGCGGTCGGTTCCGCAGCGAAGGTCCCGGTTGAGCCTGCGGTCGCCGTGGTAGAGGATCGATTCCCAATCAACTTCCTCGGCCGTTTTGGGGGACAACCAACGATTCGGGCTTTGCTTTCGGTTTGGGCGTCACGTAAAGCCAATTGACTGCTCCCAGGACAACGTCCACCGCCGAGTTCCACAAGCCGATATACGACTGGATGCACATCATGGCCAACACTGCATTCAGTGATGCGAAGGCGACGTTGCCCCCAATTCCCCCTGCTGGGCGTCCCTCCAAACGGTCAGTACCGAGAACGCGACGATGGCGTAAGGAATCAGGACATAAATGGCTGGGGGGGCGGCTGTCCGGTCCTTGACCTTGGGGGGGTTCGGACAAAGGGGGGGATCTTGTCCCCCCGTCAGTCCTTGCTGGAGATTTCAGGACGCCGGCGAGGTTGACCGGCAGCAGGATGAGGTTGAAACCGTATATCCGGAAGATGTCGCTAAAACGATGGCCGCAATCGCGAAGGTCTGAACCCATGCACAGGAAATACGGCAAGGCAGCTATAAACACTGCAGGACTAAGGAGCCTGCTGTCATAGGGATAAGCCAGCAGGAAAAGGAGCCCGAAGCTGGCCCAGGTAATCGACGCCATGTAGTTCACGCGCAGGAGAACTTCGCGGATGAGTATTCTTTGCCGCTGGTTCCGCCGCTGCGAAAGTTGGTTCCAGAGCTTGGGAAGGATCAGCAATCCTCCGTTGGCCCAGCGTCGACGCTGCACCACCAGTGAACCGAAGTCCGGTGGCGTTGCACTGTAGCTCAGGCGCTCCGGATAATTTACGAGCGTCCAACCGTGAGTGCCCAGGTCAATGCTGGATTCAGTGTCCTCAATGACGGTGCGGTCCTGGATATAGGTGCGGATTTCGAACCCGCCAACCGTCTCAACTTCAACGATGTCCTCGAGGGCGCGCTTACGGATAATCGCATTGGCGCCCACCCAGAAAGTCGCGCCATAGTACGTCATGCCTTGGTGCAGAATGTGCTGGATATCCGTGGTGGCACCGGCGATCCTCTCAATTCGGGTAGGCGCACCCCCGGAATGAGGAATACGGTGTTTGCGTCACTGCCACACGCTCGTTACCCGCAGATTCCAGGAAGTACACCAAACGTAGGCAATAGTCCCGCAGCAGCAGGGAGTCCGCATCCAAGGTCAGCAAATAGGTACTGTCCGGAACCAACAGATCGTCATCACGTGGAACAAGGGATGGACGCAGAACCACGCCTCCAGCAGTCTCTTCCCGCCGCCAACGTTTTCCCATGAGGGAAATGTAGGCGTTGAGGTTCATGGCCTTGTTGGCTTCGTGGGACAGGCTGGCATACCTTTTACGCTCAAAAGTCTCGGTTTGAACGTTGAAAATCCACGTGAGCCTCAGGTAAAGCTGTTCCATCCGCTCCGGGTTTGGAGCCGTGTTCTGCGCCTCCGCTGCATTCAGCGCCAACAAAACCAAGCGAAGTTCACGAGCCAGTCCCATGATGACCAGGTCCACGAAGAATTCGTCCACATGGTCTTCCACGGTTTCAGCCTCAGCCATCGCTTCCAGCCACTCCACCGCTGCCTCATACTCCGCAATCAGGAGTTGGAGCTCGTCCGCTTCAACCGTGGCAGGGGGTTTCCGCTGCAAGGGGCGACGCGTGTCTCTCCCGGAAGGTGGCCAACGCCTTGTTTGCGCGCTCTGCCGGAGCAGATAACGCATCTGCAATTTGCCCCCGCCAGCGCCCTGGTCTGTTCAAGGCGGTGGATCTTCTCCGGCTCGGTAGGATGCGGAGGATCGTCCAGCAGGAGCACCACCCGCAGATCCGGGAACTCCTGAAGGGCGGCCGACCACAACGTACCCCCCGCACAACCTGGGGTTCTTCTGCGTAGGACGGAACCAACACCGTCACGGCCTCTTTATAGTTGGCGAAGTGATTATCAAGTTCACCTCGAGGAACCCTGCGATGTTCCTTGAACCGGTACAGGGCACCTTGCCGCGCCATAAGGTACATCAGTGCGGAGAACGTCAGGAACGTGACGACAATAAGGTACGAAATCGACTCAAATCCGAAGCGGAATCCTGAGTTCGGATTGTCAACAAGCTGCCGAATGATGGTGGAGACAACGTAATACAGCCACGCCCCCCCCACCGTCACTAGCATGGCAAGCCTGCCAAGAACGATCTTTCGCGACGACGGCGTCGGGTGAACAATGGCCAACGGTTCGGACCGCCGTTCCGACCCCCCCACTGCCTCTTCCGCCCTGTATTTTCCAGACGCTCTGCGGGAAGCTCTTTGGTGTCCCGCTCTACATCGGACAAATCAACCAACTGGTCCGTCATTATTCCCCCCCATCAAACTGTGAACCGCGCCTTCCGGCCCTGTAGCCGGTTGAACGTCCACCTTCTGTAACAAAGGCGTCGCCGATTGCCCTTATAGTAATCGATAGCAGGAGCCTTACGATTCCCGTGCGGTCCACGGAATTTGTTGGAACAGTTATTGGCCTCATTCATGGGTTTTAACTCTGCTCACTCGAATTTTTGGGTTTCAATGTTGGGGGGGATAAATGTCCAAGCACTTTCCTGGGCGAAAGCTGTCCTGGATTCGGCTCTCCGTACTGCTGGCTGTCATAGCTGTGGTGGTGGGGGGGGCCGGCGTCGTTTCCTGGCGTAACTACACTGATACCCGTGCCGCGGCAGCGTCACCTTCACTTTTCACTGGGTACGTCGACGTAACGGCGACACCTCGGTACGCGTTCGAGCAGCCAGTCAGCGACACCACCAGGTCCGTGGTTTTGTCCTTCATCGTGGCCGACGCCAAGGACGGGTGCAGGCCATCCTGGGGCTCCTTCTACAGCATGGACGCGGCCGCGTCAGACCTTGATCTGGACCGACGCATTGCCAGGCTTCGGCAAACCGGCGGAGATATCGCCGTCTCCTTTGGTGGGCTATCGAACAAGGAACTCGCCACCGCCTGCACCGACGACGACCGGCTTCAACAGGCCTACTCGAACGTGGTTGACCGCTACGACCTCAACACCATTGACCTCGACATCGAGGGAACCGCCCTGACGGATAAGGCAGCCATCGCACGGCAAGCCAAAGCCATCGGCGCGGTGCAGCAAGGAAGGCGGGCCGAGGGCAAAAGCCTCTCCGTCTGGCTGACGCTACCCGTGGCTCCGTCGGGGCTGACTACAGACGGGACGGCCGCCGTCGAGCAGTTTCTCTCATCCGGTGTGGAACTTGCCGGCGTGAACATCATGACCATGGACTACGGCGAAAGCCGAGTGGCCGGACAGTCCATGCTGCAGGCCTCAATCGCCGCAGCTGAGGCGACCCACTCCCAACTGGGTGAAATCTACTCCGCAGCGCAGCAGAACCTTGGGGGCACAAACCTGTGGCGCAAAATTGGCTTAACCCCCCCCATGATCGGCCAAAACGACATTGTGGCTGATGTTTTCACCCTCGCCGACGCCCAAGGTTTGCACAACTTCGCGCAAGGCAAAGGCATTGGCAGGATGTCCATGTGGTCCTTGAACCGGGACGCCGAATGCGGCCCGAACTATCCCACTTTGACTGTGGTGTCCGACGCCTGCAGTGGCGTGCCGCAGCGTGACACACGTTTCTCCGATGTGCTGGGTGCTGACATTGACTCAAAACCCGCGGACTCCCCCGCTCCGGTGCAGCCAACGGGCACAACCACCGCCACGGCAGTAGTGGACGACCCCCCCGCTACGAGCCTTACCCGATCTGGTCTCCCGTGGCCACGTATGTGCAGTCAGACAGGATCGTTTGGCACGGCAACGTCTACGAGGCCAAGTGGTGGACCAAAGACGACGTGCCCAACGATCCCGTCCCGGACAAAGCTGCTGCGCCGTGGAAACTGATCGGCCCTGTCCTGCCCGGCGACCGGCCCAAGCCTGAAGTCACTGTTCCCGCCGGAACATATCCGGCATGGTCAGCCACAAGCGTTTATCACAAGGGCGACCGCGTGATGCTGGGTCAGCACGTCTTCGAAGCTAAATGGTGGGTCCAGACACAGAGTCCGGAAGCCGCGCTGCAGGGGTCCAGAGATTCGGGCTGGATGAAACTCTCCAATGAGGAACTGACCAAGGTGCTATCTGGCGAAGCGGCAAAATAGGAGCAACACAGCATGAGGAAGTATCCGGCAGCTGCGGCATCGATTGCAGTGGCCACCCTGATCCTGAGCGGATGCGCCCAAGGGCACGATGATGCCAAAGCAAGTGACCTCGGAATCACCTTCGCCTACTCATTAGCTGGTCACGACGGCAAATTCTGCGACCTCCTGGACAGTTCCAGCGAACAAACCGTGGATGAGTGCAAGAAAAGCGAAGCAGAAATGGCGGCGAAGCGGGAAGCCGACCCGCAGCCAATAATCTGGGTTCCAAGATCTACCAGATGGTGCCTGGGGAAGAAGAAGTGCTCGGAATAGTAGTGGAGTTCAACCGGGCAGGAAACCAGGAGTTTGTTGCCATTGAAGCAATTCGGCGGGGGAGGCGAGTACAAGATCCTCCGGTGGGCATATCCGGATAAGGCCGACTACAAGACCGACCGTGCCATAACAGACACTTTCGGATGGTGAATTCGAGCCTTTCTCAGTGCATAAAGCCGCTACCGTCCCAGTCCCGGTCGTATTTGCCGCAGCGGGTGCATCGCCTGTACCGGCCGCTGCCATCCTCCGCGGATTCCACGTGCCAGTGGTGGTGAAGGTTTAGCTTGCACATGATCATCTTGAGCATGGCGCACTCCGTTCTCAGCACGCTGACCCGCTAAGCGCGTTTCATACGTGTGGCTAAGTTTAAGCCGCGCGCCTTGTATTCTCTATCTGAGCCACGTCCTGTTGGCCTTTTCTGGTTTGGAACTACGCCCTGCAGGTGCTGAACCATGGACGTTCCTGGGGGAACCATGATTCAGTCCCAATCCGCGCGTTTCCTTGCACGCTGGAAGCCAGTGTTATCCGGCATCGTGGCCGTAGGTGTTGCCAGCCTGCTGTCCGCGTGCACCATGATTCCCCTTCCGGGGGGGAATCCCGCCGCAACAACGCCACCTCCCAGCACGTCTCCAGTGGAGAGAAGTACAGAAATTACGACGGCGGCATGGGAAGTGCCGCTCGATGCCATCGGCCAACCTGTGGTGGCTGATGGCGTTGCCTTGGTCTACGCGTCGACTCCCAGAGGTGTCAATGCCCATGCGTTCTCTGTTGCCGATGGGAAACAGCTCTGGACCCAGCCTGTTCACCCGGGGCTCGACGCGCCTTCTGTTCCCCCCCTTGAACCTGTTGTCACCAGGACCGCTGCAGGAAAGAGTGCCGCCATCTTCCTGCAGGCTACGGCTCCTCCGCCCAACAACAGCGGCTACGAATGGTGGACTACTCCGGTGGCCTTCGACCTGAGCAGCGGCAAGGAGCTCTACCGCGGGAGGGCGGAACTAGTTAGTACACGCCCCTTTGCTTGCGACGAGTTGCAGGACATGTGCTTTATCGCGTTCGATGAAACGTTCGGGACAGTAGAACACTGGGTGGACTTGGAATCCGGCGACAATCTTTCCGGACCTGAAGTGAACCCGCTGACCGGGAACTTCCGGCCGGTGGGCAAAGAACTGTACTCGGTGCTTTCGGGCGGAGTTGAAACCCTGGCCCATGTCTCTTACGGCGAGGTCCTGTGGGAAGTGGAGCTGGGAAGCATTTTCGGGAAGGGCGCCACAACAGACATGGGCTGGCACTTCACTTACTCGGAAAAGCTGGATCTCTACGTTGGCTCCGTTGGTATCAACCCAACAAATTTTGCCCCCGGGGGGGAATTTGCGGAACAAACCTTTTCACTGAACCTGCGCGAAAGCACCAAAACGGTGGGCTTCCGGGCATCCAGCGGGCGGGTACTCTGGACTGCTGACGGTTCACAGCTCGAATGTGCAGAGACAGTGGGCACGGCTTCTTCCAAGCTGGAGGAGGGGGGGACGCTTTTCCTGTTCGTTGCGAGTACGTCGACGGCTCCGTTGAATTTCCCTCAGGGAAATACGTGGGCGGACATTCGAAAGTGGTGGGCTACGATCATCACCGGCGAAGCCGCTTGGGAGAGCAAACCGGTGGAAGTTCACAGTTGGGAAACCACCGGCCTTATACCTTCAGCGGGCCACGGTGACTTTGTGATTGCCGGCACCTACTATTCGTCGGCCCTGTTGGACGCCCGGACCGGCAAACCCAGTGGGGCAAGCTTCGACGATGCTTTTGTTTGCACAAAGGCAACCACTTACACCTTGCCGCCGAATGGGCCAACAAGGATCAGCCCGGCAGCGACATCGGCGCCGGCTCACTCATCGCATTTCCATGCCTCAAGAGCGGGTCCCCCCCGGCCCCCCCGGCCTTCACCTATGGTGCCCTCACCGACGTGAGCACTCCGGATCAAGACATGGCCGTCATCTCCTTGGAAGGAAAAGTGGCCGGGTACAAGCTCCTCAAGGAATTCGTGTAAGCGAGCCTCACGAAACCTGTCTTTGTTCGCACCCCTCGCCGTACAACGGTGAGGGGTGCGAACAAGGGCGGGACCCGTTGCGCGCAAGGAATCTAGCCCTTGAAAATCGGCGCCCGCTTCTCCTGGAAGGCACGGAAACCCTCGGCGTAGTCGTCGGTCTTGCAAAGCCGTGCCTGCTCTGTGTTTTCCTCGGCCATGGATGCCCACAGGCCCAGGCGCTGGTCTCGGATGTGGGCCACGAGTTCCTTGGACGCGTTGAACGCACCTGTCGCCCCCCCGTGGCTACCCGCGACACGATCTCCCGCGTCACCGGCAGGAGGGAATCGGCCGGCATTGCCCGGCTGAACATCCCCCCCTGCTCCACGGCTTCCGCGCCGGAAATGAGGTCGGCGGTGTAAATCAGGTCCAGCGTGCGGTGCATGCCCAGGCGCTCCGTGAAGTACCAGTGGCCACCCGAATCCAACGTGGCACCGAGCTTGGCGAAGGGTGAACCGAACTTGGCGTTGTCCGCCACGTACACCACGTCCGTGGCCAACAACAGCCCCCCCAGCCCTACCCCCCCAGGCAGGCCCCCGTGGGCGGCAGCAAACGTGGGCGCCGGAAACGCTGCCATCTTCTTCAGCAATGGTTCCACGAGTCCGCCGAGGTACGCCTGGCATCATCGGTTTCCGGCGTTACTCCAGAGATGTCGCGGCCGGCGCAGAAGGCGCGGCCCTCTCCGCGAAGCAGCAGCGCCCGCACTTCACCGCGTGAGGCGGCGGCAGCAGCGTCGTCGTACGCTTTATCCAGTTCGGCAAGCGCGTCCTCGTTGAGCGAGTTCAGCTTGTCCGGGTAGTTAAGGACGATTTCGGCAATGCCGTTGGCAATGGAGAGCTCGATCATGGGGGACTCCTTAGACGTCGAAGTCGACGGTAACTTCTTCGCTGGTGGGGGTGGGACTGGCAGGTGAGGACGTAGCCCTTGTCCAGCTCGTCCTGCTCAAGGGCGTAGTTCTCATCCATGGTCACCGTACCGGTGATCAGCTTGGCGCGGCAGGTGCCGCAGACGCCACCGGCGCACGCGAACGGAACGTCCGGGCGAACACGCAAAGCGGCGTTGAGGATGGATTCGCGGGCATGGGTGGGACTGGCGACGTCGCCGGTGAGACCATCCAAGGTAAAGGTGATCTTGTACGTGTCCTGCGACTCGTCCTCCCCAACCGGTCGGCCGGCGTTGCCTCGGGACGGTCCGGACGGCCAGTGGTGAACAACTCGAAACGAACGTGCTCGGCTCAACACCGCGGGCAGCAAGGGTGTCACGGCAGAGCTGGACGAGCTCGAACGGCCCGCACAGGAACCACTCGTCCACATCCTCGGCACGGATGGCACTGCTCAGCAGCGCCTGCAGCTTCTCCGAATCGATGCGACCCGTCATCAACGGCGCGATCCGCTGCTCGCGGGACAGCACGTGGTGCAGCGCCAGGCGGGACGGGTACTTGTCCTTCAGGTCCGCCAGCTCTTCAAGGAACATGACGTCCATGGCAGCTTTGTTGGCGTACACCAGGTCAAAGGTGGTCTCCGGATTGGCCGCCAGCAGAGTGCGGGCAATGGCGATGACCGGGGGTAATGCCCGAACCAGCGGCGATTGCCACGAAGTTGCCCGGCTCCCCCCGCCAGCTCCTCCGGGTGGTTCATGGAGTTCATGACGTTGTGCTGAACCGACGCGCCGTCCTTGCCGTGCCGCGAGATGAATGCACCCTGCGGCTCATGACATCCAGGACATCACCGGCCTTCAGTTCGGCGTTGGCCAGGTGGAGAAGAGGCCGCCCAGGTCTTTCTTGATGGCCACGCGGATCTCGCTGCTGCCATCCTCGAAGCTGCGCGGCTCTGCGCAAATCGAGTAACTGCGGCGGACCTCGTGCGGCTCGCCCTGCTCATCCGGCAACGTAGTGCGAAGGGCCACGTACTGGCCGGGCAGGTAGTCGTACTGCCCGGCAAGCTCGGCAGGAACACCGAACGTGACCTCAATGGCATCGTCCGTCAGGCGCCGGACCTCCGAGACAGTCAGGTTGTGGAAAGACGCACGACGGCGGCTGGCCGTCTGGGTTTCGGTGGTCATGGAATTCCTTAGAGGACTTTGAAGTAGTCGAACGGTTCCTTACAGTCCTGGCAGACGAACAGCGCCTTGCAGGATGTGGAACCAAAGCGGGTGAGTTCCTTGGTGTTCAGCGATGAACACTGCGGGCATTTCACGGCCAGGCTCAGGCGGACGGGACCGGAATGGCCACCTGCGGCAGCCATGCCACTGGGCGGGGGGGCGATCCCGTACTCCTCCAGCTTGGCCTTGCCGGATTCGGTCATCCAGTCAGTGGTCCACGCTGGGGGGGACAGCACCAGGTTGATGTGCACGCTGGCGTAGCCCTCCTTCTCGAAGGCCTTGCGCAGATCGTCACCAATGGCGTCCATCGCCGGGCACCCGGAGTAGGTGGGCGTGATGGTGACCTCGACGGCGGAACTTGAGGCGCCGCCGTCGTGCTGGCTTGTTGTGTTGGTCGCCACCGGGACAACCCGCACGCCGCGGAGGATCCCCCCCAGGTCCTCAATGGTGAGGACCGGGATCTCCGGATCGCAGACCGTGGACGCAATGTCCCAGGCCCGCTGCTCAGCGGTCTTTTCCTGCGTCCGCGACAGAGTCGTCATGCTGCTCACCAGCTCGCGCCGGGGGTGTTCGCGGGCCAGGACCTGCATTTCAGCAAGGATGTAACCCAGGAATTCGGAATGCTTGCCGCTGCGGCCGCCGCCCAGTGCCTGCGGGACGCCGGGAATTTCCAGCTCCGCTTCGGCCATGATTTCCCCAGTGAGGCGATCGAATTCTGCGCGAAGGCTTGAAGCTGAACAATGACGCCAGCCTCGGCCAAGCGGGTGGTCAGTTCGTCGTCTTCGAAGAGTTCGTCCACATACGGCCACACGAGCTTGAGGCCCTGGATGATGCGTGCCCGGGACTCATCGGTGCCGCCAGCCAGGCGAAGTACCCACTGCGCGCTGTGGTCGCGGTGGTAATCGACTTCCTTCACGGCCTTCGCGGAGATGGCTGCGATGGTGGCGTCGGTGGACTCCATGAGCTTGGTGTAGAGCTCGTACTGGTAGAAGCTCACGATGAACTGCCGGGCGATAGTCACGGCGAAGTCGCCGTTGGGCTGCTCAAACAAGTGGGCAGAACGGAACTCGTGCTCCCTGCGGAAGTAGGCGAGGTCATCCTCGGACTTGTCCCAAGCGGCACCGGCATAGGTCAGGAAGGAACGCGCGTGGCCCAACTGGTCCAGGGCGATATTGCCCAGGGCGATATCTTCCTCGAGCTCGGGAGCACGGGAAATCCAATGGCCCAGGCGCTGGGCGAGGATCAGGCCGTCGTCGCCGATGCGCAGGGCGAACTCTGCAACGTCCTCAGTGGGCTTGACCTGCCCGCGGCTGATTTCGAGCGCGATGTCTTCGGGGGGGCGCAGCGCGTTGCCCGGCGTGATGCGGGTGGCACTGGCCGAGCCGTCGCCGGACGCGCCGGCTCCATGGACGCCCACTGAGATATCGCCGTGGCCCTCAATGGCGAAGTCAGTGTCTTTAGCAGTTTCTTGAGTGCTCACAGGTGCTTCACGCCTTCGCTCTTGGTGTAGTACGTTGCGTGGCGGTAATCCTTGCCCTGCGGGGGGGACTCGAAGAAGGAACCCTTGGAGTCGGGATCGCTGGAGGAAATCGCCTCGGCCGGGACAACCCAAATGGAGACGCCTTCGTTGCGGCGCGTGTACAAATCGCGGGCGTTCCGGAGGGCCATGGCCGCATCCGGTGCATGCAAGGAACCGGCATGTACGTGAGACAGGCCGCGGCTCGAGCGGACGAAGACCTCCCAAAGGGACCAGGGGGTTTCATCCTTGGCGCCATGCGAGGTGACGTCCGGGCCTGAGGCGGGCGCCGTCGTCGTGCTTTCAGCGTTGGTTGCCGCAACTTGGGGGGGCCTCGCGGTTGATTTCGCTGGCGGCGCTGGCCGGTGCTTCCGGGTTACCGTGAGGAGCCATTATGCTGCGTTCTCTTTCTGTGCTTGCTTGCGGGCGTAGGCCACTGCGGCTTCGCGAACCCAGGCACCGTTTTCGTGTGCCTCACGGCGGCGCTCGACGCGCTGCGAGTTGCAGGGACCGCGGCCGGCCAGGACTTCCTTGAACTCGTTCCAGTCCAGGGGTCCGTGCTCCCACTTTTTGGTTTCTTCGTTGAAACGGATGTCCTTGTCAGGCAGGGTAAGGCCGAGGACACGGACCTGCTCCACCATCATGCCGACGAACCGGCTTCGCAGCTCGTCATTGCTGAACCGCTTGATGTTCCATGCCATGGATTGCTTGGAGTTGGGTGAGTCGTCGTCCGGCGGGCCGAACATCATCAGCGACGGCGCGTACCAGCGGTTCACTGCGTCCTGGGCCATCTGCTTCTGCGCAGGCGTGCCGTTGGACAGCTCCAGCAGGATCTCGAAACCCTGGCGCTGGTGGAATGATTCTTCCTTGCAGATGCGCACCATTGCGCGACCGTAAGGACCGTACGAGGCACGGCACAGGGGAACCTGGTTGCAGATGGCTGCACCATCAACAAGCCAGCCGATGGCCCCCCCCATGTCAGCCCAGGAAATCGTGGGGTAGTTGAAGATGGACGAGTACCGGGCCTTGCCGGCAATGAGGTCTTCCATCATCTGGTCCCGGGACTGGCCCAGGGTCTCAGCGGCCGAGTAAAGGTACAAGCCGTGGCCGGCCTCGTCCTGGACCTTGGCCATGAGGATGGACTTGCGCTTCAGGCTCGGCGCCTGGTGATCCAGTTGGCTTCCGGCTGCATGCCGATAATTTCCGAGTGCGCGTGCTGCGAGATCTGGCGCAGCAAAGTCTTGCGGTAAGCCGCCGGCATCCAGTCGCGCGGTTCGATGCGCGAGTCCTCCGAAATGATGCGATCAAAATACGCCTGTCCGGCTGCTCCCGCTCCTGCTCTTCCGGGGGGACAGCTCAGCGGGCACTGACTGCAGATTCTGCGATGCCATGGTTGCTCCTAATAAATTACCGACCGTTCGTTCAGAATATGCGGAGCGGGTGATTTCAGTCAAGCGTTCGAGTCTTTGGTGCGGCCGGCGTTTGGTCCTGTTTGCGTGGCCCTGCGTTGTTGACAAGGTCCTCGCTGCCCGCCGTGTTAACTTGGGGTGGGACCTCAGCTGTCCCAGTCACCGCTAGAAAAGAGCCTTACGTGGAATCGCCCCCCCATCTTCAGGATTCTCACCGTCTGCACCGGGAACATCTGCCGCTCCCCCCCGTGGCCGAACGGTTGCTGCAGACCGGGCTCAACCAGGTCAGTCCCGGGTCCTTCGAAGTCCGCAGCGCCGGCACTCGCGCCATGGTGGGTGAGCCCATCCAGCCCCCCCTCTCGGCCCGGATCATCAGCACTTTCCGCGGAAACCCTGACGGTTTTGCGGCCAGGCAGCTGACCCCCCCAAGATCCTCAAGGAAACCGACCTGGTGCTGGCCATGACGTCCAAGCACCGCGGCGAAGTCCTCCAGTTGGACGCGTCCTTGCTAAAGCGAACCTTCACCGTGCGGGAATTTGCCCGGATGCTGTCCGTGCTGGAGAACCGGGGCGATACGGCCCCGGCCGGGGACATCACGGAGTTCTGGCGTGCGCTTCCCACCCGGGCGGCCTCAGTCCGCCACCTCGCACTACCGTCCGATCCTGCAGACAACGATGTGGTAGACCCCCCCTACCGACGAGCGGAAGAGGTCTACCACCAGATGGAGGATGAGCTGGCCCCCGGCCATCCTAGGCATCCTCCGTTTCGCGCGCCTGACGGCGCCGGCCTAGTTGTTTGTTGCTTAGTTGAGGGCGATCACCAGCATCTGGCTGGTGCCGGGGGATGCAGGTCTGCAGGACAACTGCAGGGAATCCGCCGAACACTGCTGCGACGTCGTTGGTGCTTCCCGGGTTGGGTACCTGGCCCCGGCCCGTGGCCGTGAACGTTCCGTAGCCTGGGATCGACACCGTTTCACCCACACCGATTCCCGAGAACCGTCCCCCCCAACCTCCACAGAAATCGTGCTCCGTGATGAACGTCGCGTAGGCGTTGGTGGGCGTGTAGTGGATGGGCCGATACAGGCGTCCACCATCGACTGGCCACCGGCACCAGCTACGTAGATGGTCCGGACAGCGGGAGCCGGCGCGGGGGGCCGGAGCTGCTGCGGGAGCTGGAGCAGC
>BBFS01000109.1 GCA_001313365.1 Paenarthrobacter nitroguajacolicus JCM 14115
TTCGGTGGCTTCCCGCGTACGCGCACGTTTCCGGCGGTCTCGCGGCTCTTGCGAAGGCCCGGTTAGACTCTTCCCAACCATGAGTATCCCGACATCATCCCCGGCAAATGTCCGCGTCGACGCCTGGCTTTGGGCGATCCGCGCCTACAAGACCCGCTCGGCCGCCACCGCTGCCTGCCGTGCCGGGCACATCCGCATCAACGGAAACCCTGTCAAGCGTCGCAGAGCGTGATCATCGGCGACACCATCCGGGTCCGCGAGTCCGGCTGGGAACGGATCCTCGAAGTCCGGCGACTCATCGCCAAGCGTGTGGGTGCCGAAGCCGCTTCCCACTGCTTCACCGACCACACTCCCCCCCGCGTCCCGTTGCTCCAAAGCTCGGTCTCCCCCCCAGCGTGACCGCGGCGCCGGGCGACCCACCAAGAAGGACCGCCGGGATATGGAGAAGCTTCGGGGGGGTAAGTGGTTTTGTGGGTGGCCGCGCCTGACACTTATCCACAGGCCGCGTTTTCTGACATGAATGGTTACCCGTCCCCCCCCGCCTAGACTGACCGGCACACCGCCAAACAGCTGCTGGGGAGCCTGTCATGTCACGCCATTCGTTTGCTTCTTTTTCTTGCGTTCGCGTCCGAACGGCGGTTTTGACTCTAACCGCTGCGCTGCTTCTGAGCAGTTGTCAGGGCGGCTCCGCACCTGGCGGCCCACCCTCAGAAACAAGTTCGACGACGGCGTCGCCCACCTCGAGTGCGTCGGTTCCGACGGCTTCGGCTATTCCGTCAGCGCCTCCTGTCTACAAGCCTGCCGACGCGAAGGGGAAAGCGGAGAACGTGCCCGTTCCGGTGATGCCGGAGCTGGCGAAGGAGAACTCGAAGGCTGGGCTGGAGGCGTTTATTGGGTACTGGTACGAACTGGGGGAACTACGCAGATGAGACTGGCGATGTCTCGGGCCTTTCTACTTTGAGTACCCCTGAATGCAAGGCATGTACGCATTTCCAGAACGCCGCCGTGGATAGCTCCAAGAATGGCCGTTGGATTGTGGGCGGGAAGGTGAGTATCCCGAGGATTGAGATGGCTTGGAACGCCGGGGGGGAGACGGCCCATCAAGCCAAAGTTCAAGTTATCCAGGAGGCGATCACTTACTACAACGCGGACGGTACAGAAGGACGCCCAGCGGATGCGGCAACGAATGACGCATTTGTTATCGTCGCCAGTTTCGAATCCACATGGAAAGTGGTGGATACCGGTGTCATTCGCTGATCACGCGCACCGGTTCGCTCTAGGCCTTGCACTGGCCACTGCTTTGCTTACCGCTTCGATGCCCGCTCACGCTGCGCAGAGTGAAGACGATTGGGCTTCAACTAACAAGGCAGCTGGAACTATAGATGTCGGTTCCCACCGGGAGTTCGATCCAACCACAGGGACATCGACTCCAAGCCTTGGCGGCGTTGCAACTAGGTCCGCCGCAGAAGACCCTTACCAATACAAGCCGGACACCATGTGCCGCGCCGGCGGTGGAGGCTTGGGGGGGTGCCAAGGACTTCAATGCCCGCCCAAAACTCCTGGCGCACCTGAAGGAATTCCAGTGGTCTGGAAGAAAGCTCCGAAGGCCATTACCAACCCCGACTGGACGGAGTACCGTGCGATCACCGGCCCGACCTGCCTCTACGATGCCGAGCCCGAAAACGTCCTGGCCAACATCGCCGCCAGGATCCTCACCGACTTCCGACAACTTCCCGTCAACCCTGGAAGCCTCGAAGCCCAGCCCTTCCCCCACACCCTCAAAGGCGGACCCACCAACTTCTACGCCACCACCGGAGAACAAGGCTTCGACGTCACCATCCTCGGCCAAACAGTCCACCTAACCGCAACGCCAGCCAACTACACCTACACCTTCGGCGACGGCACCACCCTCGGACCAACACCCGCCGCCGGCTACTCCATCCCCGAAGCCGAATGGCTCAACAACGAGACACGCACCAGCCACACCTACACAGACACCGGCAACTACCAAGCCACCCTCACCACCAGCTTCACCGGCACCTACTCCGTCAACAACGGACCACCACTACCCATCAACGGAACCCTGGACATCACCACACCCGCCAAAACCATCCACGTCTGGAAAACAGAAAAAGCACTCGTCGCCGACACCTGCCAGGAAAACCCCAACTCCTGGGGGCTGCCCCCGGCAGCGCCCGTTAGAGAAGACCAAAAACCATGAAGGAGCCCTACATGAACCGAGCCGCCCTTGCCCGCGTTTCCACCTCTACTCGCGTGAAATCCGCGGTTCTGGCCGTGGGTGGTGTGCTTCTCTTGAGTGCCTGCCAGGGCAGTGGCACCCTGCCGGTTTCAACATCTGCCGATGCGACGTCGACTAACCCGACGCCCAGCGGTTCAGACTTGGCACGGTCTTCCATCGTTTCGGCCGACGGGTTGTATCAACTCATGCCGGACTTTCACTGCCGCCACAACGGGCCGGAATCGGAAGACAACAGATGTTTGACACTGGAGTGCCCGGCCACTGCTGAGAGCGCGGCGGAGGGACGGCCAGTCATTTGGAAGCGGGCACTACGAACGATTGCCAGCCCCCGGATGGCATGACTGGGTTCCGGTAAGCGGCCCAACGTGCTTCTACGACCCCCCCACGCCTGAAAAGCTCGTGTCGTCTGGTGGGGATTCAGCTGACGGTCACGAAGCGGGAGTTAGGAGAACCAGGTACCTGGAGGGCCCATGAACAGCAGGAAGCTAAACACTGCGCCCACGGCAACCAAAGTCACCACAACGGCAAGAATCGGGTTCCGCAGGACCCAAGCCTGGGCCTTCTCGAAGCCGCCTTGGGGGGGCGAATCTCCCCCAGCGGCCAAGCGCCAATCACCGGCGAGGAGGCCGCGACGGTCCAGCGACTTCTCCATGGGGATGGTGGCATAGGGGGATCACTGCTGAAGCGATGGCAAGCAGGCCGGTGCGGGTTTTCCACTTCTGGTTGATCCACGTGAACGCGGCCGTCGCGGCGTAGCAAAGGAACACGAACCCGTGGATGCCTCCGGCGATGCTCACACCGACGTCTGTGGTTCGCGTGACGTACTTAAGGAACAGTCCGATCAATAGCATCGTCCACGTCACGGCCTCGGCAAAAGCAACGGTACGGAACAAAGTGCGGGGGGGCTGCATGGAAGTCCTCAGGTAGAAAACGGGGGGGGCACGTCATATTTTACCGGCTGTAGAACTTCTCGCGTCAATCAGTGCAACCGCAGTCACCCTGGAGAAGTCAGCGCCTCCCGGTTGCGGATCCGAGAGTCGCCGAATTCCAAGGCCACAGGCGCGATCTCCATCGCAGGCTCGTGCCTGGTCCGGGCTTTCCCGACTGCGATGTGCGGCAACCATCGGGGTGACTTGTAACCAAGTGCGGGCGAGCTCAGGATGAAGTCGTCGATGTTGTCGAGGCCGAGGTCGTCAAGAAGTACGTGCAGCCCTTGCACCAAGAGTGACTGGTAGTCGTGAACCTCCTGTGGCACGTCCACTTCGAGCCCCCCCATAAGGCGCCCACCGCCCAAAGGAATCAACTTGTCCGACTTCCCGAGGAAGCCCTGCATGACAGGCAACTCCGTCAACCAACTGGAGATTTCGGGGGAGCACTTTCTCCGGAGGAGAGAATCCCTTGGTCCATGCCACGATGTCCCTTCCCAGCTCGTCCAGGATCCCAACGTGCAGCAATGTCATGTGCAGCCCTTGCGGCTTGCGAAGGGAGTCGACAAAGCGGTTGAGACCCTCATAGTCCGAGGATCCGGAACCGACGCGTACGACGGGCACCTCCACAGTGATGCGGGATCCATGAGGTTTGCTTCCAGGGGGGGAGACAAGGTCCGTCATGGGTGCCATTATGCGCCGGAATCCAGGCCAGCGGCAGGCCGACGACGCAAGCTGAGTACCGGCGTCGTACGTTAAGCACTACTTCTTGGAGCGGGCCTGAACCAGGTTGGCGAACGGAAGACGACCAAAGGCGGCAACAAAGTCAGCGTGGTAGGCGGCCTCGGCGGCGTTTACTTCGGAGGCGGGGGAGTTCCTTCCATGCAACGATCAGGTCAAGGGCGTCGCGGAGTTGCCAGATGAGCCGGGCGTCCCAGACGACGGTGGGTCGTCCACGACCGTAATCCATGAACTCTTGGAGCTGCTTGCGGAGCCCCCCCTGTTGCCTTGGCTCCCTGCGCTGGCTTTGCCGATGTACAGCACAGAAGCATCGGGAATCCATTCGGACTCCCGGTCTTCACGTTTGAGGTTGGGGGGGTCCTTCTTCTTGAACGTGCCGGCAGTGCTCTTGCTGAGGAATGAGGGCTCGAAATCCGCGGGACGGAGGATCGCGAAGACCCCAGGTCCCTGGGGGGGAATCCTCATGGGATCGAGTTCGTCGAGCAGCCGGAATCCGGTGAACCTGTCCTCAGTGAGTGACTTTTTGGTGAAGAGCATGCTCCATTGTGCGGGCCGCCCCTGATAGGCCCAAAGACGCCAAAGCCTGAAGCAAACCTTTCAGCGTTGACAGGCACTTGTGACCCGTGCCATATTCGAAACGTGAACCTGTCAGACAGCCGGACAGCCGGACAGCAAGGACCCCAGGGTGGGCATACACCCATCTCGCGCATTTCCGCAGCTGAAGCGGTCTTTGCGGCACTGCGACGCGCCATCGAGGGCGGCCAGTTCGATATCGGCACCAAGTTGAGCTCCGAAGCGACGCTGGCGGGTCAGTACGGCGTAAGCCGCTCAGTCATCAGGGAAGCGTTGAGGTCCTGCAACACCTTGGCCTTACCGTAACCAAGACCGGCAAGGGCACGTTCATAGTGGCCAACAAGGTTGCTAACGACCTTACCTTGGGTCAGTACAGTGCACGTGATCTTAACGAAGCACGTCCTCACATCGAGATCCCGGCAGCGGGACTGGCGGCTCAAAGAAGGACCGAGGAAGAACTGGAGCACCTCAAGGACATCGTCCAGGAGATGCTCACCGAGAACGATCCCGAAGCCTGGGTGAACCTGGATGCCAGCTTCCATTCAGCCGTGGCCCGCGCCAGCGGAAACCGTGTGTTTGCCAGCGTCGTCTCGGATATACGTGAAGCGCTGGCCCACCAGTCCGAAACTTTGAACCTCGTTGCAGACCGGCAACATCGCTCGGACGAGGAACACGTCGCCGTGCTCAACGCAATCGAAGCGGGCGACTCCGAAGCCGCAAGCAAAGCAATGGCCGCCCACCTGCAGGCCGTCAGCGTGGCACTGGACACGATCCTCAGCAAATGACACATCCAAAGGACACAGCCACCATGCCCGTCCCCCCCGAAGCACCGGCCACAAAGCCGCAGCCGCGCCTACAACAGCGCGAAGCCTCAAAACGCCCCCCCACCACGTCCCGCTCGTAGAGGTAACCCGCGACGGCCTGGTGGAGAGCATCCACTACGGATCGTTGATCGCGCTCCACAAAAACGGCAGCACGGCCGTGGAGGCCGGCGAGCCGGACGCACCGATGTACCCGCGTTCAAGCCTGAAGCCGTTGCAAGCCGTCGCCCTGCTCAAGGCCGGTTTAGACATCCCCCCCAAAACCTCCTGGCCCTTACGGCGGCCAGCCACTCCGGCGCACAGATGCACCGCGAAGGCGCCGCTGAAATCCTGAAGCTGCATGGCCTCACCGAAGCGGCCTTGGGCAACAGCACGGACCTGCCGTACGGCGTCGCTGAGCGTGAAGAATGGCTCCGCGCCGGCAACGGTCCTACCCAAATCGCGCAGAACTGCTCTGGCAAGCACGCTTCCATGACCGCCGTCTGTGTCATCAACGGCTGGCCTGTGGAGGGTACTTGCACCCCGAGCACCCGCTGCAGGTCCTGGTCCGCGACACCATCACGGAACTGACCGGCGAGGAAGCTGCCGCAGTCAGCACCGACGGCTGCGGCACTCCGCTGTTCGCACACTCGCTTCACGGTATGGCGCGTGCCTACGGCCGCATCGCCGCCGCCGATGAAAACACCGACGAGGGCAAGGTTGCCCACGCCATGCGCCGCTACCCGCAGATGGTGGCCGGCGAAGGCCGCGACGTCACCGCGCTCATGCGGGCGGTCCCGGGACTCCTCGCGAAGGACGGCTTTGAGGGACTCCAGCTTGTCGGCCTCCCGAACGGCACCGGCGTGGCGGTGAAGATTTCCGACGGCGGTGATCGCGCCGCATGCCCGTCACCGTTGAGGTTCTCCGCCGGTTGGGCGTCGACGGCGGCAGCTTGGACACGCTTCAGAGCCCACCCGTGCTGGGCGGCGGCCTTCCGGTCGGCGAGCTCCGCGCAGCCAAATTTTCAGCAACTAAACCAAGGACAGCTATGACCACCGTCGATCAGGCGATCCCCCTCCGTTCCGAACACGACCTTTTGGGTGACCGCGATGTACCGCGGATGCCTACTGGGGGGGCGTCCACACCCTCCGCGCCATGGAGAACTTCCCCCCCATCACCGGGCAGCCGCTCTCCACCAACAAGCACCTCGTCAGGGGTCTGGCCGCTGTGAAGCAGGCTGCGGCCCGCACCAACCACGAGCTTGGCCTGCTGGATGCCGAGAAGGCGGATGCCATTGTGCAGGCTTGCCAGGACATCATGGACGGCATGCTCCACGAGCAGTTCATGGTGGACGTGATCCAGGGCGGCGCCGGCACCAGTTCCAACATGAACGCCAACGAGGTCATTGCCAACCGTGCGCTGGAGATCCTGGGCCACCCCCCCAAGGGCGACTACTCCAAGCTGCACCCGAATGACCACGTGAACCTGAGCCAGTCCACCAACGACGTCTACCCGACGGCGGTGAACCTCGCCACGATCTTCTCTGTGAAGGAACTACTGGAAGCCCTCGAAGAACTCGAGCTGGCCTTCGCTGAGAAGGGCCGGGAGTTCCGGACCGTGGTGAAGATGGGACGCACGCAGCTGCAGGACGCCGTTCCCATGACCCTCGGCCAGGAGTTTGGCGGTTACGCCGTGACCATCGGCGAGGACCGGGCCCGCCTGGACGAGTCCCACATGCTGATCCACGAAATCAACCTTGGTGCCACGGCTATTGGCACCGGCTTGAACGCCCCCCCGCCGCTACGCCGAAGCTGCCTGCCGCCACCTGGCCGAAATCACCGGACTTCCCCCCCTCCTCACTGCCGCTGACCTCATCGAGGCAACGCAGGATGTGGGCGCGTTTGTTCACCTGTCCGGGGGGGTGCTGAAGCGCGTGGCAGTGAAACTCTCCAAGATTTGTAACGACCTCCGCCTGCTGTCCTCCGGACCGCGTGCGGGTTTGGGCGAGATCAACCTTCCGGCCGTGCAGTCCGGTTCGTCGATCATGCCCGGCAAGATCAATCCGGTGATCCCGGAAGTGGTCAGCCAGGTGGCTTACGAAGTCATCGGCAACGATGTCACCGTCACCATGGCCGCGGAGGCCGGCCAGCTTCAGCTGAACGCCTTCGAACCGATCATTGTGCACAGCCTGCACAAGAGCATCTCCCACCTGGAAGCAGCGTGCCGCACCCTTACGGCGCGCTGCGTCCGGGGGGGCATCACTGCAAACACCGAACGGCTACGGCTTACCGTGGAGCAGTCGATCGGTCTCGTCACGGCATTGAACCCCCATATCGGTTACGCCTCCGCCACCGCCATCGCCCAGGAAGCGCTGGCAACGGGCAAGGGCGTTGCGGAACTCGTGTTGGAGCACGGTCTCCTGACCGCCGCCCAGCTTGAGGAACTGCTTAGCCCCCCCGAACGTCTGGCAAATCTCAGCAAATAGGCCGCAACTGGTCTGAAAACGCGCCACCCAGTCGTCCCGCCCATGAGGCACACCCACACGAGGCTTTGTTCTGCGTGCCCGGATCCCCCGACCGGACGCGCCCAGGACACCCCCCCAACAGGACACCCCCCCTAAGGATTCCAATGACCAATCCCATCACGGACCACACGGTCCCGGCCCAAGCGCACGCCAGCGAGAAAGCCCTCCACAAGGAGGACTCCGGCTACCACAAGGACCTCAAGCCCCCGCCAGATCCAGATGATCGCGATCGGCGGCGCAATCGGCACCGGACTGTTCCTGGGCGCCGGCGGCCGACTCAACGCAGCCGGCCCCTCCCTCGTAATCGCCTACGCAATCTGTGGCTTCTTCGCTTTCCTGATCCTCCGCGCACTCGGTGAACTGGTTCTGCACCGGCCGTCGTCGGGATCCTTCGTTTCCTACGCCCGTGAGTTCTACGGCGAAAAGGCAGCCTTCGTTTCGGGCTGGTTCTACTGGATCAACTGGGCCACCACCACCATCGTGGACATCACCGCAGCGGCGCTCTACATGGAGTTCTTCGGCAAATACGTCGCCTGGATAGGTGCCGTTCCGCAGTGGGCGTGGGCGCTCATTGCGCTGGTTGTAGTGCTGTGCCTCAACCTGGTCTCCGTGAAGGTCTTCGGTGAAATGGAGTTCTGGTTCGCGCTGATCAAGGTGGCAGCACTGGTGGCCTTCCTCCTGGTGGGCACCTACTTCGTCATCTTCGGCACCCCGGTGGAGGGCCAGGAAGTCGGCTTCAGCCTCATCGCAGACAACGGCGGGGGGGTCTTCCCCCAACGGTGTCCTTCCCATGATCATCCTCATGCAGGGTGTGCTCTTCGCTTACGCATCGATTGAACTCATCGGCACCGCAGCCGGCGAAACTGCCAACCCTGAGAAGATCATGCCCAAGGCCATCAACTCCGTGGTCATCCGCATCGCCCTCTTCTACGTTGGCTCCGTGATTCTGCTGGCTCTCCTCTTGCCGTACACCTCTTACGAGAAGGGCGTCAGCCCGTTCGTGACGTTCTTCGGTTCCATCGGTGTGGAGGGCGTGGACGTCATCATGAACCTCGTGGTCCTCACCGCTGCACTGTCTTCACTGAACGCCGGGCTCTACTCCACAGGCCGCATCCTCCGCTCCATGTCGGTGGCCGGCTCTGCCCCCGAAGTTCGCCCAGCGCATGAACAAGGCAGGCGTCCCCTACGGTGGCATCGCCATCACCGCCGGCGTTTCTCTCCTGGGAGTTCCGCTGAACTACCTCGTTCCGGCCGACGCTTTCGAGATCGTCCTGAACGTCGCTTCCGTGGGCATCATCGTCACCTGGGCCACCATCGTCCTGTGCCAGATGCAACTCAAACGCTGGGCCGACAAGGGATGGCTGAAGCGCCCGTCCTTCCGGATGTTCGGTGCCCCCCTACACAGGTTGGTTGTCCTTGATCTTCCTGGCGGCCGTGCTGATCATGGTGTTCATCGAGTCCCCCCCGTTGACCATGCTGGTCACCGCGATTGCCTGCGGACTCATGGTCTGGGGCTGGTTCCTGTGCCGCAAGCAAATTCATGAGCTTGCTGCCACCCGCGACGGCTACACCGGCAGCGCCCCCCCGGTGATTGCCAACCGCCCGTTGCCCGGCGGCGACAAGTAGGCATCAAGTAACAACCGCTAAATCACGACGCGGCACCCGGGTTCCGTAACAATCGGAACCCAGGTGCCGCCGTCGTCGGTTAACGCCCCCCCCAAGTAGGTCGCAGTTAAGCGCGTTTACAAGGCTCAAAACGCGCTTAACTGCGACTCAGTTGGGTGAGGACGCGGCGGAGACAGACATCCGATCATTCGTGGCTACTATTGGTCCATGGCTGTCACAGACGAGGCGATCAGCAAGATCAAAGACATGCTGATCCGCGGTGAACTCAAGGCCGGCGATCGACTCCCGCCGGAAAAGGAACTGAGCGAACGGCTCGGTCTTTCCCGGAGTTCGTTGCGCGAGGCCGTGAAAGCCCTCGAGTTGATCCGCGTGCTGGATGTTCGCCGTGGTGATGGCACCTACGTGACCAGCCTCGATGCGAAGCTGCTCAACGAAGCCGTGGCCTTTGTGGTGGACCTGCACCAGGACCGGTCCATTCTGGAACTCTTTGAGGTCCGACGAATCCTGGAGCCGGCCACCGCACATTTGGCGGCGGGCAAAATCACGCCGGACGAACTCCTTGCCCTGAGAAACACCATGGAGGCATAGACGAGAACACCGACATCGAGGAGCTCGTGGCCCATGACCTGGAGTTCCACAGCATCATCACCGAGGCTGCCGGAAATGATTACCTGGGGGGGAGCCTCCTGGAAGCCCTGTCCAGCAGCACGGTGCGAGCCCGGATCTGGCGTGGCCTGACGCAGGAAAAAGCCGTGGCGCACACCCTGGCCGAGCACCATGCCATCGCCGATGCCTGGAGCGGGGCGACGCCGAACTAGTGCGGGCCCTCGTCACTGTGCATATCAGCGGCGTCGAGAACTGGCTGCGGCAGGCGCTCTAACTTTCGGCGATAGGAGTAACCGCCAGGCCGTAGGTCCGGATGGCCGTCTCCTCAAGCACCAGTCCTGCTCCGAGGGACTCAAGGTAGAAACGAGTTCCAGCAGGACATCGAGCGTGCGGCCATAGGGGGTGCCCAAGGTACTCACTGGCCAGTCGCAGCCGATCATCAAACGCTCCGGCCCGAAAGCCTCCAACGCTGACTCGAACAGAGGTCGCAACGCGTCCGGGGTGTACTCAACGCCAGGCAAATGCAGTCCGGACAGTTTCGCCACCGAGTTCGGCTCCCGCCCGAGCGCCCGGAAATCGGCGCTCCACGAATCCATGAGCTCAGGATCAGCCAGCGGCGGCTTACCCAGGTGGTCCAACACAACCGTCAGTTCCGGCATCTCGCGGGCCAACCGAACCGCGGACCCCAGATGCCGGGGGGGAACGCGTCCGGGATGTCGAAGGTGAGCCCGCGCCGAGCCACCAACGCCAGTGACTCCCTAACAGCGGGAACATCCAAAAAGTCACCCCTGGGATCGTCATGCACCAAGTGCCGCACTCCTTTGAAGGCGGGATGCGCTGTGAAGCGATGCAACTGTTCCTCAGCTTCTGCGGGCGCGTCCAAGCTAATCCAGCCCACTACTCCGAGCACCCAGGAATTTCGCGCGGCGACGGCCAACATGCTCCCGGTGTCGTCAACGGTGTCGTCGGCCTGCACCAGGACGGCTCCCCTCACCCCGGCAGCGTCCAACGTCTCACGCGCCTCGTCCTCGCCAAAGCTGCGGAAGAGCGCACCGTGTTGCGGTCCAAGCCACGGATAGTGGCGCACACCGCCGGTGACGAAGGTATCCAGGGTCCACAGGTGCAGGTGCGAATCAATCATGCCTGGCCGCCTCCAACGCGTTCCACAGTTCTTCCGGCACGGTTGCCTCCATTCGGGCAGCGTTCACGGTCACCTGTTCAGGGGGGGAAGTCGCCCCTGCTGTCACGTTCACGACGGCCGGGTGCCGCAAAGGAAACTGGAGCGCCGCCGTCGGAAGTTCAACGCCGAAGTCCCGGCAGATGGCGGCGAGCGCACGCGCACGCTCCAACACATCCGGCGGTGCTTGATCGTAGTTGTAGTGCGCGTTTTCCGGAACGTCGGGTCGGGCCAGGAGGCCCGAGTTGTAGGCGCCCACGCTTACGACGCCGGTGCTTCGCTCCACACAGCGGTCAAGCAGCGGCACGCTGGGCTGCTCAAGCAGGGTGTAGCGGCCGGCGAGCATCACAAGATCGAGATCGGCGGCTTCAATACATTCCAAGGCTGCCTCGGCGGAGTTGATGCCCACACCGATTGCCCGGACCACTCCCTCGGAGCGCAGTTTCTCGAGTGCAGGGAGGCCTTGGGAGATTCCGGCCCGAAGATCGTGGCGTCGGGATCGTGCAGGTATGCGATGTCCACATGGCCCAAGCCGAGCCGCTCCAAGGAATCCTCCATGCTGCGCCGGATGCCTGCTTCGGAGAAATCCCACACGCGCCGTGACGACGCGGGGGACGTCGAAACCTTCCGGGTCCTGGCCGCCACTGGGATTGGGTTGGAGTAGCCTGCCCACCTTCGTGGAGATGACGAATTCGTCCCGGGGGGTTTATCACGGAGGACGGCGCCCAATCTCTGCTCGGAGAGGCCAAGGCCGTAATGGGGGGGCGCGGTGTCGAAGTAGCGGATGCCGGCGTCCCAAGCAGCCAGCACGGTGGCGAGCGCCTCCCCGTCCGGGATCGCCCGGTAGAGGTTCCCGATGCCCGCTCCACCGAAGCCCAGTTTGCCCAGCTTGCCCAGTTTGCCGAGTTCAAGTGAGTTCATGGCAGCTCCCATACCTTCTGGATACCCGCATCCTCCCCCCGAGTAATCGTCCTGGACCTCCAAAAGTTCAACCATCTTGAGGTTCGTGCGCAGGGCGACGCGTTCAACCATTCACGGCCTCGGGCGTCAGGAACAGTTCCAGCACCGGGACGGCAACGTTCGGCCGCTGGACAGGCAGCTTGATGGTCAAGGTGCCGGGCGGTTGGCTCCCTGGGTCATATTCATGGCCTGCTGCCCGGGGGGGTCTACCTCTTTGGCGAACACCTCGGACGCGTCGTTCAGCAACTGCGCGTATTCGACCTTCCCGGCGAGGTCCGGGAGGTGCACGTACTCGAACGGCCAGGCGAACAAGTGAACGTAGAGCCTGTCTCCATTCTGCGTGTACCGGGCGTCCGCCGGTGCCGTGAACCGGGAAGCCCCCCCGTCCCGTAGATGGCGCGGGAGTGCAGCTTCATCCACTCGCCGATGCCCTTCAAGGACGTCACCGCCCGCGGATCGAGGTTTCCCCCCCTACCCGTGGGGCCAACGTTGAGCAGCAGGTTGCCGCCCTTGGACACACCGTCCACGAGCATCCGAATGAGTAGGTCCACGGATTTGTAGTTCAGGTTGTCCCTGTCATAACCCCCCCAACTACCGTTGAGGGTCTGGCAGGCCTCCCAGGTGACGGGTTCGCCGTCGACCATCATGGGGCCGGCGGGCTGGTACTGCTCCGGAGTGACAAAGTCGCCGGGGATCTCCAACCGGTCATTCACCACAATGCCGGGCTGCAGTTCCCGCACCATGGCGAGCAACGCCTCCGAATCCCAGTCCTTCCGGCCCTTGCCACCCCCCCAGAAGTCTTCTTCGTGCCCACCTGTGTAGGAGAAGTCGAAGAACAGGTAATCGATGGTGCCGTAGTTGCTCAGGAGTTCACGCACTTGGCCGTGCAGGTACTCGCGGTAGCGTGCCATGTCGCGTCCGGCGTTCAAACTCTCGACGTCGGCTGCGTTACGTTGCGGGTGTACGCCGTCCACCGTGAAGTCGGGGGTGGTGCCAGTCGATGAGCGAGTGATAGAAGCCGACCTTCAGCCCCTCGGCCCGAAGTGCTTCCACATAAGGCGCTATCAGGTCGCGGCCGGCGGGCGTGTTGGTGGCTTTGTAATCCGTCAGCGCCGAGTCCCACAGGCAGAAGCCGTCATGGTGCTTGGTGGTGAGGACCACGTACTTCATCCCGGAGTCCTTTGCGGCGCGTGCCCATTCACGGGGGGGATCGTAAAGGTCCGGGTCAAAGCGGCGGAAGTACTTGGAGTACTCCTCCACAGTGATTTCTTCCTGGTTCATCACCCACTCGTGCCGGGCAGGCAGGGCGTAGATGCCCCAGTGAACGAACATCCCAAAACGTGCCTCTTCAAACCAAGGTGCGTGCTGGATCAACGGGATTCCTTCCATACGGGACCGTTCGGAAAGCTGTACGCGGCCAGTGTTTCACTGAGCATTTCGTTTCCTGCGCCAGGATCCGACGGCGGCCAATACGCGCCGTCGTGGACGTCCACGGGTGTGATGAAGTGTTCATGGAGGTGGTCCACGAACTCGATGGTCCTGTCCTCCTTGGTCCCGGACACCGCAACGAAGTCAAACATGGACAGGTGCTGGACTGCTTCACACAGACCGACACCACCGGCATGCGGACAAACCCTCACACCGAACTTGGCAGCGAGAAGGAGGATGGCGATGTTCTCATTCACTCCCGCTACCCGGGCCGCGTCAATCTGCAGGACTTGAAGTGAACCAGTTTGGAGCATCTGTTTGAACACCACCCGGTTTTGGACGTGTTCGCCGGTGGCCACAGGGATGGGCGCCACTCCACGGGCGATGGCAGCATGGCCCAGAATGTCGTCCGCTGGTGGGTTCCTCAATCCAGGCGATGTCGTAGGGGGGGCAAGGTGGGCCATCCAGTCGATGGCTTCCTGCACATCCCAGCGTTGGTTGGCATCCACCGCGATCCTGACGTCGGGACCAACGGCAGCACGGGCGGCCCGCACGCGGCGGATGTCGTCCTCCAGGGACGCCCCCACCTTGAGCTTGATCTGGGCAAATCCGTCCGCCACGGCTTCCTTGGCCAGCCGCGTCAGTTTCTCGTCGCTGTAACCCAGCCAGCCCGGCGTCGTGGTGTACGCGGGGGGGTAGCCCTCGGCGCGGAGTGCCTCTTTGCGCGCTTCCCGACCAGGCTCTGCGGCACGGAGGATTTCCAGGGCTTCGTCCGGGGGGTGAGCGCATCCGTGAGGTAGCGGAAGTCGACGAGTGCCACGAGCTCATCGGGCGTCATGCCGGCGAGCAATTCCCAGAGGGGGGGCAGCCCTGCGCGTTTGGCCTTCAAATCCCAAAGTGCATTGACGACGGCGCCGATAGCCATGTGCATGACGCCCTTCTCGGGACCTAGCCACCGGAGCTGCGAGTCATGGGCCAGCAGTTTCCACGTGGCCCCCATGTCAGCCAGCAGGTCCTCAACCGTGCGGCCAAGAACGTGCCCACGGAGGGCCTCGATCGCCGCCGCCTCCACCTCGTTCCCCCCCCGCCCGATGGTGAACACAAAACCGTGACCCTCATGCCCGTCCCCCCCGGCATCCGTGCGGATGGTCAGGTACGCGGCGGAGTAGTCCGGGTCCGGATTCATGGCATCCGAACCGTCCAGTTCAAGGGATGTTGGAAAGCGGATATCGAACGTATCCAATGCGGTGATGGTGCTCATGCGGCTCCTGAAGTGCGTCACGATTCTCCACCGAGCCTAAACATCCGATGTCTGCCTTGTCAATGGGTCACATTTCCGTATTATGGGTGAAAACACCACACTAGAGCTCGGATGTTAGTCCCGAACGCACGGAGGAAGCCATGACCTTGAAATTCGCCAGGCTGGGTACGGCCGGAAACGAACAACCGGCCGTCATTGCCCAGGACGCCGACGGCACCGAGAAGTACTTCAGCCTTACGGCCCTGACCAACGACATCGACGGCGGTTTCCTCGCCTCGGACGGCATTGATCGCACCCGGGAAGCCTGGACAAAGGGGGGAGCTCCCCGAAATCTCACCGGAAGGCCTGCGCATCGGCGCGCCCGTTGCCCGCCCCCGGCGCCGTGGTGGCCATCGGACTCAACTACACCGCGCACGCCGCCGAATCCGGTGCTAAGCCGCCCGAGGTTCCCGTGGTGTTCCTCAAGCCGACCAACACTATCGCCGGGCCGTTCGACGCAGCCCCCATCCCGCCGTCGTCGGAAAAGTACGACTGGGAAGTGGAACTGGCAATCGTGATCGGCAAGGAAGCGTCATACCTTTCCTCCATTTCTGAAGCCGAATCATGCATCGCCGGTTATGCCGTGGCCAACGATCTCTCCGAGCGCGACTACCAGATACCCGGCGCTGCGGGACAGTGGACCAAGGGCAAGTCCCTCCCCCCCGGCTCAACTCCCCCCCTGGGCCCGTGGCTGGTTCCGGCCTCGGACATCGATGCCGGCAACCTTCGCCTGCAGACTTTGGTCAATGGCGAAGGGCGGCAAGACTCCAATACCTCGGACATGATCTTCGGCCCCGCCACGATCGTCCACCACCTCAGCCAGTACATGGTCCTGGAGCCGGGCGACGTGATCATCACGGGCACTCCCGAGGGCGTGGCACTGTCCGGCAGATTCCCCCTTCATCCAGGCCGGGGGGGACGTGGTGGAGCTGGAGATTGAGGGACTGGGCCGCCAACGGCAGGAGTACTTCCCCGCGCAGGTCGGCGCTCACCGCGGCTCACCCACTCCCGCCCACGTCAACGCTTAAGCCATGGCAACCCGAGTGGGGGGGAACGATTTCGAAGGCCTCACGGCACTCGTCACCGGCGGCGCTCCGGCATCGGGGGCAGCGATCGCCGACCGTCTCGCCGCCGGCGGTGCGGAGG
>BBFS01000110.1 GCA_001313365.1 Paenarthrobacter nitroguajacolicus JCM 14115
GCCCGGGCAGCAGAGATCACCAAGCAGCTCGGCTAGCCGCTACGGTCGCGCCGCCGCTGCGGTCGCGCCACTACGGTCGCGCTGCGAAGCGCTCCAGCAGGTCCACGTGTCCGGACACGATCAACATGTCGTGGCCGGACACTTTGGTTTCCGGCCGGGCGTACGTGAAGTCTTCGCCCGGGGGTTTTCACGCCGACAATGGTCACGCCATACTTCGAACGGACCTTGGATTCCTCCAAAGTGAAGCCCACGGTTTCCTTGGGCGGGTACATCTTGACGATCGCGTAGTCGTCGTCGAACTCGATGAAGTCCAGCATTCGCCCGGATACCAGGTGGGCTGCGCGGACACCGGCGTCGGCCTCCGGATAGATCACGTGGTTGGCGCCGATCCGTGTCAGGATCTTGCCGTGCGAGGGCGTGATGGCCTTGACCCAGAGATGTTGGATGCCCATATCCACCAGGTTCACAGTGATGAGCACGGAGGACTCGATGGAGGTACCAACGCCCACCACCGCCGAGCTGAATTCCTGGGCACCGAGCTGGCGCAGGGCATCAATGTTGGTGGCGTCCGCTTCCACGACGTGCGTGAGCACAGGCGCCCACTTCTGGACGAGGGTGCGGTCACGTTCGATAGCCAGGACTTCACGGCCTTGCTTGACCAGTTGCTCAGCCGTCGCGGAACCGAACCGGCCAAGGCCAATCACCAGCACTGGTGCGTTGTGGGCGGGGGGGCGGTTGGCTGCCCCTGTGCTACTAGCCAATGATTGGCCTCTCTTCCGGGTAGTGGTACAGCTGGCTGCGTTGGCGCAGGGCCAACCCGGCCGCGAGGGTTACGGTGCCGACACGGCCGGCGAACATCAGCGCTGTCAAGACGTAAACGCCCGACGGCGGCAGCTCGGCACTGAGGTTTGTGCTCAGTCCCACGGTGGCGAAGGCGGAGATGGATTCAAAGAGCACCCTGTCCAGGGAAGCTCCGCTGATGGACAGGAGCAGGAAGGCTGCCACCGACACCAGGGTGGCTCCGGCCACGATCACGGAGATGGCCACCCGCATGGTGCCCTGCGGAATGGTGCGGCCGTAAACCTTCACGTCAGCGTCGCCGCGGGCTTCAGCCATGATGGCCAGGAACATGACCGCGATGGTGGTCACCTTGATGCCGCCCGCCGTAGAAGCAGAACCGCCACCGGCGAACATCAGGCGTCGGTGAGGAGCATGGTGGTGGATTCCATATGGTTTTGGTCCACCAGGTTGAAGCCGCCGGAACGGGTCATAACGGAGGCGAATAGTGAATGGATCACCTTGTCGCCCATGTCCATGTGGCCGATGGTGCGCATGTTGTCCCACTCCATCAAAGCCCACAGGACAGTGCCTGCCGCGAGCAGGATGAAGGAGACCTGGATGGTGAGCTTGGTGTGGAGATTCCACTTTTTCCAGTTGAGCCCGTTCTGCTGCAGCACCATCACCACGGGGAAGCCGAGGCTGCCGAGGAAGACGCCCAGCATGAGCGGAATGAGGATCCAGAGGTCGGTTTCGTAGGGGGACGATGCCGTCCGAGTGTGGCGTGAATCCGGCATTGTTGAAGGCGGAGATCGAGTAGAAGACGCCATGCCAGACGGCCTGCCAGAATGGTTCGCCCAGCACCATGAACCGGGGGGGAATCAGGATTATCGCGAGAGCCGCTTCGATCGCGACGGATGTGACGATGACAATGCGCAGCAGCGTACCGACCTCACCGAGCCTGCCCGCGTTGTTCATGGCTTCCTGGGCGATGAGCTTGCCGCGCACCCCCCAGCCGCTTGCTGACCATGAGGGCCAGCAGCGAGGCGAGGGTGAGTGTGCCGAGACCTCCAACGAAGATGCCCACCAAAATAACCAGCTGACCAAAGAAGGTCCAGTGCGTGGCCGTGGAAACTACTGTCAGTCCGGTGACGCAGACGGCGGAGACCGCTGTGAACATGGACTGGTGCAGGGGGGGTGTGACAGTGCCGGTTGCCGAGGCGGCGGGCAGGGACAGCAGGCCGGTAAAAACCAGGATCACCACGGCGAAGACGGTCAATGCCAAGCGGGCTGGGGAGGTGTTGGCAATGTTGTCAACGAAGTCGCGCACGCGCGTGAAGATCCAGAGACCTTCCCGCTCCTGCTGGTTGGGTTGCCAGTTGGTCGGGCTCGTGGACCGCGACTGGCTTTGAGACATGGCGCTCTTCCTCGGTTGAACAAGCTTTCCTGAGTAGTAAACCACTATTCCTGCGGCGTAACCGGGCGGTAGGCTACTCCGGGCTCAGGTAGCTGTTCTGGATGAACTCACGGCTTGGAACAACAGCTTCCAGCATTACGCGGTCCGCACTGCCAACGACGGTGGTGTGGGATCCAGCCATGACTGCCTACAACTTTGGCCCGGGTCACCCCATGGCGCCGCAGCGGCTGGAACTTACAGCGCGGCTGGCCGAATCCCTCGGCCTGTTTGACCACCAGCATGTGGCCGTCGAAGCGCCTACGGTGGCCACCGACGTCGAACTTTTTACTGTGCACAGCCGCGAATACGTGGAGGCCGTGCGCCGCGTCAGTGTCGATCCCTCGGCTCCCGAGGAGGACCGTGGCCTGGGAACTGAGGACGATCCCGCGTTCGCCGGGATGCACGAGGCCAGCGCCCGGCTCGCCGGCGGTTCGCTGCTGGCGGCGGAGACCATCCTGTCGGGCCAAGCCGTTCGTGCTGTGAACTTCAGTGGCGGGATGCATCATGCCGCGAGGGAGCGGGCCAGCGGCTTTTGCGTTTACAACGACGTTGCGATGGCTATCCAAAGGCTGCTCGACGGCGGGGGGGTGCAGCGGGTGGTGAGCATCGACGTTGACGCCCACCATGGCGACGGTACGCAGAGTATTTTCTGGAACGACCCCCCGTGTCATGACCATCAGCCTGCACGAATCGGGCCTCACGCTTTTCCCCGGCACGGGCTTTGCCAACGAAACCGGCGGACCAAACGCCCCGGGGGGGACCGTGGTTAACGTCGCGCTTCCCGCGTTTACCGGCGACGCGGCCTGGCTGCGGGCTTTCCATGCGGTGGTCCCGCAGCTTGTCGGCGCGTTCCAGCCCGAAGTCATTGTCAGCCAGCACGGCTGCGACTCCCACCGGGACGACCCCCTGACGCACCTCAACCTCAGCATTGACGGTCAGCGTGAGGCGGCTTCCGCCGTCGCCGGCCTCGCCGCCCGCTACTGCGATAACCGCTGGATCGCGACTGGGGGGGGAGGCGGCTACGACGTCACTGGCGTTGTGCCGCGTGCATGGAGCCACCTGATCGGGATGGTGACGCAACGTCCGGTGCCGCTCAGCACGCCCGTGCCTGAAGCGTGGCGGACGTACGTGAAGGAAACGTACGGCGTGTGGGCCCCGGAGTCGATGAGCGACGACGTTGACGTCTGGTGGCGCTCATGGGAGGTCGGTTACGATCCCGCGGACGAGGTTGACCGAACCGTTATTGCCACGCGCAAAGAGATCTTCCCCCCCCTTTACGGCTTGGATCCCTGGTTCGACTGACGCTGTAGCGCCACGAAACAGGGATGCCAATCGGCGTATATGTCGCTAGGGTGGGAGCATGGTGACTGACGACGTATTTGCCGTCATAGCTGAGGCAACCAGGCGCGACATCCTGGTCTCCCTCCGCTCTGGGGATAAAGCTGTAGGCGAACTGGTGGAAGAACTGGCTGCGAGCCAGCCCACCATCTCCAAGCATTTGAAAGTGCTCCGCGAGGCGGACTTGGTCAGCATGCGCGCCCAGGGCCAGAAGCGCTTCTACGCGTTGAATACCAAGCCGCTCGCCGGCGTCGCCAGCTGGCTGGAGACGTTCGACGTCGGCACGCCGGCGCCGCCGTCGTCGCACCTACCGAGCCGGCACCCGCCGCCGGGCCCCCCTGCCGCGGCTGTTGTTGTCTCTTCTCCGGAGGTTCCGGCCACCCGCACTGACGCCGTCAGCCAGGCTGTGAAGGTTCATGCGAGCGGAATCCCGGTCACGTTGGATCCTGCCTCGGACGACACCGTGCCCCCAGCAGATCGGCCGTACTGTCGGCCGGGCGGCCACTAAGGCCGCTGATCTTTTGGCGAACCTACCGAACCTGCCCAACCTTCCCAAGTTCGGGCGAAAGCGATAGTCGGCCTCGACTTAACGTGATCCTTCTCACATTGTGAGTTTTCGTTAACCTCTCATTTCCTTGAGATTTCAACGATTTTCTACACTTGTGTTAACTCCTTGGCCCGGGTCACATTGCCTCCGGATGGAGATCCCATGTCCCTCGGTGCAACCATGAGCGGGACTGATCGTCTCGCCGCTGGCCGGCGCACTGAGGATAGGAAGACGCATGGATTCAAGGCTCGAAACAGTCCGCGACACTGTGTTGGCGCGGAACCCGGGAGAGAAGGAATTCCACCAGGCCGTCACCGAGGTCTTCGAAAGCCTTGGCCCTGTCCATGATCGTCATCCTGAGTTCCTTGAGGGCGCTGTTCTTGAACGTCTGTGCGAGCCCGAGCGACAAATCATCTTCCGTGTCCCCTGGACCGATGACGCCGGCCGCGTCCACGTAAACCGCGGCTTCCGTGTGGAGTTCAACTCCGCCCTCGGCCCGTACAAGGGTGGACTTCGATTCCACCCCTCGGTGTATCTGGGAATCGTGAAGTTCCTTGGCTTCGAACAGATCTTCAAGAATGCGCTCACCGGCATGCCCATTGGCGGCGGCAAGGGAGGCTCGGACTTCGATCCCCCCCGCGGACGTTCCGACGCCGAAATCATGCGCTTCTGCCAGTCCTTCATGACTGAGCTGTACCGCCACATTGGCGAGTACACCGACGTCCCGGCCGGTGACATCGGCGTGGGCGGCCGTGAAATCGGCTACCTCTTCGGCCAGTACAAGCGCATCACCAACCGCTATGAATCCGGCGTCCTCACGGGCAAGGGCATCTCGTGGGGGGGCGGCTCCCTGGTGCGTCCGGAGGCCACCGGTTACGGCACGGTGATCTTCGCCCAGGAGATGCTCAAGACCCGGGGCCAGTCCTTCGACGGGCAGCGTGTTGTGGTCTCCGGTTCGGGCAACGTCGCCATCCACGCCATCGCCAAGGCCCAGGCCCTCGGTGCCACCGTGGTGGCTTGTTCAGACTCCGCCGGTTACATCGTGGATGAGGCGGGGATCGACGTCGCGCTTTTGAGCCGGATCAAGGAAGTGGAGCGGGGGGCGCCTGACGGAATACGCCGCACGGCGGCCGGGAGTGAACCACGTTTCCGACGGTTCGGTGTGGGATGTCAACGGCACCGTGGCCTTGCCCTGCGCCACGCAGAACGAACTCGACGGCGAGGCTGCCGCCAAGCTGGTCAGCAACGGCCTGATCGCCGTGGCTGAAGGTGCCAACATGCCCTCCACCCGTTCAGCCGTGTCAGTCTTCCAGGAAGCCGGGATCCTGTTCGGGCCGGGCAAGGCCGCCAACGCCGGTGGTGTTGCTACGTCCGCGCTGGAAATGCAACAGAACGCCAGCCGCGACTCCTGGTCCTTCGAGCACACGGAACAGCGCCTCACCGAGATCATGGTGGGCATCCACGATCGCTGCGCCGCGACTGCCGACGAATACGGTGCGCCCGGAAACTATGTGGTGGGCGCCAACATTGGTGGCTTCGTCAAGGTAGCTGACGCGATGCTGGCGCAGGGCCTGATCTGATACCCCTTAGCCCAACTGAGTAACAGCAACTGTCGCAATGGAGGTCCAATGCGACGGTTGCTGTTACCTACATTGGTGCTTTAGCGCTGGATCAGCCGCACGTGGTCCGGGTTCAGGTCGGAGACCTTGCTGACGCCGAGCAGTGCCATGGTGCGGGTCATGTCCTTTTCCAGGATCTGGATGGTCCGATCCACGCCTTCACGTCCACCGGCCATCAGGCCGTAGAGGTACGCGCGGCCGATCAGTGCAAAGTCCGCGCCCAAAGCCAGGGCTGCCACGATGTCCGCGCCGCTCATGATGCCCGTGTCCAGCATGACGGCAGCCTTGCTGTTGTCCGCCTTCAAGGCCGTGGTGACCTCCGGCAGCAGGTGGAACGGGATGGGTGCACGGTCCAGTTGACGGCCGCCGTGGTTGGACAGGATGATGCCATCGGCCCCGTGGTCCACTACCTTGCGGGCGTCTTCCACGGTCTGGATGCCCTTGACCACCAGCTTGCCCTTCCAGGTTTCGCGGAGCCAGTCGAGGTCCTCGTAGGTCAGGGTGGGGTCGAACATGGAGTTGATGAGGTCAGCCACGGTGCCGGTGTAGCGCGAGAGTGAGGCAAACGTCAGGGGTTCGTGAGTGAGGAAATTGAACCACCAGGCCGGGCGGTAAGAGGCGTCCAGGACTGTCTTGATGGTCAGTGCCGGCGGGATGGTCATGCCGTTGCGGACATCGCGGAGCCGGGCGCCGGCAACTGCGGTGTCAACGGTGACCATGAGGGTGTCGTTGCCGGCTTTGGCGGCGCGTTCGATCAGTTCGAGGGAGCGGTCGCGGTCCGTCCATAGGTATAGCTGGAACCAGTTGCGGCCGTTCGGGGGCGGCGGTGGCAACGTCCTCGATGGACGCGGTGCCCATGGTGGACAGGGTGTAGGGAATGCCTGCCGCTTCAGCTGCCTGCGAGCCTGCATATTCGCCCTCCGACTGCATCATGCGCGTGAAACCCGTGGGGGCGATACCGAACGGGAGGCGTGATTCCTTGCCCAGGATGTCCGCGCGGAGATCGATCCTCGAAACGTCACGCAGGATGCCCGGGCGGAACTCGATGTCTTGGAATGCCTGGCGTGCCCGACGGAGGGTGATCTCTTCTTCGGCGGCGCCGTCCGTGTAATCGAAGGGCGCCTGCGGCGTGCGGCGCTTAGCCATGTCGCGCAGTTCCCAGATGGTGCTGGCGCGCTTGAGCCGGGCGGTCTTGCTGAATTCGGGCTTCTTGAACTGCATCAGCGGGGCCAAGTCGGAAACCTTGGGCACGCGGCGCTTCAGTGCAGGTGGCTGAGATGCAGATGACTGCACGACGGCGGACTGCGGCTGAGCTGTGCGTGTCACGTTGTGATCGCTGCCGGCATTGGCTGGCGCGGCCGTGATCTTGGGGGGGTCGAGGGTGTCGGTCATGCGGTTCTCCCTTGAATTCTGTGGTCCTACCACTGTGGTCTAACCACACTGTAATCTATGTGGTTGGACCACATCAACTAGTATTCCGGTATGCGTACCCACGAGTTGGTCCTGCAATGGATCGAGAAGCAGCTGTCTGATGGAGACCTCGCCCTGGGCGGACGGCTGCCGGGGGGAACGTGCCATGGCCGAGCAACTGCACGTTTCCCGCACCTCGGTGCGCGAGGCTGTCAGGATCCTCGAAGCCATGGGCGTGGTCCGGGCCGGCGTGGGTTCGGGCAAGGACGCCGGTACTGTGGTGATCGCCGAGCCCGGTTCTGCGCTCGGCTCTACGCTTCGGCTGCATGTAGCCACGCGCCATCTTCCCGTGGCAGACATCGTTGAGACTCGAGTGCTGCTCGAATCGTGGGCTGCGGAACGGGCCCACGTGGGCGTACCGGAGCTGGAGGAAGCCGCGGAGCTACTGGATCAGATGGATGCGCCCCGGACATTGATTCATTCCTGGCCCTTGACGCGCGTTTTCACGTGGCGCTCGCACAGGCCGCGGGCAACTCAGTGGTCAGTGCCATGATGGCGTCGCTCCGGGGGGGCGCAATCGAGAACTACGCCGGCGAGTTGACGGGGGGGAACCTGCCCGATTGGGACGCTACGTGCGCCAGGCTTCGCTGAACATCGCGCCATCCTCGCCGCTGTGAACAATAACGACGGCGGCAAAGCAGCTGAGCTTGTTGCCGCGCACATTCAAGGCTTCTACAAGGAGGCCGGCGTGGGCTCAAACCCTCCGCCCAAGTGACACTTAATGCCAATGTTCGGCTCGAACATTGGCATTAAGTGTCAACTCGCGGGCTTGAGGGCCGGCGCCGCGGTGCTCTTGCGGATCTCCACCCTGGGTGAGAACTCGTCCTGGGCCTGGGTGGTGGCTTCGCCGGCCTGCTGGATCTGTTCGCGCATCCTTCGCCAAGCCAGGCTTCCGAGCTCGTTGATGGGCACAGCTGCGGTGGTCAGCGGGGGGGAGTGGTGTATTTGGCGAACGGGATGTCATCGAATCCGGTTACTGAGATGTCTTCCGGGACGCGCACTCCGCGTTCGTGCAGCCCGCTGAGCAGCCCCATGGCTACGAGGTCGTTGAAGGCCAGGATGCCGGTGGCACCGCTGGCGATGATGGCCTCTGTGGACTCATGGCCCGAGTCGAAGTTGGAACCGCCGTGGAGCATCTGCAACTCGATGTCCGGGTGATCCTTGCGGAATTGGTCCAAGCCCACCAGGCGTTGGCGATTGGATGCACTGTGCTCCGGGCCGGAGAGGAACACCAGGCGGCGGTGGCCCAAAGTCACCAGGTGCTGTGCCAGTTCCTGGATGCCTTGCCCGTAGTCCACGCTCAGGCTCGGAGTATTGGTGGCGATGGTGGTGCGGTTGATCAGCACCAGCGGATGCAAGGTGGGGGGGCCAACTCCTCCAGCTCGGCATCGCTCATGCGGGGAGCGCAAAGGACCACGCCATCGCAGCGGCGGCGGGCCTCACCGGCGAGGATGGCTTCCTCGCTGGTGACTTCCGAGGAATCGGCAATGAGCACGCGGTACCCGTCCTGGGCAGCTGCGATGCTGAGTCCGCGAAGGATTGCCTGGAAGGTGGGGTTGGCCAGGTCGGGAACCACGATTCCGATGGTGTCTGTCTTGCCGAGTGCCAGGCTGCGCCCCCCCACTGGATTGGGCTGGTATTTCAATTCAACCGCGGCGGCCCGGACCCTCGCGGCAATACCGGGATCAACTGCGGCATTTCCGTTCATGACACGTGAAACGGTGGCGTGCGAGACGCCGGCCTTTTCTGCGACATCGGCGATGCCGACGCGCCTGTTGGTGTTCCTGCGTGCCATGTGGCCCCCCCTTCCCATTGGTCGCCTCCCGCATGCTCCGTCGTTGGAGCAATGGTTGACGTGACCACCAGAGTCTTGATACAAAGCTTATAACGCTCTGAGAAAACGCTTTCTCATGATTCTTCCATACGAAGCCGGGCCGTCAAGCGGTTCACTCCTGCCTTCCTGAAAGGGGGGGCACCCACATGGTCAACGTCGACTCAGCCGAAACCAAGACCGAATCTGCCGAAACGACCACCAAGACCCCCCAAGCGGACCCGTATAGCCCTGATTGGAACCGGTGGCCGCTCGGAGATGTATATCCGGGCGATCTACGGGCAACACGCGGATGTCGCAGAACTTATTGCGCTCTCGGACGTCAACCAGGGTCGCGTGGACTTCTACCAGGACCTGATCAAGGAGCTTGGCGGGACTGAGCCGGTGGCTTCCTTCGCCCCCCCTGGCGAGCTAACCAGCTTCATCCAGTCCAATGGCATCGAGCGCGTCATCGTCACGACGCCCGACTACACCCACGCGGACTACATCGTTGAAGCGCTTGAGGCGGGTGCCGACGTCGTGGTTGAAAAGCCGCTGACGATTGACGTTGACGGCTGCCGCCGCATCACCGAGGCCGTGGCGAAGACCGGCAAGAACGTGGTGGTGACCTTCAACTACCGCTACTCGCCGCGCAACACCGCGCTCAAGGAAGTCATCCAGAACGGCGTGATCGGCAAGGTCACGTCCATCGACTTCAGCTGGGTCCTGGATACCGTGCACGGCGCTGACTACTTCCGCCGCTGGCACCGCGAAAAGAAGAACTCCGGCGGCCTGCTCATCCACAAGGCATCGCACCACTTCGACCTGGTCAACTGGTGGATCAACGACGTTCCGGAGCGCGTGTTTGCCTCCGGTGGCCTGCGCTTCTACGGCGAAAAGAACGCTGCCGAGCGAGGCCTGGGAGACCGTCCGGAGCGCGGCACCGTTGATGGCCTGGGGCACGATCCGTTCCGCTTGGACATGCGCGAGGATGAGCGCCTGAAGGCCCTGTATTACGACAACGAAAAGTTTGACGGGTACCTCCGTGACCAGGACGTTTTCACCGAGGGCATCACCATCGAGGACAACCTCGCCCTCGTGGTGGACTACCAGGGAGGCCCCACGCTTAGCTACTCCCTGAACGCCCACAGCCCGTGGGAAGGCTACCGCGTCACCGTCAACGGCACCGAAGGCCGGGCCGAACTCGAAGTGGTGGAACGCGCCGCCGTCGAGTCCAGCACCGACAAGAAGACCGTAGTGGACCCGAGCGCCACGCCCATCGAGGAAGATGACGCAGTGCGCCGGAACGGCGAGCGCCTAGTGGTTCAACGCCACTGGGAAGCAGCCTACGAAGTTCCGATCGTCAACGGCGAAGGTGGTCACGGCGGCGGCGACAACCTGCTCCTTTCGGACCTCTTCAATGGCCCGGGCGTTGACCCCCCCTTGGGCCGCCCCCCCTCCGGCTACATCGATGGACTTCGTTCCGTGTCGGTGGGCATCGCCGGAAACAAGTCCCTGGACTCTGACCTTCCCGTCCGCATCAGTGAGCTTGGCCTCGGCGTCGATCTCAGCCGCGGCCAGGCCTGACCGTTCACTACCCCCAGCAAGGAAAAGACCATGAGCAGGATTTTCGTCACCGGCGGTTCCGGCAGGCTTGGCCGCAGTGTTGTGGCTGGACTCGCGGAGGCGGGACACAAGGTGATTTCTGTAGACCGGGACGCTATCCCGGCGGAACAACTGCCGGCCGGAGCCGAGCAATACGCGGCAGATCTCTTGGCGCCCGGGGAGGCGGAGCGGCTGATTCGGGAAACAGCGCCCGACGCCGTCATCCACCTCGCTGCTATTGCCGTGCCTTTCAGTGCGCCTGAGGACGTTATTTTCAGCACGAACACCCGGCTCGCCTATGCAGTGGTCAGTGCGGCCACCGACGCCGGTGTCCCCAGAATTGTGACGGCAAGCAGCCCCCACCGCCTTGGGCTATGGTTCACCGGCGGGTTGGCTGCCGCCGTCGTTCCCTTTGAACGAGCAGACACCACCCAAGCCGTGGAATGCATACGCGCTGTCCAAGCTGATCGCCGAGCAGACTGTGCAGATGTTCGCTGCCGCTCACGGCAACAAGATCAGATATGCGGCATTCCGCCCGTGCTACGTCATTTCCCCCCCCGAGGAGTGGGAAGGAGCGCTGACACAGCAAGGGCACACGGTCCGTGAACGGCTCCAGGATCCGGCACTTTCCGCCCCGGCCTTGTTCAACTATGTAGACGCGCGGGATGTGGCCGACTTCCTGGACGTGCTGCTGGACAAGATGGATGCCATCCCCCAACGGCCAGGTCTTCTTTGTTGGCGCCAAGGATGCCTTGGCTACAGCGCCCCCTTGCGGAATTGTTCCCGCGGTTCCTTCCGGGCAGCGGTCCCTTGACCGGGCACCTGACCGGCACCAGCCCGGCGTTCTCCATCGATAAGGCCCGGGAACTCCTCGGCTGGGAGCCGAAGAGAACCTGGCGCACCGAACTTACGCCGCCATTCGAGGGCGAAGACACAGCAGCAAGCGAACAAGCAGCACTCAATGACGAGATACCCGCCGGCTTGATTCCGGCGGGAGCAACCAAGGAGACACCATGAACTTCGACGGCGTACTGTTCTTCCCCCCCGTCACTCCCTTCGCCGAAGACGGCACCGTGGACGTGGCGCTACTCAAGGAGCACATCACCTCCCGGCTTCCGTTCGGCCCGGGCGGTGTGTTCCCCCGCGTGCGGCACAGGCGAATTCCATGCGCTCTCACTTGAGGAAGTCCGTACTGTGGTGACTGCCGCCGTTGAGGCCGTTGCGGGAGCCGTGCCTGTAGTTTCCGGTGCCGGTGGACCCTTGGGTCATGCAATTGCCGCTGCCAAGGTGGCTGAGGAAGCCGGCGCGGACGCCCTCCTGGTGCTCCCGCCGTACTTGGTGACCGGTCCCACCGACGGCGTTGTGGCCTACGTAGAAGCCATTGCCGCCGCGAGCAGCCTGCCGGTCATTGTGTACCACCGTGGTACGGCCAAGTTCACCGCGGAGTCCATCACCCGCCTCACCGCCAACCCGAAGGTGGTTGGCTTCAAGGACGGAATCGGCGACGTCGGCCTGGCCCAGGAAATTGTTTCCGCGATCAACGCCAGCGGCCGCACTGACTTTGCCCTCTTCAATGGCCTGCTGACGGCCGAACTGACCCAGGGTGCTTACCGCGGCCTCGGCATTCCCCCCCTGTACTCCTCGGCCGCATTCGCCATGCTCCGGAAATTGCCAAGCATATTACGACGCCTATGTGTCCGGTGACGAGGAGCGCCGCCACGCGCTGCTCGAAGGTTTCTACGCTCCGCTCGTCCGCTTGCGCGACCAGACTCCAGGCTTTGGCGTCTCCCTGATCAAGGCCGGCCTGCGCCTCGCCGGGCTTCCCGTCGGCCCCGTTCGTCCGCCGCTGGTGGACCCCTCCGAGGAACAACTGCTGGAGCTCAAGTCCATCCTGGCCAAGCCACGAGCTGGCGGGCAGCTGATGCCGGCCCGCATTACGGGCCTCACCACCCGGCTGATCACGGTCCCGCTGCTGCGCAGCTGGGGTGCCGAGGCGCCCGAGAACCATGTGATCGTCACCGAACTGACCACGGACGACGGCGGCACGGGCCACGGTTTCTCGTGGACACCCACCATTGGTCCACAGGCGGTCAAAGCCCTCTTGGATTACGACATCGCACCTTTCATCCTGGGCTTGGAAGCCAACCCGGAGATCGTGTGGGACCAGCTCTGGAAGCGGCTTCATGAGGCCGGCGGGGGTGGCCTCACCACCATTGCCATGGCTGGCGTTGACCTGGCACTTTGGGACGTGAAAGCCCGACAGGCAGGCACGTCCGTCACGGGACTTCTTGGTCAACGCCAGGAGTCCGTGGAAGTGTACGGCTCCGGTGTGAATCTCCATTACACCTTGGATCAACTCGTCGAGCAGGCCCGGCGATGGGTGGCCGCCGGGCATAACGCCGTGAAGATCAAAGTGGGCAAGCCCGAGCTCCGGGAGGACGCCGAGCGTGTTGCCGCTGTCAGGCAGGTCATCGGACCGGACCGGCTTCTCATGATCGACGCCAACCAGCGATGGGATCTGGCCCATACGTTCCGTGCCCTGGAGGTTTTGGGGGGGAGTACGGACTGGAATGGCTGGAAGAACCCATCCGCGCTGACGACCTCTGGGCCTACCGGCGTTTGCGCAAGCAGTCGCCCGTGCCCATCGCACTGGGGGGGAGAACGTCCACACGATCTACCGTTTCCGTGACTTCATCGAAGCTGAAGCCGTGGACATCATCCAGCCCAACATCGTCCGCGTAGGAGGCATTACGCCGTTCCGCAGGATTGTTGATCTGGCCCGAACCAACAGCATCAGGGTGGCGCCGCACCTGCTCCCGGAACTCTCCGGGCAGCTGGCGCTCACTCTGGCTGAAGCCGTCAGCGTGGAAGACGTGGAAGACGCCTCCTTCGGGCAGCTAGGCATCCTGGACGGGCCGTCCCCCCCGGTACGCATCCGCAACAGCCGGCTCACGTCTCAGGCCGTCCCGGGCTTGGCTTCGAATTCAGCGGCCGGCCGGCACAGCTGCCCGCCCCCCCTGACAGCTCCGTCCCTGACAGTAAAGGAAACCGCATTGAGTACAGCAACTCTTGACCTGACAGCCATCACGGCCGCAGCCACCGAGCTGCAAAGGTGACCGCAGCAGCTTCCGACGCCGAACGCGCCGCTTGGCTGACCGCCGTCGCCGACGCCTGGACTCCCACGTCACTGAACTGGTGGCGATCGCCGATTCCGAGACGAGCCTGGGCACTGTCCGGCTCACGGGCGAGGTAGCGCGGACCAGTGGCCAGTTGAGGCTTTTCGCCAACGTGATCACCGAGGCTCGTACCTTGAGGCGGTCATTGACCACGCTGACCCTGCCTCCACCCCGCCCAAGCCCGACCTGCGCCGCATCCTGCGTCCGATCGGCCCCGTAGCCGTGTTCTCGGCGTCGAACTTCCCGTTCGCTTTCTCCGTGGCCGGTGGCGACACCGCATCCGCGCTGGCAGTGGGCTGCCCGGTGATCGTCAAAGCGCACTCGGGGGGGCACCTCCGCCTCTCCGAGCGCACCGCCGAGATTGTCGGCGAAGCCCTGGCCAAGGCCGGAGCGCCGGAAGGGATCTTCGCCCTGGTCAGCGGCCGCGAGGCAGGCACAGCCCTGGTTCAGGATCCCGCCATCAAAGCTGTCGGGTTCACCGGCTCCATCCCTGGCGGACGCGCATTGTTCGATCTCGCCGCGTCAAGGCCGGAGCCGATCCCGTTCTATGGCGAGCTCGGCAGCCTCAACCCCGTGGTCATCACGGCGGACGCACTCGCGGAACGCGGACAGCAGCTCGCCGCCGGGTTGGCCGGTTCGTTCACCATGGGTGCCGGCCAGTTCTGCACCAAGCCGGGGCTCGTGTTCATCCCGGCTGGTACGGACTTCGCCTCGCACCTGGCAGAGGCCAGCAAGGACAAGCCCACCGCTGCCATGCTCACGGAGCGCATCGCCGAGCCTACCCGGATGGGCTGCGGAGCGTCGCAGACCAGCCGGGTGTCGCCGTCGTCAGTGGCACTGTGCAGCAGAACAGCCTGGCCGACGGTGCCGCACCCGTGGTGTTCTCCACCAGTGCAGCCAACGTCCTGGAACGCCCCCCCGAGGAGTTGTTGGAGGAGTGCTTCGGCCCCACCACGCTGCTCATCGAGTACGCCAACCAGGAGGAACTGTCCGCGGCCCTGGCGAAGGTCCCGGGCAGCCTTACCGGTACCGTGCACGCACAGCCTGCCGAGGACGTTTCCGCGCTTGTAGAGCAACTCAGCGGTCTCGCCGGCAGGGTCCTCTTCGACGGCTGGCCCACAGGTGTTGCCGTGAATTGGGCGCAGCAGCATGGTGGCCCATACCCGGCCACGACGTCCTTGTTCACCTCGGTGGGCGCCACTGCGGTGCGCCGCTTCCAGCGTCCGGTGGCCTATCAGGACGCCCCCCCGAGTCTGTCCTGCACCCGGCCTTGCACGACGCCAACCCGTTGGGGGATCCCCCCCCGCCGCGTGGACGGCGTGCTAAAGCTCAGCTAACGCCCCCCCCAAAGCGCACCCAACTAAGTCGCAGTTAAGCGCGTTCTGAGCACTCAAAACGGCATTAACTGCGACCTACTTGGGTAGGCACACAAAAGGGGGCGGGGGGGTCACCATTGCGGCGACCCGCCCCTTTCGTGGTGGGTGCAGGTGCTAGGGGGGGCGCAGCGTCAGCGGACGACGGCGGCCGTCAACTTCGGTGGTCGGCCAACGGTGGTCAGTGGTCAGGACACGCAGGCCGGAATCCGTGAGCAGCACCGTGTCCTCGATCTTCACGCCGGGCCCCCGACGGGTTCCACGTGAAGGGCTGGTTGAGCACCACGGTGTCCGTGACGTCAGCGGTGACCCGGGGGGGATCGCGGCCCGCGTAACCGGCCGGCCCGCCCTGGTGGTGAAGCGTCCACTGGTCATCGCCGAAACCGTGCCGCGCATAGGACTGCTTAATCTCGGCGAAGATCTCGTTGAGGCGGGCCCCGGGCACCGTGGCCCGGAAGATGTCGGCCTCAACAGCGGCGATGCGTGCCTCGGCGTCGAGCTCCCGGGGGGGAGTGCCGGCGTCGAACGCTACCCAACGGGTGACGTTGGCAACCAAGCCGTTCCGGCGCGCGCACACCACGGCCATGGCGCGGCGTCCGAGGGGGGGGAATGCGTGGCAAGCGGGTGCCGGAAGTCGCTCCGGGACGCACCATTGCAAAGTAGGACAAGCGGCTCGGCGCCCACCGCCACAATCCGCGCTGCCAGCTCCGAGACGAGCTGGAATTCCGTGGTTTCCGGGGGGGTCGCCGCCGTGAGGACGTCCGTCATGGCTGCGGCTGCGTCGGCGGAAAGTGAGGCGTACCGGGCTGCCTCGGCAGGCAGTAGTTGCTGGCGGGCCGCCCGCAGCTCCGTGGCGACGGCC
>BBFS01000111.1 GCA_001313365.1 Paenarthrobacter nitroguajacolicus JCM 14115
AGCGAGCTTGTTCCCCCCCACCGCAGCGAACGTTTCATACGTGCCCTGCAGGATGCCCTGCGTGCCGATGTAAATCCAGGACCCGGCCGTCATCTGCCCATACATCATCAGGCCCTCGGCCTCGAGACGGCGGAACTCAGGCCACGTCGCCCAATCCCCCACCAAGTTCGAGTTCGCCAACAACACCCGCGGAGCCCACTCATGAGTACGGAACACACCCACCGGCTTGCCCGACTGCACCAGGAGCGTCTCGTCCTTCTCCATCGTCTCCAACGTCCGGGTAATCGCATCAAACGCAGCCCACGAACGGACAGCACGACCCGTGCCGCCATAAACCACCAGATCATCCGGACGCTCAGCAACCTCCGGATCCAGGTTATTCATCAACATGCGCAACGGCGCCTCGGTCTGCCACGACTTGGCAGTAAGCTCAGTACCCCCGCGCGGCCTTAACCGGACGGGCACCAGTAGTGAAATCGGCGGGTGCATGGTGACTCCTTCGTCTGTGGGAAGTATGTGGTGGAAAGATCTTCTGCTTCTACTAAAGCCCCTTTATCCTGCGGCCGGAACGCTTTTTGAGTGGTGCTGTCCGGGATTACAGACCCGCTCAACCCCCCCTCGCATTCGCGCGACAAAAAGAGCATGCTGGACCCATGGGAACGCACCGGGTTACCACGTTCGTCGCCGCGCCGCCCGAGCGCGTCTTCGCAGCATGGACGGATCTTGACCGGTTCCCGGAATGGATCGGCGGAGTAACCCGCGTGACGGACCGCGTGGGCTCCACCGACCAGGCCGGCAGCCGCTACACGGTCTGGTTCGGGCGGATGGCCAGCCCTACCGAAATCCATGAGGTCGAGCGCTTGGCACATCCGCACCCGCTTCGGCAATGCCATCCTGAAGGGCGAGTCAGATGTGCGGTTTGCCAGCGAGGGACAGGGCACGCGCATCCATCAGGAGTTCGTGACGCGGGGGTTTATCGCCGGAATCTTCGGGCGGCTGTTCGCCATGGGCTCCTACCGCGGCAGCTTCCGGGGCGAGCTGGAGACTTTCCGAAAACTCGTCGAGCGCGATGTCTTGGGGCCGGGTTAGCCTGCGGGGCGGCCGTGGATCCGCACCGATAGTTCGTCTGCCGCTTTACGGATGCGGGCAGCCAGGACCGGCCATTGCTCAGCCGGCACTTTGTCCTCCAGGAACGTGACGGCGACTGCCGCCGTCGGCCATCCCACATGGTCCGTCACAGCGGCCGCGATGGAACCGAAACCCGGCGTGATTTCGCCGTTTTCCGTGGCGTAGCCGCGTTGCCGAACCTGATCCAGATGGGATGACAACGCGGAGTACTTCATGATGGGAAACTCGACTTCGTGCCGCGAGGTGAAGGCCGCGGCATTCGGATACAGCGCCCGAACTTGCGATTTTGGTAGCGCGGCAAGGATCGCGCGGCCCGAGGCAGTGAGGTGGCTGGGCAGGCGGACGCCGACGTCGGTCACCAGGCTCGGGCGGTTCTTGGCGCGTTCCTCCACGATGTAGAGAACGTCGCGCCCGTGGAGCACCGCCAAGTGCGCGCTCTCACCGATGACGTCCACCAGCGAGGCGAGCATCGGCCGTCCGAGCCGCGATAACGGCTCCTGCCGCGAGTACGCCGAGCTGAGCTCGAATGCGCTGATGCCAAGCCCGTAACGCTGTTCCTCGTGCAGGTGGAGGACAAAGCCGTTCGCCTCCATCACGCCGAGCAGGTGGTACACACTGGATCGCGGCAGGCCGAGCGCTGTTGCAATGTTCGACGCCGCCATGGGACCACGGCGCGAGGCCAACAGCTTGAGGATGCGCAGCGTATTTTCGGCGGCCGGGACTTTGGACGTGGCTTTGCCTGATGCGGTTGGCGTGCTTGTCATGGTTCCTCGCTGCTCGGATTTCGGGATCGTCGAACCGTTGCTGTCCGGTATCCCGTACTCTAGCGTGCACCCTTCGCAGGCCAATCACCAGCACGGACCGGTCAACAGCGTCCGGAATACCGGACACTCCCCGAGCCATGCTCCCGGTGAGTGGCTGCCGTTGGCCCACTGTCTGCGATCAAAGACACCAAAGCCTCGTGAGTCCGATCACAAGGCGCCCAAAAGTGATCTGCTGGATAGCGATCCCCCCCTCCCAAAGACGAGAAGGTTTTACTATGCAACAAACCAAGCTGGCTGCGGAGAGCTCTGTCCTCCAGGCCGCAGGTACGGCGCTCAGCCGAGGCCTCAACGTCCGTCACATACGCTTCATGGCGCTCGGCTCTGCGATCGGCACCGGCCTCTTCTACGGCTCCGCCTCCGCCATCCAGAAAGCCGGTCCTGCCGTCCTGCTGGCATATATCATCGGCGGTGCGGCCGTGTTCATGGTGATGCGCGCCCTCGGTGAGATGGCCGTCCGACACCCTGTTTCCGGCTCGTTCGGCCAGTACGCAAGCAAGTATCTGGGCCCGTTCGCCGGGTTCGTGACCGGGTGGACGTACGTGTTCGAGATGGCCATCGTGGCCATAGCCGACGTCACCGCCTTCAGTATCTACATGGGCTTCTGGTTCCCCCAGGTGGACAGATGGATCTGGGTACTCGCGATCATCCTGTTCCTGGGCGCCATGAACCTGCTCAGCGTGAAAGTGTTTGGCGAACTTGAGTTCTGGTTCTCGCTCATCAAGGTGGTGGCGATCATCGCCATGATCGTGGGCGGCGCAGCGATCGTCGTGTTCGGCTTCCAAACGGGCGACGGCGGTGGCGTGGCACCGGGGCTTGGGAACCTTGTGAATCACGGTGGTTTGTTCCCGAACGGTTTCGAGGGGGGGCTCCTGGCCGCGTTCGCCGTCGTGATGTTTGCCTTTGGCGGGATCGAAACGATCGGTATCACGGCGGGCGAAGCCACAAACCCCCCCAAGAAGGTCATCCCGCAGGCAGTTAATACTGTGCCCGTCCGCGTTTTGTTGTTCTACGTACTGACTCTGGGCGTGCTGATGAGCATTTTCCCCTGGAACGAAATCGGAAGCAGCGGCAGTCCGTTCGTGCAGATCTTTGATGGCCTGGGCATTCCTGCCGCCCCTCACATTCTCAACGCCGTGGTCATCACAGCCGCTCTCTCGGCGATCAACAGCGACATTTTCGGGGGGGCCGGACGCATCCTCTTCGGACTCGCCCAGCAGGGACACGCACCCAAGAGCTTCAGCAAGGTCTCCCGACACGGCGTTCCGTGGATGACCGTGGTGATGATGGGCGGCATCCTGCTGGTGGGCGTCGTGCTGAATGCGGTCATTCCGGAGGACGTGTTCGTGCTCATCGCCTCCATCGCCACCTTCGCCACGGTGTGGGTCTGGGTGATGATCCTTGCTTCGCACGTGGCCATGAAGCGGGAGATCAAGCGCAAGGGCCTGCCGGCGTCGGAATTCGGTTCTCCGCTGTGGCCCGTCGCATCCATCCTGACCATGGCGTTCATGGCAATGGTGATCGTGATCCTGGGCGTTTTCGAGGACACTCGGGTTGCGCTGTACGTTGGCGGCACCTGGCTGGTGCTGCTCTTCGTGGCCTACAAGCTGTGGGTTCGCGGCGGTGGCCTGCGCCGGGCAGAGCTGGTGGACGAGACAGCCTGATTTCCCGCGCCGAAACTACAGTTAATGCCAATGTTCACGCCGAACATTGGCATTAACTGTCAGCTCGTGAGGAGGCTCGGCTCAGATGGCAGCAGCAGCGGAGCGCACGGCCTCGGACAAGGCAGTTGCCGGGCGCCCGATTAGTTTCCTGAGATCACCGGTGGTCACCAAAAGGTCGCCGCGGCCAATGCCAGATCGGTATCGGCCAGGATCTGCGCGAAAGCTTCCGGTACCCCCTGCGCCAGTCAGGAGATTGGCGTATTGGTCTACCGGAAGGTCGCGGTATTCGATGGACTTGCCTGATGCGGCGCTAATTTCGGCGGCCAGCTCGTCCAAGGTAAATGCCTCGTCCCCGCCCAACTCGTAGATCTTGCCGGCCTGGTGCTCCGCAACCAGAACTGCGGCCGCAGCTTGCGCATAGTCTGCGCGGGAGGCACCGCTAACCTTGCCGTTTCCGGCACTGCCCGCAAGCGCTCCCTGCGCCAGCGTTCCCGGCAACTGGTCAGTGTAGTTCTCGATGTACCAGCTGTTGCGAAGGAGGGCGAAGGGGACGCCGGATTCTTTGAGGATGGATTCCGTGGCCTGGTGCTCTGTGGCCAGCTTCATGCGGGTGGTGTCTGCGTTGGCAATGCTGGTATAGGCGAGAAGCTCGACACCCTCGGCCTTTGCCGCCTCGATAACCGTGCGGTGCTGCTCTACCCGCTGGCCGACGGCGCTTCCCGAAATGAGAAGGACCTTGGTGGCACCCTTAAGCGCCTGGGCGACCGACGCAACGTCGTCGTAGTCCATTGCAACGGCGCGAACGCCGCGAGCAACGAAATTGGACAGCTTTTCGATGGAGCGCCCGGTGGCGACGATGCTGTCAGCGGGCACATTGCGTTCAAGGAGGGCCTCTATGACGTGACGGCCAGCTGGCCTGTTGCTCCGGTAATGACGATGCTCATGACGGGTTCCTTTCAAGGAAGTTAATGGGTCGGTCACCGATCACAACCAGCGCTTCCGCAGATAACTTCCCGAAAGAGAGTACGCACTTTAAGGTAAGGTACTGACATGAAAGTAAGTACCCTCCCGGCCACCGTCGCCGACGGCGTCTTCCCTGCCGGCTGCCCCCAGCCGAACAGTACTGGACCACATCACCAGCAAATGGGGGGGAGTGCTGATCCTGCTTTCGCTTTCCGAAGGCGATCAGCGATGGAGCGAATTGCGACGACGCGCTGAGGGCGTCAGCGAAAAAATGCTGGCCCAAACCCTGAAAACGCTCGAACGGGACGGTTGGTACGCCGCGACGCACAACCCGTCATCCCGCCGCGCGTGGACTACAGCCTGACTGAACGCGGCCGCGAGCTCACGGCACTGCTTATACCTTTGGTGACCTGGGCCTTCGATAATGCCGAGGCAATCATCGGCGGCCAAAGTTAGCCCGGATCTCCGCACCGAAACTACAGTTAATGCCAATGTTCACGCCGAACATTGGCATTAACTGTCACCTCGCGGGGGCGCGGGGGGCGGGGGGGCGCAGGGTGGAACTATCGCGCGGACCAGCCACCGTCCATGGTGTAGCTCGCGCCGGTGACCATGCCGGCGTCGTCGGAGGCCATCCACGCTGCCAGCGACGCGACTTCCTCCACCTCCACGAGCCGTTTCACAGCGGACTCCGTGAGCATCACCTTGGCCAGGACCTCGGCTTCGGGGGGGATGCCGTGGAGCCGGGCCTGATCGGCGATCTGCTTCTCCACCAAGGGCGTCCGCACGTAACCGGGGTTGATGCAATTGGACGTGACGCCATGCTCTCCACCCTCCAAGGCGGTGACCTTACTCAGCCCTTCAAGCCCATGTTTGGCGGACACGTAAGCGCTTTTGTAGGCGGAGGCGCGCAGGCCGTGGACGGACGAGATGTTGATGATCCGGCCGAATCCGTTGGCGTACATGTGCGGGAGGGCGGCCTGATGAGGAGGAAAGGCGCCTCCAGCATCAGGGCAAGGATCCGCCGGAACTCCGCAGGTTCGAACTCCTCGATCGGGGGCAACTTTCTGGATGCCGGCGTTGTTGACCAGGATGTCGCAGTCGAGGCTGAGGGCGGCCAGGGCGTCGACGTCCAGGAGATCCACCGTCCAGGCGGTGCCGCCCAACTCGTCGGCGAGGGCCGCAGCTCCGGAGGCATCGACGTCGGCCACTACTACTTTCGCCCCGCGGGCGGCGAGCGCCCGCGCGCAGGCTGCCCCGATTCCGCTAGCCCCCCCGCCGGTAACCAGTGCCTTGCGTCCGTTCAGGGAGTTATCCATGGAGCTAGCCTTTCGAAGTAGATGCAGTGGCCAGTCCGTGACGGATGGCGTCGGCCTGGTCCACTTCCTGCAGGGCGATGCCCTTGGTCTCCTTCAGCGAAACAACTGCGACGACGGTGACGGCGCAAGCAACCACGAGGTAGATCGCTGTGGGAACCCAGGAGCCGGTGTCCTTGAGCCATTGTGTGGCCAACAGCGGCGCGAGCGAGCCGGCGAAAATCGACGTGACCTGCGAGCCGAGCGAAACACCGGAGTAGCGCATCCGGGTCGGGAATAGCTCGGACATGATGGCCGGCTGACCAGCGTACATGAACGCGTGCAAGCAGAGGCCGATGGTCACGGCGAGGACGATGATCACTGCGTTCCTGGTGTCGAACATGGGGAAGGCGAAGAACGGCCAGGTTGCGCCGGTGATCGCACCCACCAGATACACGGGCTTGCGTCCCCACGAGTCCACCAGGCGCCCGACCTGCGGGATGACCAGGAAGTGGATGACGTGGCGATCAGGAGTGCCAGGAGGAGCGATGAGGTGTCGTACTTGTGGACGCTCTTGAGGTACACGATCGCGAAGCTCACCACGAGGTAGTACATGATGTTCTCTGCGAAGCGGAGGCCCATGGCCTGGAGGATGCCCTTGGGGTACTTGCGGATGACTTCGCCGACGCCGTAGCTGATGGCCTTGGACTCTTCACCTGTGCCTTGGCTTCGAGGAAGATGGGGGGGGCTTCGGTTACGTGGGTGCGGATGTAGTAGCCGACAAACACGATCACTGCGGACAGCCAGAACGCTACGCGCCAGCCCCAACCGAGGAAGGCTTCGCTGCTGAGCACTGTGGACATGGTGAACAGGACGGCGGTGGCCAGGAGGTTACCTACCGGCACTGCTGCTTGCGGCCACGAGGACCAGAACCCGCGGGATTTGTTGGGGGGGCTGTGCTCAGCTACCAGCAGCACAGCACCTCCCCATTCGCCGCCGAGCGCGAAGCCTGGATGAAGCGGAGCGCCACCAGCATGGCCGGTGCCCAGTAGCCGATCTCCACGAAGCCCGGGAGGCAGCCCATCAGGAAGGTGGAAACACCCACGATTACGATGGTCAGCTGCAGGGTGGGCTTGCGTCCCAGCTTGTCGCCGATCTGGCCGAACACGATGCCGCCGAGCGGACGGGCCACGAAGCCAACCGCGTAGGTAATGAACGCCTGGATGATGCCGTCCAGTTCGTTGCCTGTGCTCGGGAAGAAGTACTTGCCGAAAACCAACGTGGCGGCCGTGGCGTACAGGAAGAACTCGTACCACTCCACCACGGTGCCCACCATCGACGCCGCGACGATCTTCTTGAGTCCGGAACCTTCGCCGGCGCCTTTCCCTGCTTTTGATGCGGAGCGCTGCTCTACGCTCATATCCATCTCCTCAGTGTCCTCTTTGACCCTTTTGAACGTGATGTGATCCACAACACGAAATACTCCACTGAGTATTGCTGCAGATTCTCCCGCGCTCAATGACCAAAGTGGCACCCTATGTGTGCAGAATTGCAGATATGAATCCCAACCCGGATGACCTCCTCATCTTCCTCGCCGTCTCACGTTCAGGAAAATTCACGACGGCGGCCCAACCTTGGGGCTCAACCACACTACGGTTTCGCGCAGGATAGCGGCGCTGGAGAAGGCGCTGGGCGGCAGGGTCCTCGCGCGTGCGGCCGGAGGTTGGGAAGTGACCGAGCTGGGTGCCGAAGCCGTACTTGTCGCTGAGCGGATTGAAGCTGCGGTGAGCGCGCTGGGACCAAGCGACCGCACCCCCCCGACCCCATCACCGGCGTCGTACGCATGACCGCGACTGATGGCTTCAGCGCCTATATCGCCGCACCAGCAGTGGCCCGATTGCGACGCGAACATCCCGGACTCAGCGTTGAGATCGTGACCGTGACGCGAAGGGCGTTGCAACAACGCTCGGGGCTGGACATCGAAGTGGTGGTGGGGACGCCGCAGGTTCACCGGGCCGAGGCGGTCCAACTGGGCGAGTACCGGCTGGGGATGTATGCCTCGCGCGCTTATCTGGCGGACAACGGAACGCCTTCCAGTATTGAGGAACTCACGCAGCACCAACTGGTCTATTTTGTTGACTCCATGCTGCAAGTGGATGACCTGGACGCTCCCCCCCGCAGGCTTGTCCCGACCATGCGTGATGGCCTGAGTTCCACCAACGTTTTCGTGCATGTGGAAGCTACCCGGGCCGCGCCGGCGTGGGCTTCCTGCCGTGCTTCATGGCCGACCGGCACGCTGACCTGGTGCGGCTGCTGCCGTCAGACTTCGCCGAGCTGCTCCCCCTACTGGATGGTCCTCCGCCCGGACTCGATGCGCCGCCCTGCGGTAGCCGCCGTCGTGCAGGCTTTGCGGGAGGAGACGGAGCAGCGGCGGGAGGAGCTGCTCGGCGCTGAGTAACCCAAGGGTGATAGCGCGCCGAGGTGGCACTTAATGCCGATGTTCCGCGAAAACATGGGCATCAGCTGCCATCTCGGCGGGAGGTGGGCGGGTAATGTGGCCATCTTGAAGTAAGGCAAGCCTTACTATGGTAAGCATGCCCTCCAGTTCGGCCTCCCGGCTCTTCAGCTTCACCTTGTTCGCCAACGGCCGCTGGAAGCTGCTGTTGGCGGCTGCGCCGGGCTCTCCCTGCATCAGGTCAGCGAGGCTTTGGTGCCGGCTACCATCGGCGCCGCGGTGGACAACGCCATTGAACCGAACGACGCCGGCGCCTCCTGGGGGGTGGCTCGGCGCTTGGCCGTGGTGTTCGTTGTGCTGGCTCTCTCGTGGCGCTTCGGCACCCTGGCCACGGAGCGCTCCTTTAACTACGGCTCGCATGATCTCCGCCAACTGGTGGTGGAGCGGACACTTCATCCCCGCGGCATGGCCGCCCGACGGGCACCGGGCGAAATCGTAGCCATAGCTTCTTCCGACGCCGACAGGGTTGCCGGGCTGTCCTGGCTGATCAGCGGTGGCCTTGCTGCGGCCGCCGGTGTGATCACATCGGCCGTCACCCTCCTGCTCATCTCAGTACCTCTGGGTCTTGCCGTTCTCCTGGCAACACCGGTGATGCTGCTGGTGATGCACCGGCTCACCAAACCGCTCGAAAACCGCAGCGACGTGGAGCAGTCCACAGCAGCTTGCGCGGGCGCCTTGGCCACGGATTTCATAACCGGTTCCCGCTCGTTGAAAGGCTGGGCGCAGAGGACGCTGCCATCGCGCGCTATCGCGCCGAAAGCCGGGCGTCGCTGACTTCCGCCCTGAAGGCCATCCGCGCCAAGTCCGCTTACACGGGCGCGAGCACAGCACTGTCCGCAGCGTTCCTGGCCGGTATCGCCTTCTTTGCAGCGTGGTTTGCGCTCCAAGGCAGCATCACGGTGGGGCAGTTGGTGGCCGTTGTTGGAGTGGCGCAGTTTGTTCAGGGACCCATGACCGGGCTCGGTTTCGTGAGCGTCGAACTCGCCCGCAAACGCGCCTCCGCCGCACGCATAGCAGTGTTGCTGGAAGAACCCGAGGCGGTGCCCGCACCCGAAGCAGCGGAACGTTCGACGACGGCAATCGGCTCAGTCTCGCCGGCAGACCCGCCGGGCGGACCAGCTCCGCTGCTGGAGCTCCTGCCAAGCGCTACGAACCTTGCTTTCCCGCCCTTCACGCGTCCGCCGGCGAAATTGTGGGGGGGGTCGTCCTTCCGGACAGCACACAAGCGCGGCAGTTGGTAGACACTTTGGGCTTTCGCACACCCGCTCCCCCCCGCGGCCTCGTGTCCATCGACGGCCACGATGCCGCAGACCTCGACCCCCCCCACCACGCCCGTTCAATGGTCTTCGCCGACAACCATGACGGGGGTCCTCTTTAGCGGCAGTATCCGCGACAACGTGGCAGTAGCCGACGCCGAACTGACGGAACGCGCCATGGCGGCTGCCGCCGTCGAGGATTTCGTGTCACAACTGCCGGAAGGCACCAAGACCGTCCTGACCGGGCATGGCCAGAGCCTGTCCGGTGGGCAACGCCAGCGGCTGGTTCTTGGCCGCTCGCTGCACCAGCAACAGCCGGTGCTGGTCCTGCATGACCCCACCACCGCCGTCGACACTGCCACCGAAGCCGTCATCGCGGACGGTCTGCGGAACTTCCCGGACAAAGCATTGGTGCTGATCACCACAAGCCCCACCCTGCTGGCCATCTGCGATCGGGTGGTGGTGGGCGGAGCCGGTGGGACACCGGAGACCGGGACGCACCGGGAACTTCTCGCCAAGTCGGCTGGTTACCGGGAAGTGGTGGGCTCGTGAACTCGGAAATCCTGCCTATAGCCACCCCTCGCGAGACCCGGAAAGCAATGTGGCGCCTGTTGGCGCAACGCCGCGGTAGGCTCACCCTCACCATCTTCGTGTTGCTGGCGGCATCCTGCTGCGGCTTGGCAGCCCCCGGCACTTCTGGGCGTCATGGTCAACATTGCAGCATCCGGAGGGGGGACGTCCTGTCCCTGCTGTGGCTGGCCATCGGCTTGCTGGTGGCCGGTGGCCTGGGCGCACTGCTGGGTATCGTGGGCCAGAACCTGCTGGCCCGTATCTGCGAGGAAGCGCTCGCCGGGCTGCGCGAGGAAGTGTTCGCGGCAGCCGTTCGGAAGCCGCTGGCACAACTGGAAAAGGCGGGCATCGGCGACGTCGTGGCCCGGGTGTCCGGCGACGTCGAGGCTGTCAGCGAGGCCATTTCCGGGGGGGTGCTGCCCGCGTTCACCAGCGCAGCTTTCACCATCGGGGTGACCCTGTTGGGCTTGGGCGTCATCGACTGGCGCTTCGCGGTGGCCGTGCTCATCGCAGCACCACTGCAGATCTTCACCCTTCGCTGGTTCCTCAAGCGAACAGCACCCATTTACCGGACGGTCAGGATCACAGAGGCCAACCGAACCGAGCAGATCATCGAGACCGTCCACGGCTCCCCGTCTGTTGTGGCCTTGGGCCTCGGGTCCCGCCATGCGGATCTTGTGGCAGCCGCCTCGCACGAGAACATCGGCCATTCGCTGCGCGGGGGGGTTGGTTACCTGACCCGTTTTTACAACCGCCTCAACCTTGCGGAATTGATCGGACTTTCCGCGGTTCTGCTAGTGGGATTCTGGCTCCACGCCGAGGGCGCCGTCACCATCGGCGCGGCGACGGCGGCCGCACTTTACTTCTACCGACTGTTTGATCCGATCGGGCTGGTTCTGGGGCAGTTCGATGAGCTTCAGAAAGCCGCAGCCGGATTGGGGCGCATGTTCGGTCTGACGATGTCCGCGGAGCAAACCACTGCCCCCGGCCTCGCCAGCTGCCTCTGATGCCGGCATCGTCCTGGACGATGTCACCTTTGCTTACCCGGGCCAGCGGCCGGCCCTCAAAGGAGTTTCCCTCACGGTTGGCTCGGGCGAGCGGGTGGCGATTGTCGGCACTTCCGGTGCGGGCAAGACCACATTGGCCAAAATCATCATGGGTTTGGAGCACCCCCCCGCAGCGGGACAGCCTGGGTGGGCGGGCTGGACTCAGCCGCCGCTGCCCCCCCGACGGACCTGCATCAGCGCATTGCCATGGTCAGCCAGGAGGTTCACGTCTTCTCCGGAACGCTGGCCGAGGACCTCAAGCTTGCCAAACCGGACGCTTCCCCCCCGGCGGAACTCACACGTGCCTGCAGGCTGTCGGGGCTGCTTGGGTTGAAACGCTCGACGACGGCCTGGAGACTTCCGTGGGCGCAGGCGGGCATCAGCTCACACCTGAGCAGGCGCAACAGCTGGCCTTGGCTCGGCTGATGCTCAAGGACCCGCCCATTGCAGTGCTCGACGAGGCCACTGCAGAAGCGGGAACCGGGTCTGCCACCATGCTCGATCAGGCTGCCGAAGCCGCGTTGGCGGGCCGGACATCCGTGGTGATCGCGCACCGATTGTCCCAGGCAGCGTCGGCGGACACCGTGGTGGTCATGGAGCACGGGCAGATTGTCGAGTCGGGTTCGCACCAGGAACTGCTGTCCGGCGGCGGCCGCTACGCACACCTGTGGGAACCTGGAACAGTTCAATCAGCCGGAACTGAGGCTTCAACCAATGGCTCGGCCGCCGGGTCGTGCCGCACCGGGATTCCCCCCCTGGCGAATGCGCGCACTTTTGCGTCATCCAAATGTGCGCGGGGACGCCTCCGCCCAGGAGCTTGCGGGCCAACGTGGGGTCATCGCCGAACGGCGCATGGCTGCCCGCCATGATCATGTTGCCGTAGCGGCGCCCCTTCAGCATGGCCGGATCGGCAATGATCATGGTGTGCTCGAAAGTGTCCGCGATGGTGGCAGCGTCAGCCCGGGCGTTCTTGAGGTCCGGGGCATCGCCCGAGTTCACCACATACAGTCCGTCGGGTGCGAGAACCGAGTCTGCGTGCGCTGTGAACTCCCGGGTGGTCAGGCGCGGGGGGGCGTGAAAGCTCCGGCGAAGACGTCGCGAATGATGAGATCCCGACTGTCCGGAGTAAGGGATTCAGTAACTTGCCGGGCTTCACCCACGCGGATCCGGAGGAAGGGCGCCTTGGGTAGATCGAACCAGCCGCGCACATAGTCAGCCAGTTTGCCGTCGAGCTCAACAACTACCTGCCGTGCTTCAGGGTAGGCCGCGTGGAAGTAGCGTGCCATGGAGCAAGCTCCCCCCCACCTAGATGAAGGCCACGTAGCTTGGGCTTCTGCTCGCGCGGCCAGCGCGATTCAACCAGGGCAGCGATCCAGCGCATGTACTCAAAATCCAGGAACAGCGGGTCAGCCAGGTCAATGTGCGAGCTCATGACGCCGTTGATTCTGAGAAGCCAGCCATTGGAGTTGTCCTGGTCCTGCAGCAGCTCGCAGTCGCCGGTATCGATGTAGTAGACCCCCCCGCGACCGGACCGTCAGGACGGGTGCCGGAAGGCACTTCGACGACTCCCGTCGTCGACCTCTGGGACCTGTTTGCCTTGCCGCGTTTCGCCACTACTTCAGCCTGCATGAGTCATGCTCCAAGCCTAGTGGAGCGCCACATTACTCCGAACGTCCACATTGAAAGTAAGGCTACTTACCGTTTTGCCTTCAGGGGCCATATGATCTCTACATGGAACTCGGAGCATCGGTGTGGGCGGAGGTTTTGACGGTCGCAGTCGCATGGCTGACGGTGGTCTGCCTGATACTCGCTCGCGTCCCTAAGCCACCGAGCCTCCTCGATTCACCACTGGAGGGTTCACCGCTGGATATGGATCAGCCTGAAGATCCAGAGCCCCCCCGCTAAAGCCTGGTAACCCGTGCCACGGTCCGCAAATGTCAGGTTCTGCGGACGGAAGTGGGTTCGTAAACTATCACCGAGCCCTCCATAGGCGCCCGGCAGGTGAGTTGACGTAATGGCGTGCGGCGGGCGTGCAATTCCACATCGATATGCGCCGGTTGGGGCGGCTTGCCAGTGATGTGGATGCGCCATTGGTCGCCCTCGCGCAGCGTCTCCGTGACCAGATAATCATGCCGCCCGGCAGGGCCGAAACGTTCAATCACGGCCGCGACGGCGGCCTGCTGCGGCGGGAGGAGGTCTGTGTAACCGCGCAAGTGCTCTGCTCCGATGCGGCCGGTGAGGTGACCCTCAACAGTGGCGACGGAGGTCCCGGCGTCGAGCCTCCGTAGTACACACCGTCGGGGGGGACGATGACGGCGTTGGCCGCGAACCTGTCACCGCCAATGTGGGAGCACTCCCACACCAATTCCGGCCATCGCTCACTGAGCGTACGCCCCCCCACAGGCCGGCCCCCCCGCACTGCGCAGCAGGCGTCATGCTGCCCATGAGCGCAGACCAGGATGACCGGCGGAAGGCCGGGATCCCCCCCGGGAGATGCCAGAGCTGAAACGATCCCTGCAAGGTCCTCGTCGCGGTTCCATGTTCCCCCCCATAGCTGTTGATAGGCGCCGGAGCTTTGATGGCGGAGTACGGCCCAGCTGCCCGGACCATGGCGCTGACGAGCACCGAGCCGCCGGGGGGGCCAGGACGCCGCACAAGGAGGATCCGTGCATTCGCAGTCCGCGCGGCGGAGCTGACCATGGCCTTGGTCGTAGCCTCAAGATCAAGGCCCTCGAAACCGTTGGGCGGCCAGCGCCCGGATACTCTATGAGAACCCAAACCAGGCCCGGTGACGCCGTGCCTGCCATCGAGTCGCCACGCAGCCGGGCACGTTCCGCGCAGAAGAAACGGCCCGTTGCGGCAGCTGGGGGGGATGTCACCATCTGGTGTCACTGTTCACGCCGACATCACTGTTCAATGGGGGGACGAGAACTCCTGCGCGTAACAGCCTCTCCACAAGTTCAACCCCGAGATCAGCCGCGCGGTGAGCCTCGCCGTCCAGCAGGCGCCGCACGGACGGCAGATCCACCTCCGGGAAGTCGAGCCAGCCGACGCGGGTAGTCAAACGTGAGCCCTCAAACCGGGCTTCAAGTGCTTCCCGAAGCCGCACCAGCGATTCCGGGGCAAGGTTCTCGACGGCCGCGAGCTGGGCCACCGGGCCAAGCGGGGGGGCCGGGCGTCCCTGTCCCCGCCGTGCGCGTTGGAAAAGGGAAGTAGTATCAGCCTCCATGACAGCGGCGGCGAGATGTTTGCGAATCGCGGCGATCTCCCCCCCTTCAGGACCATCCACGCCCATTGGCAAGGACCGTCGCATCCCGGGATCGTCGCATAGCGCCGCAAGAGCGGCCTGCGCCAGGTGTTCGGCCAGCGCATGGCGGGTCCAGCTGTGTATCCCCCCCAAGGTGAGATGGATCGAGACCTTCCCCCCCTGCGCCTGTGCGGCGTGCAGCCAACCGCGCGGCAGGTAGAGGACGTCGCCGGGCTCCAAGACGGTGTCAATATAAGGCTCACCCTGAGCGGCTTCTTCGACGGCGGAGCGGCGATCCGTCCACGGCTGGCTACGCAGTGGGTCCACGTGGACCGGCTCATGGATGATCCAACGCTTGGTCCCCCCCTCGATCTGCAGGACGAAGACGTCGTGGACATCGTAGTGATCGTCGAAACCACGGTTCTGAGGCGGGGTGACGTATGCGTTGGCCTGCACAGGATGTCCGAGCTCGGTGCTCAGCTTTGTGCTGAAGCTCGACACAGGCTCCCACGTGCGATGCAGCGCCTGCAGCACGAGGGTGGCTCCATCGCCGAACTTGCGCCAAAGCGCTGTGTCGTCCAGCTGGTCGGAGATGGTGGCACCAACGCCTGCCGGAGAAGTGAAGGAGGACTCGGAAGAGTGGAGCCACCCTTGGCAACGCGCAGGAAGGGTGTCCGCAGACCCCGGCGCGAAATCAGCTCGTCAACCGCGTTGGCCGAGAACAAATCGGAGAAATCGCTGGCACCACGCGTAAGTAACGCGGTGCGCCCCCAGACCTCGCTGGCGAACCTCTCCTGACCGATGTCGATCAGGCGTCTTTCCAGGACCCCGGCCTCCTTCACAGCGCCGGGGTCCTGGAAATCAGTACTGGTAGAGCTCAAACTTAGCTGCCTTGTTGTCCGGCGCCGCCATCTGCACCGCCATCTGCACCGCCGTCAGCACCGCCGTCGTGGGTACCCGGGACGCCGTCCGCGCCACCGTCC
>BBFS01000112.1 GCA_001313365.1 Paenarthrobacter nitroguajacolicus JCM 14115
CTCCGCGGCGTCCAGTGCGGCGCAGTGGGGACCGACGAGGTCAAGTCGCTTGCCGCGTCGAACTTCCGCAGCTGACCGCGCTGGCGCACCCGCGGCTCGCACAACCAACTTCGCACTGATAGGAGCATTTCGCATGGGCAAGTACTACTACCCGCAGGGCGGCCTGCCGCCGCAGACCCAGCTGACCACCGAACGGGCCATCGTCACCGAGCCTACACGGTGATCCCCCCCAAGGGCGTCATGACGGACATCGTCACCAGCAACCTGCCGGGGTTCTCCAACACTCGTTCGTGGATCATCGCGCGGCCGATCTCCGGGTTTGCCACCACGTTCTCCCAGTTGATCGTGGAGATCGCACCGGGCGGCGGGGGCACCCAAGGCCGAATTTGAGGCAGGCGTTGAAGGCGTCATCTTCGTCACCAAGGGCCAGGTCAACCTGACCCTCGACGGCGAGCTGCACCACCTCGAAGAGGGCGGCTACGCCTACCTTGCTGCCGGCGCGGAATGGGGCCTGGAGAACGTGTCCGACGACATCGTCTCCTTCCACTGGATCCGCAAGGCCTACGAGCGCCTTGAAGGCTTCGCGGCCAAGTCCTTCGTCACCAACGAAAAGGACGTGGAGCCCACCTCCATGCCGGACACCGACGACGTCTGGAAGACCACACGTTTCACGGACTCCAGCGACCTCGCCCACGACATGCAGGTCAACATCGTCACCTTCCAGCCCGGCGGCGTGATCCCCTTCCCGGAGACCCACGTCATGGAGCATGGCCTGTACGTGCTTGAGGGCAAGGCCATGTACTTACTCAACAACGACTGGGTTGAAGTGGAAGCCGGCGACTTCATGTGGCTGCGCGCGTTCTGCCCGCAGGCTTGCTACGCGGGTGGCCCGGGCGAGTTCCGTTACCTGCTGTACAAGGATATGAACCGCCAGGTGAAGCTCACCTGATCGTCGCTTCGCTTGCGCCGGGATCGCCGGAAAGCTGCCAGTTCGCTGGCAGCTTTCCGGCGATTTCGCGTTTCTCGGGCGGTTTCGGCGCGGATCCGGGGGGGAACTCAGCGGGTCCGGCGATCTCAGCGGCTTCGGCGGCCTATGGCGAGCCCGGCCCAGAACGCGAGCACCAGCAGGCCAACGACCGTCACGACCAGCCCGAGCTGTGTGCCTTGGCTGACCATGGCCCCCCCACCGTTCCCGACGAAGACAGTGTCACTCAACGGTGCGTAGGCGAACCAGCCGAAGTTCGTGCTCTGGTTGGTCCACGCCACGATCAGCCCCACGATCACAGCGAGCAGCCCCAGCAAAGGCACGACGACGGCAGAGACGCTGCGGGCAGGCTGCGGTGTGCTCTGTTCCCCCAAATTTGTTGTTATCCCCCCATGCAGCCGAGTCTAGCCTGCGCGCGTGCACCCAACTGAGTCGCATTTAATGCCGTTTTGACCCCCCCCAAAACGGCATTAACTGCGACTTAGTTGGGTTTGGGTTTGCCCGGGCCACCTGCGATTCGGTACGACTCCTGGAGCAGTTCGTCGAGCTCTTCCATGTCGATTCGTTCCAGCCGGATCAGCATCAGCTTCGGGGACTGTTCGTGATGCGGAGTCCAGAAAAAGGTGTCGGGTTCCATGGCTGCGAGTGCTTCGCGTTCGTCGGTTTTCACCGTGCCCACGCCTTCTTCCCACATGCGGGCCATCAGGGACTTGGCGAACCACGCGGGCTGCCCCCCAGCTCTGGCGCTCGGTCACTCCGGGCATGCCAGGCAGATGCGTCTTACGTCGTCCTCAGTGGCCATGGTTCACTGTGGCATCCGCCCTTGTTCCGCCACAAGGGATGCTGCCGCGATCCGGCTGGGCGAATGTTGACCATCGGCTTCTGTGTCATCGACAAAAGCCTGCGGTAGTGCCGTCGTCGAGTCCTAGGCTGGGGTCCCAAGTCGCCGGAAACGTGCACGGTCGGCGGGGAAAGCTGCCAAGCCGCCGGAGCGTTCCGGCGGTCCGGCACGGTTCCCGCGAAGTCGCGGTCGCGGTCCCGAAAGTGTCGGACCCCCCTTCGATAGAGTCCTGACCATGGATGAAAAAGCGACGCTGCTCACATACTTGCGCCTCCGCCGGACGGACCTGCTCGGAAAACTGGACGGGCTGAGCGAGTACGATGCCCGCAGGCCCATGACCCCCCCACGGGAACCAACCTACTGGGTTTGGTCAAGCATGTGGCCAATGTGGAGCTGGGGTATTTCGGCGAGACCTTTGGCCGGTCCAGCGGCAGGGAGCTGCCGTGGTTTGCCGACGATGCGGCACCGGATTCGGACATGTGGGTTCCGGCAAGTGAGAGCCGCGAGGACATCATGGAGCTTCACCACTTTTCCGCCAAGCACAGCGATGAGACCATACAGTCCCTCCCCTTGGATGCTCGGGGCGTTGTGCCGTGGTGGTCGGAGGAGAAGAAAAACGTCACTCTCCACCAGATCCTGGTCCACATGTGCGTGGAAACGTCGAGGCATGCGGGGCATGCGGACATTATTCGCGAGCTCATTGACGGCAACATTGGGCAGAGACCAGGCGACCCGAACATCCCTGGCCGGTCCACGGAAGAGTGGGGGAGCCCACTGTGCCCGCATTGAGCAGGCGGCGCGGCAGGCAGGCAAAAGCACGGCCTAAACTTTCATAGGCGGCTCGGTGAGGCGCTGGCATACTAACGGGCTCAAGGGCTCCTATTGCAGTGATTCTTCCAAGCGAGGTTCGGTGGCTGTGGGCTGCGGCTTCCTGACCTTCTTTGACCCCTACGATGCCGAAAATCAACTTATTTCGGCTGCATTCGTGCACCTAGTCCTCCTAAAGAGGGTCACGCCGCAGCAGCCCCCCACCTCTTATTGAGCTCCCGGTCACATTCTGTTTACACGCCAACCATGGCCTTTTGGTATCCCAAAGTGTAATCTCCATCACATTCCCTCATGTGATATTCGCATTCCGCATGACGGAACCATTCGCGTGGCAATGAATGAAACCTTCAGAGCTCAGATAGGAGCGCACTGTGGAAAAAGACCTTGCCCAGGAGGCTGCAACACCGCGGACCGGATCCCTGGCCAAACAAATCGAAGGCGCGTATCAACGGATTGGAGTGACTGGCGCACACCGCCAGATTGTCTTCATGATCCTGCTGGGCGTCTTCTTCGACGCCCTCGAACAAAATGCCGTAGGAATCACCGGACCCATCCTCCGCCAATCGTGGGGGGGATTGGGAGCCACCGAAATCGGTTTGCTCAACACAATGACGTTTACGGCAACCGCACTTGGACGGCTTGCGACGGGCCTCATCGTCGACAAGTACGGCCGGCGGCACATGCTGGTCATCAACCTCATCATTTTCGCCGGTGGCTCGCTGCTCTGCGCCGTTGCCCCGAACTATCCCATTTTGGCCGCGGGCCGCTTCATTGTCGGTTTCGGGCTCGGTGGTGAAATAGCCGTCGCCGTGATCATGATGGCGGAGTTCTTCGCCGCCAAACACCGCGGCACCGCTGTGGGACTGATCAACGTCACCGCAGCCGGTCTGGGCAACATGCTGGCACCGGCCTTCGGCATCCTCGTCTTCACGCTCTTCGACGGCCCGGACAAGTGGCGCTGGGTGTTCGGCCTGCTCTTCATCCCCCGCCCTGCTGGTGATGTTCTTCAGGAGGTACGTTCCGGAAACGCCGCGCTTCCTGGCTTCCCAAGGCAAAATCGATGAGGCAAACCTCGTCATCACCCGGCTTGCCCGCAACAAGCTCTCCGGCCCCATCAAGGACCCGGAAACATACATCACGGCAGTACCCGATCCTGTGGTGGTGAAATCGTCCGGCCACTGGAAGGACGCCCTCCGCGGCAAGCTCCTCAAGCGTACGGTGCTGCTGTGCATCGCCGTTTGCATGTCCTACGCCGCCCAGATTTCCATGCTGACGCTGATGCCCACCATCCTGGTGTCCCGCGGTTATGCCGTGAACACGAGCCTCTGGTTCACTCTGATCATGCAGTCGGGTTCATTGCTGGGTGCCTGCACAGCCGCCTACCTCGCCAGCCGATTGCCCCCGGAAGAAAGTGCTCACAGCGGCCGCAATTCTTGGCTGCCTGTCCGGGCTGTCCATGGCCTTCCTTGCCACCGACATCGTGCTCGTTGTGATCTTCGGAGTCCTCTTCAACTTCTCGGTGATCATCCTTAACACCACCATTTGGCTGTTTGCGCCGGAGCTCTACCCCACGCGCACCCGGGGGTTTCGGTACGTCCATCATCCTGGCAGCGGGTTCTTTGTCCGGAGGCCTGTTCCCGCTCATCTCCGGGGGGGCCGTGTTCGACTCCGCCGGTTTGCCGGGCATGTTCACCACTCTGGCAGTGCTGTTCGTCGTCCTGGCGATCGTGGTCCAATTCCCGCCCGAGACCTTCAACAAGCCCCTGGAAGAGGACGCTGAACCGGGCGATGACGAGGAAGCTGCGATCTATGGACACTAGCGTTCCCAGCCCGGACACTGTCCTCCTGGTAAATCCGAACACCAACGGCGACACCACAACCATGATGGTGGACCTGGCTGAGGAGACCTTGGCGCCGCATGGTCTCCGGGTTGTAGGTATTACCGCAGCCGCCGGGCCTTCCATGATCGTGGATCCGGTCTCCTTGTCCGAATCTGAGGCGCATGTCCGCAATGCTGTGCATGGCTACCTTTTCGGGCCCGACGGCGGCAGGGTGGCCGCTGTGATCGTTGCAGCGATAGGTGATCCGGGGGGGCGGGCACAGTTGGACGACGAACTGGATATCCCGGTGATCGGCATAGGACAAGGCTCCGTTTACGAAGCCGCACAGGACTCTCACGGCGGGCTCCGTCACTTCGGTATGGCAACAAGCACACCATTGTTGGTGGAAGCCTGGGCAAGCTGGTGGCAGACCACGGGTTCCAGGAGCACTTCACCGGTGTACGGCTGACGCTGTCCGAACCCTTGGTCTTGGCGGCAGACCCTGAACGTCAGTTCCAGGAGTTGGCGCAGGCCGTCACAGAGGCTACGGCCACTGACAACACTGAGGCAGTCATCATCGCCGGCGGCCCACTCAGCGCCACCGCGCGGCGGCTGGCGGAGACAACCGCCGTCGACATCATCCAACCGATTCCAAGCGCCTGCCGGCTGGTGCTCGCGGCTCTGTCTTAAACACAAAGAGCAGCGCCCGACGACGGCACTCAAATGCCGTCGTCGGGCGCTTTTTGAAGAACCCCCCCGCAAGGGTCCGCAAGCCTCCCCCCCCGCAAACTTGATGAGAACTTGAGCCAATCGAAAAGCTTCCTTGATATAGCAGCGCCACGCTGGAAACAGACGAAGCACCAATACACAGGGGTTTCGGCAACGAATTTCCAGTATGAAACACGACGATGTGGGGGAAGCAATGGAAAAGGCATCAGCACTAACCGAGGTGGTCTCCGTCAAGGGCATCATCCAGGACCAGCACCCCCCCGTGGATTTCTACGCGCTGGGTGTCGCAGGATGCATCGACCGGCTGGCCGCACCGCTCCGGCGTGCAGGCGTCACAGTGCACTGGCACACTCCCCCCCATCACGGCATCGAGATCTCTTCCTCAGCCGCCGCCCTCCTGTATCACGTGGCGCAGGAGACCTTCAGCAACACCCTCAACTACGCGAACGCCAGCCAGCTCACCGTCCGGCTCAACGCCGTTTACCATGCATCCAAATCACCATCACGGACGATGGCAGCGGTTTCGAAATCCACGCCGCCCCCCCCAGTGGCCGGCGGCACGGTTTCGGATTGCTGCTGATGTCCATTGCAGTGCACGACGCCGGCGGGACAGTAGACATCGATTCTGCGGTTGGGCGGGGGGGCACCACTGTGAGGGTTACGCTGCCGCTGGATTGAGTCCGATTTGGGACCATAATAGGGCGTCAAACCCATAGCCCCCCCACAGCGTTGGCGGACGTATTCTGTAGCTACTTTTCAGCCTGACATCCCTAGGGAGTGGCACGAAAATGAAGCGGAACAAGGATCCAAAGATAAGTCTGGGCAAGGTCCTCTTGAGGGTCTTCGGGTTCTTCTTCGTGAGCATTCTCTGCGGGGTGCTGATCACAGGATTCCTGGCCCCCGTGGTTGCCTTCACCAGCACCACCGTGGGCGGGTCCGTAGGGTTTTATCAAAGCCTGCCGGCCGAGCTCGACGTCGATTCCCCCCTCGCTTTCCAGCACGGTAGTCTCTGCAGACGGGCAACTAATAGCCACCTTCTTCGCCGAGAACCGGGTGAAAGTCCCCCCCTGGAGGAGATGTCGCCGTTCATCCGTGAGGCGATCATCGCTATCGAGGACAGCCGCTTCTACGAGCATGCGGGTGTGGACGCCCAAGGCATCATGCGTGCCCTGAGCTCCAACTTGACCCAAGGCACACGGCAAGGCGCTTCCACGCTCACCCAGCAGTACGTCACCAACGTCCTCAACGAGTCCCGCCTGTCCGACGGGCGGCCGGAGGACGTGGTGCTCAGCGGCCAGAAGACCGTGGGCGACAAGTTGCGCGAGATCAAGCTTGCCCTGGAACTGGAGAAGCGCTTCAGCAAGGACCAGATCCTTGAGGGTTACCTGAACATCGTGTTCTTCAACCGGAACGCCTACGGCATCGAGGCCGCATCCCGCTACTTCTTTAGTACCTCCGCCATGGATCTGACCCTGCCCCAAGCAGCCCTCCTGGCCGGTTTGGTCAATGGTCCCAGCATTTACGACCCCCATTGCCGATCCCCCAGGCTGCACTCGACCGCCGCAATCTGGTGTTGGGCCGGATGCTGGAACAGGGCAAGATCACGGCTGTGGACCACGGCGTAGCGGTGGCCACACCTATCGAACTGGATATAACTCCTTCCCTGCAAGGGTGTGCGGGCACATCGTTCGCCACCTACTTCTGTGACTACGTTTCCCACCTCATCCTGAACAATGAGGCCTTCGGTTCAACGTTGGAGGAACGTGAGCGGCTCCTCTACCGCGGTGGCCTGACCATCACCACGACGTTGGATAGTCGCCTCCAGAATCTCGCCCAGCAACAAGTGGACGCGTCCGCCGGAGCCAACCCGGACAAGTGGGGCGCAGCGATGACCACTGTTCAGCCGGGCACGGGGGAAGATCCTGCGATGGCCCAAAACACGGTGTTCGTACCCCCCCAGGAAGGAAAGTACGACACCCAGCTGAACTTCAATGTGGATGCCAAAGACGAGAACGGCTACGACCTCAATGGGGCGGGCGGTTTCCAGCCCGGTTCAACCATGAAACCGTTCATCTACGCCGAGTGGCTCAATGAGGGCAAGCACCCCCCCACCGCCACGGTCGACGCCTCGCGCAGGGTGTACCCGGTGGGTTTCCCCCCCTGGCGTTCGAGTTGTGGCAAGGTCCTTGGCGGCTACAGCACAGCCCAGAAGGCCCAGAACCTGGGTGCCGACGACGACCTGCAAAATAACGACGACGGCTACTACCGCCCGATGCCCATCAACTACGGCCTCTACAACTCCATCAACACCGCCACTTTCGCCACTGCAGCCCAACTGGACTTCTGCGGGATCCAAAAAATGGTGGACGCCGTTGGCCTCCACAGCGGTTTGGACAACGCGCCGGTGAACATGCACCAGATCGGCAATCTCCTTGGTTCCATCGGCGTGGCCCCCCCGATGGTTCTGGCCAGCGCCTACGCCACCTTTGCCAATGACGGCACCTACTGCAAACCCATTGCCATTACCGGGATCAGCGATTCCCAAGGGCGCCAGTTCGAAGCTCAAACACCCGAATGCCGGGAAGCTGTGAAACCGGCCGTGGCCCGCGGTGTGAACTCCGTCCTTCAGGATGTGATGAAGGTGGGTTCCGGCGTCTGGATTGAACCCAAGGTCCACACCAAGGTCCCCCGTGGCCGCAAAGACGGGGACGTCCAACAACAACGGAGCTACGTGGGTGGCCGGTTACACCACGACCCTCGCTACGGCGTCGTTCTTTGGCGATACGACGGCGGGACAGCAGCGGGCGGGGCAGAACGTCACCATCAACGGCAAGTTCTACAAATCTTTGGACGGGTACATGATCGCCGGTCCGCAATGGGCCAACTACATGGTGGAAGCTGTGGCCCTCTACCCGAGCGGGCCGTTCGTGGCACCGGCTCCGCCGCCCTCCCCCGCTCCAACCACACCGGCGACGCCGCAGCTGACCCGACGGTGACCCCCCACCACCCACGTTGCGAGGCCCGATCTACCCGGTATCCCTTCGCCAAAGGCTGCAAAGCAGGCCCCCCCACAACAAACCACCACCCACGTTGCGAGGCCTAATCTGCACGCAATTCCCCCCACGAAAGCGCGCAGAGCAGGCCCCACAACTCAAGGGGGGGTTAGCGGGCGTAGCGCTTCGTGAAGTTCCGGAGCACCCGCATGGGTTCGGTCACGGATGACTGGCGGGCCGTCTCGATGAGTTCATCGGCTGTGTGGGGCGGGAAGTAACCGGCATTCTTGTAGATGTTAATGCGGGTGATCAGGCCGTCGGCGTCGAGTTCAGGGTGGAACTGCGTGGCGTAGAGGTTGTTCTTGATCCGGAACATGTGCACCGGGCACGCCTCTGAACTGGCCAACAGCACAGCGTGCTCGGGAAGTTGGCTGCACGCTTCCTTGTGCCCAACGAACGCCTCGAAGGTGTGGGGGACCCCCCCGCTAAGCATGGGATCCTGCTCCCCCCCCTCTGCAGTCAGCGTGATCTCCGTTGGCCCTACTGCTTCGCCGAATCGGCGATCTATCACGGCGCTTGGTGCACGCCCAGGGTGCCGACTCCGTAGCAAGCCCCCCCAGAAAAGGGAAGTCATCGGCCACGATTCGGTCCAGGAGTGAAGAGAGTTCCGTCTCAACCCGGATCTGGTCCGCGCTCTTTTCCTCCACAGGATCGCTGGACGTGTAAGGGCTGCCACCGACGATCACGCCGGAATAGTCGGACAGTTCAAGGGGAGGCAAAGGCCCGGATTCCAGCCGAATACGAACCAACTCCTCCGGTTTCAGGCCGCAGTACCGGAGGTAGGCCTGGTATTCGTCATCGGCTGCGGCATCTTCGGCGCGGGTGGCCAGCAAGAGGAAGGGCTTCACAGGCCCAGTCTGCGCGAGGAATGGCTGACGGACAAAGTGTGTTGCAAACCGGAGGGGGTTTCTGACAGAGACTCCCTCGCATCACCGTGGCTGCATAACGTTGTAGGGACCCCCCCTACGAAATCCCCCCAGACTCATTCCAGAGGAGCAATCTTTGAAGCAGCACCCCGTGGTCGTCGGAACGCCATCATCCAAGGCGTCGCGTGCTGAAACGCAGCAACCGAAGAAGATCCCGTGGGGCGGCCTCTTGGTACTGGCGGCTGCCGGTTTCACCGCAGTGACCACCGAACTCCTGCCCTCGGGTCTGCTCCCCCCCAGATCAGCCGTGATCTCGACGTGGACGAATCGGCCGTAGGTTATCTCACTGCGGTCTACGCTGCGATCATCGTCTTTACCGCCCTTCCGCTCTCCCGGTTCCTGGCTGGACGGGTTCCCCCGCAAGACCTTGTTGATCGCCACTGTTCTGGCGTTTGCCTCAGCAACGTACTCCTCGCACTCAGCCCCCACGTTGGGTTGGGCGATCGGGGGGGCGCGGCTCCTTGGCGGCATCGCGCACGGAATGTTGTGGTCCAGCATGGCGCCGTATGTGGCGCGCATCGTTCCAGCACATTCCGTGGGCAAGGCCATGGCCGTTGTGTTCAGCGGCAACAGCATCGCGCTGGCCGTCGGCGCTCCCATTGGGACGCTGATGGGTTCACTCATGACGTGGCGGGCCTCGTTCTTGGTCCTTGCCGGAGTGGGCGCGCTCCTGGCAGTTCTGGCGTTCTGGCTTCTCCCGGGCGCGCATGACCAAGCCAGCCAGAAGACTCCGTCCCTCCGTGCGGCAATGAAACTGCCCGGCGTGATCGCTGTGGCCATCGCGTGGCCACTTTTGTTGCTTGCCCACTTCACGCTGTTCACCTACGTGGCTCCGTTCTTGCTCTCCTCGGGTCTGCCGGAATCTGCAACGAGCATCTCCCTGTCCGTGGTGGGAATCGCCAGCCTTGTAGGTATTTGGATTGCCGGCATGACGGCAGACTCCCGCCCACGCACCTCGGTGATTGCCGCCGTCGGACTTTTGACCCTTGCGTTCGCCCTGCTGCCTGCACTGGGCGGCACTTGGGTGGGGGGCGTTCGGGCTGATGACGCTGTGGGGGCATCGCATTCGGTGCGGTGGGCATCTACAACCAGGCCGCGATTCTCCGTGCAGGTGGCGAGCACAAGGATGCTGCTAACGGGCTAACCGTGGTGACCATCCAGCTGGGTATCGCCGTCGGCGCCGTGTACGGAGCTTTCGCCCTCACCACAGTAGGTGCCCAACTTGTGCCTCTGGCCGCGGCCCTGCCCACAGCTATCGCCTTGGTGATCATCATCGCCAGCCGACGCGGAGGCTATCCCGCCGGGCCGCAAGAGAAGCGCCGTTAACATCCCCGAAACATGGCAGTGACGTGATCTTCACGAACGGAGGATTTCTGTAACTTACCTGCAACTTAGCTCTTCTGAGTCGGAAACATAGCTCACCGAATATTGATCGGGGGGTTGGCGTGGGCCGGAACAACGGCCCCCGTTTCGGACAGGCTCAATGAGAAGGGAACGCAGGTGGAGATCTCTGCGCAACACGTCTGGATGATGTTGTCGGCGGCAATGGTGCTGTTCATGACCCCCCGGCCTCGGCCTTTTTTACGGTGGCATGACCCGAGCCAAGGCTGCGCTCAACATGATCATGATGAGCTTCATCTCGGCGGGCATCGTGGGCGTGGTGTGGGTCCTGTGGGGGCTACTCGATGACCACCGGCGACGGCTTCCTCGGCCTGTTCGGCAACCCCCCCTTCGCGCACTTCGGCCTCCAGGACCTGATCGGCTCGCCCGATCTCATCAAGGCCGGCTTCGCCGCGACTTTCGCCATCATCACCGTGGCCTCATCAGCGGTGCGATCGCCGACCGCGCCAAGTTCGGCGCTTGGCACTGTTCGTTCCAATCTGGATCACCGTGGTTTACTGCCCGCTGGCCTACATGATCTGGGGGGGCGGTGGCTCATGAGCGCCGGGGGGGTGCCGTGACCCAAATCTTCGGCCAGGTCATCGACTTCGCCGGCGGAGCAGTGGTTGAGGTCAGTTCCGGGACCGCCGCTTTCGTCCTCGCATTGATCGTGGGAAAGCGTCACGGATTCGCCAAGGACCCCAACCACCGCCCGCACAACGTGCCGTTCATCATGATTGGCGCGGCCATCCTCTGGTTCGGCTGGTTCGGCTTCAACGGCGGCGCAGCAACCACGGCCGAGCAGGCCGGCCTCATCTGGATCAATACCTTGGTCACACCGGCAGCGGCAATGCTCAGCTGGCTCGTTGTCGAGAAGATCCGTCACGGACACCCGACGTCGCTGGGTGCGGCGTCCGGCGTCGTGGCTGGCTTGGTGGCCATCACGCTTCCTGCGCCAACATCAGCCCTCTTGCAGCCCTCGGGCTGGGCCTTGTTGCCGGCGCCGCCTGCGCATGGTTCGTGGACCTGAAGTACAGGTTCGGTTTCGACGACTCCCTGGACGTGGTGGGCGTGCACTTCGGCGCCGGCGTCATCGGCACACTGTCCTTGGGTTTCATCGCCTTCCCCCCCACCGAGGCTCGGCCGGCGGCCTCCTTTACGGTGGCGGCCCGCAGCAGCTTATTGCCCAGACAGTCGCCGTGCTGATCACCATCGCCCTGTCCGGTTTGGGCACCCTGGTGATCGGCCGGGCCATTAACAAGACCATCGGATTCCGGGTTCCCTTGGAGCACGAAGTCACCGGTGTCGACCTCACCCAGCACGCCGAGTCCGCCTACGAGTTCGGTCTCACCGCCCACGGCCACTTCCGCCAGCAGCAGGCGCACCTCTCGGCCCTGGTTGCGCGGAAGCCGGCTGCGGCCGTTCCGGAGGCCAAGGAGGACAGCTTCGCCTAAGGGACCCTTCGCAGTACAGCAGCCGACGGCGGAAGTTCAGTCCCGCCGTCGGCTGCTGTTTGTGCCGTCCCCCCCGCCCAAGTGAGTCGCATTTGTGCGCGTTTTGGGCGCTCAAAACGCGCTCTACTGCGACTCAGTTGGGCTAGCCGGAGCCGTTCCACAGGCGCTGCCACCACGTCCGCTTGCCCGGCGGTTCGGTTTCCGGCTCGGGAGGTGCCGCGGCCGCCCTGCGCTGCCGCCACTTTTCCACCTCGGCCTCCACATCACGGAGCCTGGTGATCACGGGAGGCCCGCCTTGTAGCTGGCGACGCGCCTCGATCACGCGTTTGTTGAAGTCCTCGAGGATGTCCCGGACCTGCTTGTCCGTGTACTGCTTGTCCAGCTTGGCGTCGAGCTCCGAGTCCTCGATCCGCAGCAAAATGGCGGGCGGGCCGATCCCGCTCAGCCGTTCCCGCTGGATGAGCCCCTTGACCCACCAGTCGGGGTCGTAGTGCTCCCCCCCCAAGCCGGGAATTGGCTTGCCGGCATACTTCAGGTTGTCGAACTTGCCTTGGTTCATGGCGTCCCGGATGAGGTACTCAACCCGGGCAGCGTCGTCTACCTTGCGGCGCTTCTCGCGTTCTTCGGCATCCGCGGCCTCAAGCTCTGCATCTTCCTCGGCATTACCGCCCCCAGGAGCGCACCGCCCGCAGTTCCGCGCCCCCTCTCGAGCTTGCGCCTGAAGGCGTTGTTCTCGGCGTTCACGTTCCCGCCACCTCCTCACACGGCAGCCCTCGCCTGCCGGAAATCGTGGTTCTGAATCCAGTATTCCGCACGTTGCTGTGGTTAATTCCCGTACCCCGGGGGGGCTCGTTATTTGAAACCGGAGGGACCCTTGTGGAGTGGGTGCGGACCGCTGCCACCCACTTTGAAATTGCAGCAGCCCCGACACGCCGCCCTAAGGGGGGGCGTGTCGGGGGCCGAATGCAACTCAAAGTGGGTGGTGGCGGCCCGGGTCCGGCAGCCCGAATGAGGAGCTACGCGCGGACAGCCATGCTCGGATCCAGCTGCTCGATGCCCTCCGGCGTCACCAGGACAACCCGGGCCGTGCAGATGTCGTAGAACAATCCCGTGGCCTGCAGTTGACCGGATGCCAGGGCGGGGGGGCCTGTGACAGGGTGTTCTTCCAATTTCCGGAGTTGAAGGGCCACGTTCACCATGCTCAATTGGTCGAGTCGGCTATACCCCTCAGTCGAAGCGGCAACCGCTACAGGGTGCCCGGCAAGCAACGCGGAGTAGCTCGGCCGCGCATGCTCCAGCCACACGTCGAAGCCGTCGCCCATGTCAGGCGAAGCACCCTCAGCATCTGCAATGACAGCCTTCATGGCACCGCAATTGGAGTGGCCACAGACCACTATCGAGTCCACAGCCAAGCCCTTCACGGCGAAGGACAGTGCCGAGTCGATCGAAGCATCGCTGCCGTCGTTGCACACCACGTTGCCGATGTTCCGCAGCGTGAGGAGGTCGCCCGGTCCACTACTGGTGATCAGGTTGGGGGGGTTCACCCGGGAGTCCACGCAGGCAACAAAGAGCGTGTCCGGATTCTGCCTTCCGTGAGGTCCTGCACCAGCGGGCGGACCTTGTCCGCGTGGCGCCGGTGATACTTGTCGATGCCTAGGAGGATTGAGCGCAACGGCTGCCGCCCGCCGTCGTCGTCTTCCGACGTTGAACCGTCACCAGAGGGCAACCATGACGTGCGGGGCGGCAGCGGGAATTCGCGCGGGTCCTGGCGCTGCGGAGTGTTGTCCTCGGCGTCGCTGAAAGCAGTGGTGCCGTGTTCTTCGAGGATCACCGACGCGCCGGTGTTGCGCTGCTGCTTTTGCCAGGCGACCAGGGCTTCGCGGAAGGCGTGGTCGAGGTAGTCGGCGTTGAGTTCCACCACCACGTCCTGGCCTTCGGGCACGGAATGGAGGACGCGGTTGAGCCGGGGCAGCGCAAAGAAGCTGCATGAGCCGGCGATGGTCACACGCCACGGCAGCGCCTCAGCTGAGGGAGCATGGGCCTGGATCTGCGCACGGAGAACACGCCAGAGCACGCACAGGGCAGCCAGCGCGAGGCCAATGATGACGCCTCGAGGAGGTTGAGGGCCACGACGCAGACCAAGGTGACGCTGTAGACGAGGAGGTCGCCGGTACGGAGGCTGGTGCGGATGTCGGCAACTTTGATGAGCTTTGCGCCGATCACCAGCAGCAGACCCGCGAGCACGGACAACGGAATCAATTGGATGAGGCCGGCGAAAAGCGCGGAAAACACCAGGACCCACACCCCGTGCAGGATGGCCGAGGTGCGGCTCTTGGCGCCCGCTTCAACGTTGGTTGCGCTGCGGACGATCACTCCGGTCACGGGGGGGAGTCCGCCGAGCATGCCGGAAACGACGTTCGCTGAGCCCTGACCAACGAGTTCGCGGTTCAGGTTGGTGCGCGAGCCGCCGTGCATCTTATCCACGGCGACGGCTGACAAAAGCGACTCGATGCTCGCGATCAGCGCCACGGTGATGACGGCCATGGCCGCGGCGCGCCAGTTTCCGTCGGGCAGGCTGGGAAGTGCGATTGCGTCGAAGATGGACCCGCTGAAGGTGATGCGCTCGACGCTTGGTGCAACTGCAACGGAAACGGCTGTCACGGCGACGACGGCGGCAAGCGGTCCGGGGATTTTCCGCACCGCTGCGGGGGAGGAACTTCCACGTCAGCAGGATTGCGACGACGGCCAGACCCAGCAGCGCAGAGTGGAGCTCAACATTGGTGATGGCCGCTGGAAGCCCGGTGAGGTTTTCGATAGCCGAGCCCGCGGCCTGACCGCCGAGAAGCACATGAAGTTGCTGGAGGATGATGGTAATCCCAATGCCTGCGAGCATCGCCTTGACCACCACCGGCGACACCGCCAGCGCCGCCCGGCCAATGCGGCTGACACCCATGAGCAGCTGCACGACGCCGGCAGCAGCGGTGATTGCGCACGTCACCTGCCAGCCGAACTCATCAACCAGACCGGCAACGACGACGGTCAGGCCGGCGGCAGGGCCGCTCACCTGTAGTGGGG
>BBFS01000113.1 GCA_001313365.1 Paenarthrobacter nitroguajacolicus JCM 14115
AAGGCTTTCGAGACGGCCGTGCCGTTCTCTACTGAAAACAGGTTCTCCCCCCCGACGCCGGCGATCACCAGCCGCCGGAAGCGGTGGGGGGGTGGTCGGCGGCAAGCCGTAGAAGCAGCTTGCCGCCGAGCGAGAATCCGACAGCATCGAGACAGCCGTGGCGCTCCAGCGTGCGCCACAACTGATCGGCGATCTCGGCGTAGTCCTCGGGCCGGGCTGATGCGACGTTGGGACTGTGCCCGGGCAGGGCCACGGGTATTAGAGTGCGGCCTTGTGCCAGCAGTTCGCGCTCGAGCCAGGTTCCCCCCCGCCAGGTCCTGTCATAGGAACTCCCCCCCCATCCATGATCAGAGCCACAGGAGCAGGCTCTGATCCACGTGATGGGCTGACACTGCGTTCATGTCGCACGACTCCTCAGCATGACCGAACCATTGCCCTCTGCCACGAAGACCGCCTCCAGCCGCCGATGGGCGATCAACAGATCATCGTCGTAACCGGTAAGGGCGTCTTCGACATCACACACCGCTTGCGGGAGCTGCATGGAAACAGGCAGGGACCCGTGCCCGGCATACAGGACCAGCGCGTATCTGGCGACGATCTGTGAGCATCCTGCCCGCTGACCTGCAGGTTGGACACCAGGTGGCGGGAGACACGGTCTCCTGCTGCACGCCGGACGGCATATCCGTCGGCGATGGCGTCGCGGCCGGACATCGTCATCGCGGGCATTTCGCACACGCCGTCGGGGGGGAGGAAGAATTTTTCCCCCACCATAGCCGTGCTCGTGGTCGACGTTCCACCAACTTCCGTGGACGAGCCCGGCGACGGCAGTGAGCAGGGCAGCCTGATCCGTTATGCCGCCAGCCTGTGATCGCATGTACGGCTCCTAGGATCCCTGGGTCATGAAGGTCTCGGGCATGTTGTAGGCCCAGCCGTTCATGATTTCCGGGAACTTCTCCGGGCTGGTCTCAGCAATAAAGAATTCAGAGTCCTCGAACTCGTTCATGCCTGCGCTGAACTCATTGCGGTTGCCCGTAGGATCGAAAGCGTACGCAAAGCAATTGGTGCCGAAGCCCTGGGTGTCACGGTCTACCCCCCCGCCCATGTGACGTCCCGGACCGAACTCCCACCGGTTTCCGGTTTCGACCAACCGGTCCGAGAGCCGGAAGTAGTGGTTTCCGTCTTCTACGGCGAAGGCGATGTGGTGCAGGCGGTCGGACTTACGCTGAGCCTGCATGTAGCCAGGTCGTGGTCCATCTTGGTGGCGCGCATCCAGGAGGCGGCCCAGTTACCGGCGATGGTCAGCGCAAGCGACTGCTTGAACCCGAGCACCATTTTCATGAACTCAGAGAACTCCCGGGGGGGTCGGCCTCGCCCAGGAGGTTGATGTGATCGATGTCTGTCGGTCGGAATCCGCCGTCGGATGTGGTTTCGGTGACGCCGGCACGCCGGCTGCCGTCAGCCACCACGAACTCCATGCGGTGGCCACTGGGCAGGTCAAACCCCCAGGATTTCATCGTGGCCAGGCCGGTCGGGGCTGCGGTACTTCTCGTACTCCACGCCGTTGCTGGACAGGCGATGGACGATCTCCTCAAGATCGTCGGCGTGGTCAACGCCAAAAGCGAAGCTCTCAATGCTCTGACCCCCCCTGCGATCAGGTCAAATCGGCTGCGTCACCCGAGCAGGCCAGTAGGCTCGGTCTTTGGTCTTATCCAGCACGGTCAGGCCGAGTACTCCCTCGTACCATTCCAAGGCTTGGCCGAGTTCTTCGACCCGGACAGCTGCATGATCGATGCGGTTGATTGGCATTCTATTCTCCTAGAAAAAATTGTCTTGTGTATTGGTAATCAGGGTTGTGAGTGCACCTCGCTGGCCGAAGTACAGCTATGGAAGGAACACCTTCGTCAGAGGGCTTGGGGGTCCGTATATGTCGGAACGGCATCAGAGGCATCGCCTGGCACGTCCCCCCCGGGAACGATCGGCACGTCGTTGACACGCCCTGTTCTCACAAGCGTGCTTGGCATGACACACCAGCTCTTCTGACTTACACGAAGACGCCCGGTTCCTTTGAAAGGTCACGCCGCCGCGTGTCCTGCTTATAGGGAGCGGGGGGGCGACCGTGGCCCGGATCTCTGTTTGTGCTTCGCCTGGCTGACCCCACAAAATGGTCACTTCAGTCCCAGGCGTGCTGTGTTCGACGTCGATAAATGACAGGGCAAGAACCTTCTTGAACCACCGGCTATAGCCGGGTGGGTGGCGTGACCGATCTTTTGACCGTCTTTGATAATCCAGTCGGTCCAAGCAGAAACCCACTGGTTTTCAGGCAGATCGAGCTGCTGGTAGACGGGGGCCGTCGTCATAAAGAGAGCCGCTGATCCGCTTCATATCGTCACTGTTGAATTCAAGCGTTACCACCGTGCGACGGGGGGGTTTGGCCATTTCCTCTTCCAACGCCTTTCGGCCGGGGGGGAATTCGTGGTCGAAAGCGATGTTGCGGCCCCCATCCCATTTCGATGGGGGGGCTGCGGTAGAGCTCTTCAATGTTGGTGCCATCCCAGCTGCCCGTAAAGGTAGTGGCGAAGTTGTATCGTAGCGGGCCGTTGAAGGGCGTCAACTCCCATTCCGCCGGCAGGTTCTCGTCCATGAACCGGAAGTAGTCAGCCTTGCTGTCATCAGAAAGAGCATTCATGAAATGCATCCCACCTGTCGGGTAGCAAGCCTCGAGGTGGTTGATCATGAACGTTCGGGTTCCGAGACGACGCATCCCGAAGTCCTTGCCGGCTTCGAGGATGGCTTCCAGGACCTTCTGGTGGTTTTCGATTGGCCCCCCCTGCAGTTCAAAGCCCACTTCCCCCCGCCATGCCTTGGCGTAGGAACATGACGTCTTCGCCCCCCCGAACAGTCCCGTACTTAGTGGACATGAACTTTACATCCAGCAAGTTGGCATCTGTGAGGCGCTCCATGACGGCCAATGACTTTGGTCCGGAAACTTGGAACTTGTGAGTGATCGGGAAGGTGACTTCGACGTCGTAACCGCCGCGGTGGGCGTTGTATAGCGTCCACTGCGGAGTCCCAACCTGATATTCGAAGTCATCCTCTCCGTGGCGGAGAAGAATGCCCTCGGATATCACCTTGCCGTCGTCATTGCACTGAATAACGTGTTTCGCCTTGCCAACTGGAAAGTTGACGAAGTTGTTGACCGACAAATCCCGGAAGAGCCTGAGTGCATCGGGGCCCTTGACTCGAATCTGCGGCACAAAGGACCAGTCACCGACGTAGCAGTTCTCGTGCCACGACAACTGTTCATCCATCCATCCAGAGTTCTCGGATGGGCCCATTACAGCGAAGTAGGGCACCGGGGGGGCCGACCTGTGAATGCGCGGAACTGCGCTGCATCGGTCATACGAATCCTCCTTGAATCGTGATCCCGACCACACTGGCCGGTTAGCAACGACACTAGGCCCGGTGGCGACGCCGGCGCCCCCCCTTGGAGAACCCATGGGCTTTTGCTCCCCCCCGGGGCCGATTCGGAGAGGGTATGCCGGGCGGACTGAGTTGTTATACGCGGGCGTCAGCACGCCCTTGCGCAATTACCGGACCTCCGGACCACATGGAGGCCCATTCCGGTCCTTGGAATGCTGCGGTCTGGATGCCCGAGAACGGACGTTGTCATCAAACCGGGGCCTGTTCAGTCACCTCTCGGTCCATAAGTACGGTTCTGGCATCGCGAAGCCAAATCCCACCCGATGGGCTCATGGACGCTTTCGAGTTCCCGGGGTCACTCTTCACGCTAGGAAGCCGCTCTCGGGAGTAACCTGAAAACAGTGGTTGACGCTGGCCACGGACAAAGGAGTCAGGGAGAGGATGCCGGACATCGACCAAGCACAAATTCTGTCTGCCCAGGCGACCCTCCCCCCCCGGACCGGAACAACGGACCACAGCCGATTCCGCTCCTCGAACGCCAAGAGCAGATGAGTGCACTAAATAGTTTGCTGCACCGCGGCCTTAGCGGTTCCGGGCAACTAGCGACTATCCAAGGACCTGCGGGGATCGGCAAGACCCGCCTTCTGGAGGAGACGCAACGACTGGCACGCGGTCTCGACGCTGAGGTGCTCAGCGGTCGCGGCGGTGAACTGGAGCAGGGGCATCCCCTCGGGCTGGTGCTCAGGTTGCTGGAGCACCGCATATCCAAGTCCTCGGAAGAGGAGTTGGCGATCCTGTTCCGCGGTCAGGCAGGTTTTTTGCGTGGAATGCTCACGGGAGCCGGGAGTGAGAGCACCACAGCCGTGAACGATGAGTTCGCACTAATGCACAGCCTCTATTGGTTGATGGTGAACCTGGCGGATCGCCGACCACTTGTCCTGCTGGTGGATGACCTGCAATGGGCCGATGAACAGTCGCTGCGATTCTTCCTCTATCTCGCCCAGCGGCTTGAGGATCTGCCAATAGTACTTGTTACCGCTGTGCGCAGCGGGGACCCTGCCGCCGATAACGACCTCTTCTCGCGTCTGATGTTGCAGGCAGATCTATCCCTTCGTCTACAGGAACTTAGCGTGGGCGGTGTGCGCCAGTTCCTTAAGGCCTCGCTGCCGCCGGAGAGCAAGCCAGAAGGCTTGTGGATGAAACGTGGTCCAACACGCGCGGCAATCCTTTTCTTCTGCGCGAAGTGGCTTCCGCGCTGGTGCACCAGAAGGGCCAACAAACTCCAATCTTTTCGGCCGATGCTGCTCCTGACAAGGTGGCGCGCAGCATCATGCTGCGGATTTCGACTCTGGGTGCGGACGCTGCCGCGCTTGCCCGTGCCGTCTCAGTACTGGGCACTTCCACGTCACTGACCATCGCCGCACAAGTAGCCGGGCTCTCCCCCCCAAAAGCAGCCCTCACCGCTGCTGAACGGCTGATGGCCGCCCAAATCCTCGCTTCAGGCACCGAACTTTCTTTTCACCATCCACTCTTCCGTTCCGCGGTCTATCTCAAGTACAGCGCAGACGAACGGGCTAGCGCCCACTTGGCCGCCGCCCGGCTGCTTCACCTTGTTGGCGCAAGACAAGAAGACATCGCTCTGCACCTAATGCGGGCAACACCCGTACTCGAAGACTGGGCGTCGTCCTCACTGCATGCCGCAGCCCGCAACGCTGGACAGAAGGGCGCACCAGGCTCAGCCGCAGTACCTGCGCCGGGCTCTCGAATTTCATCAGCCCGACGATATAGGCAACGCCCGCCTGCTCATCGATCTAGGCATCATGGAAGCTGCCGCGGGTGAGAGCAATGCACTTACGCACCTCGAGCGGGCTCTTGAGATGCTGGATGACCCGGGCGAACGCGCCATGGCAATGTACGCATTGGGACAGACGCTGTTCCGTTACGGCCGATCGCCCGAGGCTCTCACGATATTCCGCCGTGGCGCCGATGATTTCGCAAGTTACGACCGGGAGCTCAGCCTGCGGTTTGAAGCGGGCTACCTCGCCTCGTCGGCCTATCTCCTTGGCGGGCCCCCCCGCGAATCCATGCCTCGGGTTGCCGCAATGACGTCCGGCCTGGCAATGGATGATCCTGACAGCCTCAGCCCGGCGGAACGATTACTGGTGTTGCATTTAGCCGTGTTCCGAGCCATGTCAGAACCCGGATCAGCGCAGCACGCCGATCTGGCATTGCGTGTCTTGGGAGACGGGTTGCAGCTGTGGCGCGAGACCTCCGACGGCATGGCTCTAAGCCATACCGTCTTGGCTCTGACGTGGAGTGGATCCCCGCGCGAGGCGGTTGCCGTGGCAGACAAGGTACTGACCGATGCCCGGGTTCGCGGAGACTCCCTGATTTTCGCCGAGATTTCGCTGGCCCGAGGACTGGCCATGTATGCTCGCGGCCGGGTGGATGAGGCCATGGCCGACGCGCAGGCCGCCATTATCGGCATGAGTCGGGGCTGGAACTCTACAGTCCCGGCACCACAAGGTCTTTTGGCATACTGCCACCTGGACCGCGGAGAAATAGACGAAGCCGCAGAGGTGCTTAAGGTCGCAGAAAGAGGTTTAAGGGACGAACAGACCCGAACTCTGAACGTATGGTTTTATATGGGTCGAGGGCGGCTTCGAGCCGCTCAAAACGATGAGCAGGGGGGCATGGGAAGACTTCATCCAGGTCGGCCAGCTACTTGAGGCCAACGGCTACACCAATCCCGGTTACATGCTGCTTCCCTGGCGGTCCCAAGCTGCACTGGCCGCCCATAAGCTGCGACTGGGAGCAGAGGCTCTTGCGCTTGTAGACAAGGATATTGCCTTGGCCGAACAGTTCGGCCTGGCCTCCACTCTCGGCGCCTCCTTGCGCTGCAAAGCGATGATTGCGGAACCCGTGCCGGACATCGGTCTTCTTAATCAGTCTGTTGCGGTCCTCGACACAAGAGATCCCTCCCTTTTGGAATTGGCCACTAGCCTGTTGGAGCTAGGCGCGGCTCAAAGGCGGGCAGGAGAGCGGGTCCGATGCCGCAGCACGCTCCGCCGGGCATTGGATCTCGCGCATCAGCCGGCGCGACGGCAATCGGCAAACGTGCTCACGAAGAACTTCTCGCCGCAGGCGCGAGACCTCGCCGCCCTGTGATTCAAGGACCGAATGCCCTAACCCCCCCCAGCGAACACCGCATTGCAGACCTCATGGCCCAAGGCATGACCAGCCGCCAGATTGCCGAACAACTGTATCTGACCCTGAGCACCGTGGAATGGCATCGTCGCAACGTCTACCGCAAACTGGACGTCAACTCGCGGCAGACACTGAAGGATGCGCTATCCGGGCAGCCGCTGGACACTCAACAATAGTGTACCGGCACCCGGTGCTGGCGGCCGGGTGCGTACGTCAAATTCAGAGTGTTCGGGCTCGCCATTCTGCACCCATGGATAAATCCATACCTGGTAGCCGAGAGCTGCCTCGAACATTTGCCGCTCATCCGCTCCGTCGGCAGCCAGCCACAAAACCGATGCGTCCGGCATGGCGGCATCGATTATTCCGGACCTAATGTACTTCCCGTGACGACGCACCTGGACTCGTGCCCCCCCGATAAGGCTGCTCCAATCGCTACGCAATTCTGCCGCCAATTGCTCTTTCCTTTCTACCTGTGAAGCTTGAGGGTAATCCGCGAAGAGCGACGTCCGGCTCGGCGTCGTTTTATCGGGAAAGCAGCAGTGCTTCGCCCTGGCCGCCTCCGCCGCACAATGCGACGGCTGTCTTTCCGCTTTTCCGGCGAAGTAACTCGTGAACAGCAGTAACTACGAGCCGGCCTCCTGAGGCTCCGAGGGGGTGCCCGAGGGCTATGGCACCGCCGTTGAGGTTGACGCGGTCCATGCTGATGCCGAGCTTCGCTGCCGAGTGCAGAGATACGGAGGCGAATGCTTCATTAATTTCGACGAAATCAAGCTCCTCCACTTTCCACCCTGCGCTTGCCAAGGCTTTGGTGATGGCACGTGCGGCTTATCGGGCAACGAAGTGTCGGGCCCGGCAATTTGGCCCGGACTCCCGACCGTTGCGAGGATTTCCAGTCCATGGGCATCCGCGTACTCGCGGGTAGTCAGAACAACTGCGGCCGCCCCGTCGTTGAGTGGTGAGGCGTTGGCAGCCGTCACCGTGCCTTCAGCAGAAAAGGCAGGTTTTAGCCGGTCCAGAACTTCGAGGGTGGTGTCTGCCCGGATTCCCTCGTCGCTTGTCGCGAGCACCGCCTCGCCGCGGCGCTGCGGAACCTTAACGGGAACAATTTCGGAATGAAACCGTCCGTTGTCCTGGGCCGCGGCTGCCCGTTGGTGCGATGCCAGTGCGGCTGCGTCCTGTTCTGACCTTGGGATCTGTAGTTCCTCGTTGGTCCGGTCGGTGACCGATCCCATGGATTCGTGGTCGAAGGCGTCGATCAGTCCGTCGTGCGCTGCGGAGTCCAGGAGGGTGCTGTTGCCATACAGTTGGCCGGAGCGGAAGCCCGGCAACAGCTGTGGTGCGTTGCTCATTGACTCTTGGCCGCCGGCGACGACCACGGCGGCTTCACCCAGTTGCAGCATACGGGTGGCGTCGATGATGGCGCTGAGGCCGGAAAGGCAGACTTTGTTCACTGTGGTGGCGTGGGCGTGGAGGGGAATGCCGGCCGCTGCTGCGGCCTGCCGGGCAGGGTTCTGGCCCGAGCCGGCCTGGAGGACCTGCCCCCCCATGATCACTGCCTCGACCGCCTCTGGTGCCACGCCTGCGTGGTCCAGGGCTCCTGCGATTGCGGCTCCCCCCCGAGGTCCGCGGCCGAGAGGGCCGCGAGTTGCCCCCCATCAGCTTACCCTGCGGCGTCCGTGCCGCTCCGACGATGACAACGTCCTGACCATGGTTCATTGCTGCTCCTGTAAGTATTGGTGACACTGGTTCGGTAGGGATAGCTATGCCCGGGAGGGGGACCCAGCTTTGAGATGGGAACTGAAGTGGCTGCCGGTTTCCCGGTCAAGCAGGGGGGGTCAGGCCCCCCCGGTATGCAATGGATAGTTCGCCCCCCCGAGGATCATGCAGAGGTCGATGTGTTCCGGTCGTGAGACGACGCCCTCGCTGAGCAGGTGCTGGGCTTCATCTGCCATTGCCGCGAGGATCCGCGTTCGTATGTCCTCTGGAGCAGCAGCAGGCTTTGACGCGGGTAGGAGGCGGGTAACTTCCGGGAGGATGCTGCCGTCCTCAGCCAGGTATCCGGGCAGTCCATCCTTTGCTATGCCGGCCAGGCTGGGGCTGAGGGTAAATCGTTCCGGATAGGCGTTGTGCAGGCTCTCGCAGATATGCAGTTGAACCCGTGGGCCGATGAATTGCAGGAGCTGCAGCGGTGTCATCGGCAGGCCCACCGGGTCAAGAGCGTGGTCCACGGTGGAGGGGGGGTCCGCTCCGTCGTCGATGAGCTGCAGGACTTCGCTGAAGAGTCTGGTCAGCAGCCGGTTGACGACAAATCCGGGACGGTCCTGGACCAGGACAGGGGGGGTTTTGCCCAGTTTTCTGGCCAAGGCAAAGGCCTTGTCAACGGATTCGGTTGCGGTGTTGGCGCCTTGGACAATTTCTATCAGGGGGGGGAGCACCGCGACCGGGTTAAAGAAGTGGAAGCCGATCAGCCGACCGGGGGTGCTGGAGGACTGTTGCCTGATCAGCGATCGATAGGGCGGAGGTGTTGGTCAGGAGCAGTGTTTCTGATCCAACGATGCGTTCAAGTGCGGTCCAGACCTGTTGCTTGACCTCGATCTGCTCGAAGACTGCCTCGATGACGATCTCGCAGGTGTGGAAATCTTCAAGCCGGGCAGTGCCGTGGATTCTTCCGCGGATCTCATCCCGACGCTCATTTGTTATGCGTCCACGGTGCACGGAACGGTCGAGTTGGGCAGTGACCCGCTCAAGGGCTTTATCGACCCGTTCCTGATCGAGGTCATTGATCAGAACGGTGGCGGTGGTGTGCTCGGCGAAGACGAGGGCCAATTGCACAGCCATCAGCCCGCCTCCGACCACACCGACGCTGGCTGGCTCCAGGTCGGTACCGGCCCGGTCGTTCTTGCGGGCGTCCTGCAGGATGTCAAAGGCATAGATGCTCGCGCGGCTTTCATCCGATTGCAGCAGCGTGGCAAAGGTTCTAATGGTGTCCTGGCGGATCGGGTCCTCCCCCGCAGCGATGCGGAGGTATGTGCGGTCGCAGGACTGCCGTATGGGCTCTGCTGCAGCACCTTCCTGTTGCCAGCGTGCCAGGAGATCGGTGACGGCGGCTGCGGCCGGGACAGTGTCGCGGGCGTACCCGACGGTGGCTGCTGGACCGAATTCCTTAGCGCTCTCCCTGACCGGGGCCGTCCTGTTAAGGAGGTCGCTGGTCCAGTGAAGAGCCGCTTCGAGAAGATCCTCGTCGTCCAGTACGACATCGACGATGCCTCTTTCAGTGCAGCGGCGGCCGTCAGATGCTTGCCCAGCAGCGCGTTCGTCACGGCAATGTGCTTCGTCCGGGCCGGCCCTATCAGGCGGGCCAGGGAGGTTAGTCCTCCCCAGCTGGAACAAGCCCGAGTCTGACTTCAGGGAGGCCTAATGCTTTCACGGAGGATGCCGCGACTCGGTAGTCGGCGCGCAGCGCCAATTCCAGGGCACCTCCAAGGGCAGGGCCTGAATGACGGCAACGGTGGGCACATCCAGCCGGGAGATGGCGTCGAAGACGTCGTATCCGCGGGTGGCTATGGCTGCGCCATCCGCCAACCGTGTCGAGGTCCGGAATTCATCGAGGTCGGCGCCGGCTCCGAACACCCGTCCTGTGCCGTGAAAGACGACGGCGTCCAGCCTGGCCGTGTCAAGGGACCAGAGGGCTTCGGCTAACTGATCAAGGGCAGGTGCAGACCAAGTGGTGAGTGTGCCGGCGGGCGGCTGGAACTCCAGTATGGCGAAACGGCGGTTGAACACCGTTCGTTCGCTGAGGATTGTTCGGGTGGGTGCAGCGGTAGTCATGTGTCTCCTTTGGCAGCACGTCAGTGTGCTGAATGAGCTGTAAGCGCTGTTGACCTATCCTTGTTGACGGGCAGCCAAGGCTCATGTACTTCAGGTGCTATTTGTGGCTTTTCAGCTTGACATGTAATCGCCCGCGAACTGCCGGGGGGGTTCCTCCCCCTGTCCAAGCCTGTGCCACCAAGGTTGCGTGGTCAGTGAGGGCCTCCCGTATCCGGCGGCGGGCGTCTGCGCGGAGCATCTGCTTGTGCAGTGCAAAGGTTTGGGCCGGTGTAGAGGCAAACTGCCCGGCCACCTCCACAGCGCGCCGTTCAACGCTGTCCTGGGTCGTGACTTCATCGATCAGTCCCAGCGCGAGGGCCTCGTTTGCCTCCACCGTCCGCCCTGACAACACGAGCCCTGCCGTGCGGGAACCGGCGGTGAACCGCAGGACCTCCAGGCTTGCCGGCGGGACGGGTAAGCCTACAAGGGCCTCCGTGACGCCAATACGGCCCTGCGCCATCACCCGGTAGTCGCACGCAGCGGCGAGCAGGCAGGCCCCCCCGGCGATGGCGTGCCCTGTGAGAGCGGCGACCATGGGAACTGACAGCTCGAAAATCGACTGCACCAAGGCATCCAACTCGGTCACAAACGCCGCGGTGTAGGCCACGTCGTTTTCGAGCAGCCGGGTCAGGTTCACTCCGGCTGAAAAGATCCGGTCGGTGCCAGTAATGACAACGCCCTTGGCTGGGCCAAGGTCCTGGACCTGGTGGCTGATGGCACGGACAAGGTCCAGGTCGAACGCATTGACCTTACCGTGGTTGATCCGCAGAATCATAAGGGGGTCCGTCGTGTTCAACAGCAAGCATGAAGTTCCTAACGTCGGGCTGGGCAGAGTGTCGGTACTGATTCAGTTACGCCGACCGCGACTGGGCGTCTTCGGGGATTTTGGTGGAAGCTTTGCCCTTAAGCGAGAGCATGGTCCGTGCTTCATCAGCCGTGGCGATTTCCCTGCCGAGATCTGTTAGGACCGCTACCATTTTCTGGACCTGGTCAGCGTTGGACTCGGACTTGACGCCTTTGCCCGCGTAGAGGTTGTCTTCGAGCCCGACCCGTACATGCCCTCCCCCGCCATGCACTGTGTGTAGCGAATTCGAACTGGCGTCGGCCTGCCGCGAACGCGGAGAAGTGATAGTCCTCGCCGAAGAGTTTGTCCGCCACGGCAATCATGTGATTGAGGTTCATATGGTCCGCTCCGATACCGCCAAGGATTCCGAATACGCCCTGGATCAGGAACGGCGGCTTAGCGAGCCCGCGCTCAGCGAAGTGAGCCAGCGTGTAGAGGTGCCCGATGTCGTAACACTCGAACTCGAACCGGGTGCCATTACCTTCGCCCAGCACCCGGAGCGCGTATTCAATCTGGGCGAAGGTGTTCTGGAACGGGTGTGAGTAGGACTTCTCCACGAAGGGCTTTTCCCAGTCATACCGCCAGTTGGTGATCTTTTCCGCAATACCCGAAAACACGAAGTTCATTGACCCCCCCATATTCAAAGACGCCAGCTCGGGACTGAAAGCGGTGGCCGCAGCGAGGCGCTCCTCAATGGTCATAGATGTCGCTCCACCGGTCGAAATATTGACGATGGCATCCGTTTCTGCGGCAATGCGTGGGAGGAACTCTCCAAAGACATCCGGCGAGGAAGCGGGCCGCCCGTCCGGCGCCTGCCTGGCATGCAAATGCACAATAGCGGCACCGGCATTGGCCGATGCGACGGCAGCTTCCCCAATCTGGACCGGGGGGGTAACCGGAAGGAACTCGCTCATTGAGGGAACGTGAATTGAACCCGTCACGGCGGCCGAAATGATCACTTTCTTTGTGGGGGATCATGGTAATGTGCCTCTCCATTGGGGGCCGGTAGGAATACGCCGGTCATAACTGATATTGCGTGCCTGTATATGGGCTTTTCGGCTGGGAGTGTCCCGTCTCGGGTTTTGTAGAACCGGTTCAGGTTCCGTTCGCCGACGCATGCTGGACTGTGGGGCTGGGAGTCAGGTTGTCACGTTCACGGTGACCTCGCCGACCCCCCCGGCTATGAGGCCGGAGATGACGCCGGAGCGGGGCAACGGCAGCGCCTTGCCAAGAGCCCCCCCTGAGAGGATGATCTCCCCTGGCTGGAGTGGGACACCCAGATCCCGCGCAAACTCTGCCAGCCAAGCGACGGCAAGAAACGGGTCGCCCATCGAATCCGCGCCCGATCCGATGAAGGAAAGTTCATCGTCAATGCAAAGTTCCACCTGGGACGTACGTAGATCCACACCTTGTGGGCGGACGCGCTCGTCTCCCAGTACAAACGCGGAACCGCAAGCGTTGTCGGCGACGAGGTCCACCTGCGTGATGTCCCAGTCCCGGATCCTGCAGTCTGCGATCTCGAAGGCAGGAGCAATCCATCGGGTGGCGCGCAGAACATCATTTCGCCTGATTGTGCCGCGTTTGGACAGCGCACCAACATCGTCACCCAGGAGGAATGCCACCTCCAGTTCGATCTTTGGGTCGAGAAAATCGCCGGATACTATCCCCCCCTGTCGGCTGAGGTCGCGATCGAGGTATAGGAAACCCTGCGCTGGGCTGTCCACTCCGAATTGACGGCGTACAGCCTCAGAAGTCATGGCAACCTTGCGCCCAGCAATTGACTTGCCGCTGTTCACTTCAAGCCGCATCATCTCAAGCTGAACATCGTAAGCTGCCGCGACATCATCGTCGGCAAGGACATCTCGCACGGGCTGGCCAGGAAGCCCGTCGCGTGCGGCGGCAGTGAGTCGACGGGCAGCGGGTGAGAGCACAGCGTGCATATCAACTCCTTTGTTCAGGGGGGGTGTCCGATGACGCACCGGCGACGGATGGTCCTCGGGCGTCTGGATTTCAACGCTAGTCTCGGACGGCCCGGGTATCGCCCCCCCCTCTCCACCATGGGAAATTGAGGGGGGGGCACCCCGTGGATTTGATCAGTCGATCGAGAGTGCTTCGCGCAACTCCGTACGCGACCGAATGTCAAGCTTGCGATAGATGTTGCGGCGATGCCAGTCGATGGTGCTGATTGAAAGATGCAAATCGTCTGCGACGGCCCGCGTTGGAAGACCATTGGCGAGAAGGGTGGCAATCCTCTCCTCGCTCGGTGTCAGGGACCCGGTCCCGGTGAGCGCCGTTCGTCGAGGCCTCGCCCCGCTTGCCAGGAGCTCTGCCCGTGCCCGTGACTCCACGTCATTGGCGCCGCTTAGGTGCGCCAGGTCCAAGGCTTCGCGCAGGGGCTCCCGCGAAGCCTTCCGGTTTCCTCTTCGACGCAAGGCTGCCCCCCCGAGTTCGACAAGAGTGCGGGCCCGCTCCAGCGACGACGTGTTGGGTGCCGACAACGCAGCCAAGGACAACTCCAGTGCCGGAATGTCGACGATGGACGAAGAAACAAGCGCCTTCACACGGAGCGCGGCACCGAGGCATTACTGATGACGAATGACTCAGCGAGTTCGATATCTTCGGCGACGAGTTGTTGAGCGTACTGCTCCTTACCAAGCGAGTGCGCTGCGAGGGCCGCTTGGGACCTCCACGGCACCAACAGGTAATTCGGGTTGCGAAAGTTGCGGTCTTCAAGCAGCTTCCCGGCATAAAGAAAGTCCGTAAGCGCAGTCGCCGGGTCTGCCCGGGCCAGATACAGCCGCCCGCGCGCCATGTAGTACCAGACGTTCAAAGTCTCGGTCGCGCCCGACCGGAGGTGCCCTGCTGCCTCATCAATCACCTCAGCGGCCGCATCCAGCTCGCCTTTGTCTATCAGGCAGTAAGCGAGCACACCCTGCGGCGCAGGGACAGTGGAATTCCATCCGTGCCTCATTCCCGCGATCGCGGATTCAGCATCTACCGTCGCCTCATCCACGCGCCCCCCAAAGCGTACATTGCGAGTGCCCGGGCCAGTGATATCTCGGCGAAGATCAACGTGTCCCCGCGCTCATGTGCGTCATCAAGCACACGGGTGCAGACCTCGACAGCCTCGCTCGGGTAGCCGCACCACGTCAAGGCCAGAGCCGTGTGACTGATTGTCATACCGTCCGATGTTTCCTGCCAGAGCTGCACGCCATCCCCCCCCAGCGCCTCGATGGCTAGTTTGGCGTGGTCCGGTGAGTTCGGGTCTGACATGGCACGAAACACCGCCAAGTGAAGGATCAAAAGCCGCTCGGCAGCGCTGCGCTTTGCCGGCTCGGTCCAGCCGGCGGCAAGGGCGGAAACCCGGTGATAAGCCTCATCGAGACCATCAATGAGGTAGGTGGCCGAGGCGGTATAGCCTGCTTCAAAGGCCAGCGCCGCTTCCCGGTCGACGTCGCCAAACAGGTCAGCACCCCCCCGGCGGAAGACTGTGCGCGCCTCGGCCGCGCGTCCATACCGGAACAAGGTCTGGCCTTGGGCGTACATGGCCCGGGACCGGATCTGCGAAACCTCGGTCAACTGCAGCGCATCCTCGAGGTGCTTGAGTGAAGTGGGTTCGCCCGCGGCTGCCTCCATGATCCCCCCCAGGTCGAACAGCAAGTCGGCTCGTTCCTCAGGGTCCGAGCTCCAGTAGCTATGGCGCGTCGGAGATAGGTGATGGCAGTGGCCGGGGGCGCGTTGCGA